>CAXUJF010000264.1:0-8125 GCA_964250865.1 uncultured Streptosporangiaceae bacterium
GGCCTGGGCCCGACCGACGGCGACGCGGGCCGGCCCCCGGCCGCCGTCGCGCTCCGGGACGTGGATCCGGCCCGGCTGGTCGCGGCGGGCGACGCCATCCTGGCCTCGTTCGGCCCGAACGCGGACCGCTGGGGTGCTGTCGCCCACACGCTGACGCCGTTCTCCCCGGTGGTCGACGGCGAGGTGCTGACCGCCGCGCCCTGGCAGGCCCTGGCCGCGGGCCGCGCCCGCGACATCGAGCTGATCGTCGGGCACAACCGGGACGAATGCCGCCTGTTCACGGTCCGGTCGGAGCTGGCCGCGGCCGAGATCGATGCCGCGCTGGCGGCGTTCTCGCCCCAGCCCGGCGGGGTGGAGGCCTACCGGGCCGCCTACCCCGGGGCCGATACCGCGCGCCTGTACGAGTTGGTCTACTCCGATTGGCTGTTCCGGATGCCGGCCCTGCACCTGGCGGCCGCGCAGGTCGCGGCGGGCGGCGTCGCGCGCCTGTACGAACTGGCCTATCCCGCCCCCGGAGCGGGCGGGATGTTCGGCGCCTGTCACGGCTTCGACGTCCCGCTCGTGTTCGGCACGCCGCAGTCCGACTTCGGCCCGCTGCTGCTCGGTAACCCGGTGCCCGGACCGGCGCTGGCTCTGGGTGAGCAGATGCGCGCGGACTGGACCGCGTTCGCGGCCGGGAAACTCACCGGCTGGCCGGTCTACGAGCCCGCGGGCCGGCCGACCCGCGTCTACGACGACCCGGTGACCACCGGGCCCTACCCGGAAGAGGCGTCCCGCCGGCTGTGGGACGGCCGCTCATTCGGCGTGCTGGATCTGGCCTAGCGCGAACGCGGCTCCGTCTTATCGCTCGATAGTGCGTTTTAGGCCGTGAGTGGGGGAACGACAGAAGCGGGGCGCGGAGGCGTTAAACAGACAGCGATGCGAGAGTGGTGTTGCGGACGTGCGGTTCGAGGACTGGCGACTGAATTCGATCTGGCCCGTTGACCTCTTGGCGCGCTGCCTTTCCGGGCACCGCCGGGCTGGGCATCGCATCGTCTTGACCAACGGCTCCTTCGACGTCCTGCACCGGGGCCACGTGGAGTGCCTGCAGCAGGCGGCGTCCCTCGGCGACGTGCTGGTCGTCGGTGTCCATTCCGACGAGAGCGTCCGCAAGGTCAAGGGGACCGGCCGCCCGATGATGCCGGCCGGGGACCGGGCCGCGATCGTGGCCGCGATCGGCTGCGTCGAGTACGTGACCGTCTTCGACGAAGACAGCGTCACGGACCTGGTGGAAGCCGTGCGTCCCGACCTCTTCGTCAAGGGCGGTGACCACGACGCGGACAGCCTGTCCGAGCGTCTCGCGGTGGAGATCTACGGCGGCCGGGTGACCACCGTCGGGTACCTGCCGGGCCGGTCCACCGCGGGCCTGGTCGAGCGAATCCGCGACTCGGCCGATTCGGTGCTCGCCACCGACCAGGGCCACCATCTCTGACCCAGCCGAGCCGGGCCGCCACCTGGAGCGCTAGTCGGCCGCCCCGGTCACGGGGTGTCCCGGTGTGGTGCGCTGGTCAGGTAGGTCGCGGCCAGGTCCTTGTCACCGTGCTCGCCGACTTACATCGTCTTCTGCCCGACCGCGTCGAAGACCGGCTGCACCCGGTTCCTGGTCATGGCCGGCCCGGAAGCCAGGACCACCAGCTTCCCTTCGGTGGCCGGCTGTTTGGTGCCCAGCACCGGCGCGTCGATCAGCGTCACGTCCCGGCGGCCGGCCAAATCAGCGCAGCGCTCGGTGCCCGCTTCCCCGATCGTGCTCATCTGCAGCCAGATCGGGCCGTCCTCGGGGCCGCCCGGTGCCGCGGCTGGCGGCAGGGCCGCGAACGCCCCGTCCGGGCCGTCCATCGCGGCCAGCACGGCGTCGGTGTCGGCCAGCACGGTGAGGATCACACTGGCCCCGTCGGCCGCCTGGGCCGGCGTGCCGAACACTTGCACGCCGTTCTCAGCCAGCGGCTCGGCCTTGTCCCGCGACCGGTTCCAGGCCCGCACCGAAAAGCCGGCCCGCGCGAGGTTCGCGGCCATCGGGAACCCCATCGTGCCCCCGGCGCCGAGCACCGCCACGGTCTGCTGACCGCTCATCGTCTCACCCTCCCTGTGGTTACCGGCAACACCGGCATCCGGTACCCGGCCAGGTGCGGGCTACACCTGCGCCGCATGGGCCGGCGGATCCCGGGTAGCGCTCCGTCATGCCTGAGCTGACGACTTTGAAGGACCGTGTGACCAGCGGCTGGCGCCGCCAAGAACAGAAGTACGCCCACGGTGAGGACTTCCCCCTCAACGGCTACGCCGGGGCCATGTCGGTGTACGGCGGGCTGGTCGGGGCCATCGCCGTCGCCGCGAAACTGAGCGGGCGCCCGCTGCCCGAGCGCATCAGTCCCTGGGACGCGGCCGTGACCACGCTGGCCACCCACAAGCTGAGCCGCCTGCTGGCCAAGGACCCGGTGACCAGCCCCCTGCGCGCCCCGTTCACCCGGTTCGAAGGCACCACCGGACCGGCCGAACTGGCCGAGGATGTCCGGGTCAGCGGCAGCAAGAAGACCATCGGCGAGCTCGTCACCTGCCCGTTCTGCCTCGGAATGTGGGTGTCCACCGGCTTCACCGCCGGCTACGTGTTCGCACCCCGGGCCACCCGCCTGGCCGCCTCCACCCTGGCGGTCCTGGCCGGCTCGGACTTTCTCCAGTTCGGGTACGCCTACGCCGAACAAAAGGCCGGCTGAACAAAAGGCTGGCTGCCCCGGCGTCGCCGCGCGCGCCTGGCTGGCCCGCGCGGGGCGGCGCGAAGCTCAGGGACGGCGGCGGTCGACGGCGCTGGCCCGGTTGGCCACGATGGCGGCCAACGGCGGGATGACCAGGGCCACCGCCGACATGATCACCGCCGCCAGCACCGAGTAGCGGTCCACGACCGCCCAGGACAGCACGAACAGCGTGACGCACACCCCCATCAGCACGAAATACCGCCGCTTGTCCCCCCGCGGCGGCTCGGGCCCCGCCTCGCCCGAGTCCTGAGTCACGTGAGTATCGCCTCCTCAGCGTGACCTGCCCGGCCTCGCCCGATCCACACTCCCTATGACCCCGGGTGTTCCCACGGGTTCAGCACCCGCGCCCCGGACGGGGCGAAGTCTGCGACGTTGCGGGTGACGACCGTCCAGTCCCGGGTCAGCGCGGTGGCGGCCAGCAGGCCGTCGATCGCGGGCAGGGTCGTGGCGGCACTGAGCCGGCCCCAGCGCTCGGTGATCTCACTGTCGATCGGGACGATGCGATCCTGGTAAAAGTGGCGCAGGCCGGCCAGCCAGCGCTCGATGGCTTTGGCCTGCACCTCATCCTTGCGCCGCAGCCGCTCGATGCCCTGCCGGATCTCACCGATGGTGAGGCAGCTTAGATACAGCTCGGCCTTAGGAGCGGTATCGAACCAGCTCGTCACCCGTGGATCCGGCCTCCGCCTGCGCAACTCGGACAAGGCCTTGGTGTCCAGCAGGTAGCTCACTCCCCGGACGCCGACCAGTCGATCTCCTCCCGCGGCCGGTCCTCGGGCCGGCTGAGATCGAGGTCGTCGAACGGCGGGCCGGCCCGGAGGAACTCCTTGAAGTCCGGTACCTCGTCGGTCAGCTTGTGGAACTCGGTGGCGTTGATGATCACCGCCACTTCCTCACCGTGCCGGGTGATGACCTGCGGGCCGTCCGACTGAGCCCGGCGCAGCACTTCACTGAACCGCTGCTTGGCTTCCTGAACTTGCCATTGCGCATCATGCTGCCCGGCCTCCATATCTAGACAGACTAGACAGATTATTCTTTACGTCAACTCTGGCCCTGGGGCCCTGCTATCCGTCGGCTCACACTGTGTGGTTACCTAAGACGTAGGAACGTCTGGCTCGCCGAACCGAGGGACGTGAGCGTGAAGACCTGGATCGAGGGGTGGCCGGTTTACCGGCAGCTGACCGGCCAGGACAAGCTTGGCCTGGGCGCCGCGGCCAAGAGCGGCCAGACCGGCCGGCGTCAGGCCCGGACGGAGACCGCCGAGAAGGTGGTCAAGTCGGTCTGTCCGTACTGCGCGGTCGGCTGCGGCCAGAAGGTCTACGTGCAGGGCGGCCAGGTCACCCAGATCGAAGGCGACCCCGACTCGCCCGTCAGCCGCGGCCGGCTCTGCCCCAAGGGGTCGGCCAGCCTGCAGCTGACCACGGGCGACGCTCGCCAGTACCAGGTCCTGTACCGCAAGCCGTACGGCACCGACTGGGAGCCCCTCGGCCTCGACCAGGCCATGGACATGATCGCCGACCGGGTCATCGCCGCGCGCAAGAAAGGCTGGCAGGAGGAGGTCGACGGCCAGCGCACCCGGCGGACGCTCGGCTTCGCCAGCCTGGGCGGGGCGACCCTGGACAACGAAGAGAACTACCTGATCAAGAAGCTGTTCACCGCGCTGGGTGCCGTACAGATCGAGAACCAGGCCCGTATTTGACACTCCGCCACCGTCCCCGGTCTGGGGACTACTTTCGGGCGCGGCGGCGCGACCACGTTCCAGCAGGACCTGGCCAACGCCGACTGCATCCTCATCGAGGGCTCGAACATGGCCGAAGCTCACCCGGTCGGTTTCCAGTGGGTGATGGAGGCCAAGGCCCGCGGAGCCAAGGTCATCCACGTCGACCCCCGGTTCAGCCGGACCAGCGCCCTGGCCGACCAGTACGTGCCGATCCGCGCGGGCAGCGACATCGCGTTCCTCGGTGCGGTCATCAACTACGTGCTGACGCAGGAGAAGTACTTCCACGAATACGTGCTGGCCTACACCAACGCGTCGACGATCCTCACCGAGGACTTCGCCGACACCGAGGACCTGAGCGGCGTGTTCTCCGGGCTGGACTCTGAGCGCCGGACCTACGACTTCGACGCCTGGCGCTACCAGGGCGGCGACGTCGGCTCGGCCGCGGGCAACCGCGATCGCTCCCACCCCCCCAAGGACGAAGACGAGGACAACGGCAAGGGCAACAACGGGAACGGCACGGACAAGAGCAACGGCAACGGCCGGCGGCAGTCGGTCAGTGAAGCCGCCCGCGGTGAGGCCCACGGCTCCGGCGGCGCCGAGGCGCACCCGTCCCCGGACCGGGACGAGACGCTGCAGCACCCGCGCTGTGTGTTCCAGGTGCTCAAGCGGCACTTCTCCCGCTACACCCCGGAGATGGTGGAGCAGATCTGCGGCATCTCACCGGACGCCTTCCGCCAGGTGTGCGAGGCCCTGACCAGCAATTCCGGCCGGGACCGGACCACCGCGTTCGTGTACAGCGTGGGCTGGACGCACCACACGGTCGGTGTGCAGTACATCCGGACCGGCGCGATCCTGCAGACCCTGCTGGGCAACATGGGCCGGCCGGGCGGCGGGATCCTGGCCTTGCGCGGGCACGCCTCGATCCAGGGCTCGACCGACATCCCGACCCTGTTCGACCTGCTGCCCGGCTACCTGCCCATGCCGCACGTGCACGGCAACGAGGACCTGGACGCCTACGTCGAGAACGAAGGCATCGACCACGGCTTCTGGGCCAACATGCGCAGCTACATGGTCAGTTTGCTCAAGGCCTATTGGGGCGAGGCCGCCACCGCCGACAACGACTACTGCTTCGACTACCTGCCCCGGCTGACCGGTAGCCACGGCACGTACGAGACCGTGCAGGCCATGCTGGCCGGCGACGTCTCCGGCTACTTCCTGCTGGGCGAGAACCCGGCTGTCGGCTCGGCCAACGGGCGTCAGCAGCGGCTGGCCATGGCCGAGCTGGACTGGCTGGTGGTGCGGGACTTCTCGCTCATCGAGTCGGCCACCTGGTGGAAGGACGGCCAGGAGATCGAGACCGGAGAGCTGCGGACCGAGGACATCGGCACCGAGGTGTTTTTCATGCCGGCCGCCGCCCACACCGAGAAGGACGGCAGCTTCACCAACACCCAGCGGATGCTGCAGTGGCACCATCAGGCCGTTGAGCCGGCCGGGGCCGCGCGCAGCGACCTGTGGTTCACCTACCACCTGGGTCGCCTGATCCGGGAGAAGCTGGCCGCCAGCGACCAGGCCGACGCCGAGATGAACCGGCCCGTCCTGGACCTGACCTGGAACTACCCGCTGCACGGCCCGCGCCAGGAGCCGCTGGCCGACGCGGTGCTGGCCGAGGTCAACGGCTGGGACGCGAACGGTAAACCGGTGTCCTCGTACACCCAGCTCAAGGACGACGGCAGCACGGTCAGCGGCTGCTGGATCTACTGCGGTGTCTACGCCGACGGGGTGAACCAGGCCGCCCGGCGCAAGCCCGGCCGGGAGCAGAACTGGGTCGCGGCCGAGTGGGGCTGGGCCTGGCCCGCCAACCGCCGCATCCTGTACAACCGGGCCTCGGCCGACCCCGACGGCAAGCCCTGGAGCGAGCGCAAGGCCCTGGTCTGGTGGGACGCGGACGCGGGCAAGTGGACCGGCCACGACATCGCCGACTTCGTGGCCGACCGGCCGCCGTCCTACCGGCCCGAGGAAGGCGCCACCGGGGTGGCCGCGATCTCCGGCGACGACGCCTTCATCATGCAGGCCGACGGCAAGGCCTGGCTGTTCGCCCCGGCCGGGCTGCTGGACGGGCCGCTGCCCACGCACTACGAGCCCCAGGATTCCCCGGTGCAGAACCTGCTCTACCCGAAGCAGGAGCGCAACCCGGTGCGCCAGGTCCTCCGGGGCCGGGGCACCCCGTACCAGCCCAGCGGGGACGAGCCCGGCTCGGAGGTGTTCCCCTACGTGGCCACCACCTACCGGCTGACCGAGCACCACACCGCGGGCGGGATGAGCCGCTGGCTGCCGTACCTGTCCGAGCTGCAGCCCGAGTTCTTCTGCGAGATCTCACCCGAGCTGGCCGCCGAACGCGGGCTGGAGCACCTGGGCTGGGCCACGATCATCACCGCCCGCAGCGCGATCGAGGCCCGGGTCATGGTCACCCGGCGGATGACCGTGCTGACCATTCAGGGCCGCCCCCTGCACCAGATCGGGCTGCCGTACCACTGGGGCCGCAACGGCATCTCCACCGGCGACGGGGCCAACGAGCTGATGCACTTCGCCCTGGACCCGAACGTGCACATCCAGGAATCCAAGGTGCTGGCCTGCGACATCCAGCCCGGCCGCCGGCCGCGTGGCCCGGCCCTGCGGGAACTGGTGCAGTCTTATGTGGAGCGGGCCGGTATCACCGACGAGACCGGGACGGAGATGTGAGATGAGCGTCACCGACAACCCCGGCCTGACCGGCGGGGCCGACCCGGCCGACCGGGCCGGGTGGGATGAGCATCCGCCGCGGATGGGCTTCTTCACCGATACCTCGATCTGCATCGGCTGCAAGGCCTGCGAGGTCGCCTGCAAGGAGTGGAACGAGGTGCCCGAGGACGGGCTCAACCTGTCCGGCATGTCGTTCGACAACACGGTCGGCCTCAGCGGCACGACCTGGCGCCACGTGGCCTTCATCGAGCAGATCGCACCGGGACCGCCCACCCCGCCCGAACCGGGCCCGCAGCAGGCCCAGAGCCCGCGGCAGGCCAGCAGCGCGCCCAGCGGGCCCGAAGACGGGCCCATGCGCTGGCTGATGTCCAGCGACGTGTGCAAGCACTGCTCCGAGGCGGGCTGCCTGGACGTCTGCCCGACCGGTGCGCTGATGCGGACCGAGTTCGGCACGGTGGTGGTCCAGGACGACATCTGCAACGGCTGCGGCTACTGCGTGCCCGCCTGCCCGTTCGGCGTGATCGGCCGGAGCGAGGTCGACAACGGGGCGCACAAGTGCACCCTCTGCTACGACCGCCTGGACGCGGGTATGGAGCCGGCCTGCGCCAAGGCCTGCCCGACCAAGTCGATCCAGTTCGGCCCGCTGGACGAGCTCCGCGAACAGGCCCAGGCCCGGGTGGGTGACCTGCACGAGGCCGGGCGCCCCGAGGCCCGGCTGTACCTGGAGGGCACCGACAACGGCATCGGCGGGGCCGGGGCGTTCTTCCTGCTGCTGGACGAGCCCGAGGTTTACGGCCTGCCGCCGGATCCGGTGGTCAGCACCCGGGCGCTGCCGGCCATGTGGAAGCACGCCGGGCTGGCCGCGGCCGGCCTGGGCGCGGCC
>CAXUJF010000265.1:0-8122 GCA_964250865.1 uncultured Streptosporangiaceae bacterium
GGTCACTGGGGCGCCGGTCGCCGGGGCTCGCCCGCTGTCGGCGACCTCCGGCGGCCCCGGCGTGGCCCACGCCGGGCACCGCAGCAGTGCCCCGCCGACCACGGCCTTTTGTGAGCAGAACTATCACGTCGCCTGCTACCGGCCGAGCCAGCTTCAGCAGGCCTACGGTCTGCCGGCGCTGTACCAGGGCGGCGTGCAGGGGCAGTCCACCACGATCGCCATCGTCGACTCGTTCGGTTCGCCCACCATCGGCCGCGACCTGGCCACCTTCGACCGTCAGTCCGGCCTGTCCGCCCCGCCGTCGCTGAAGGTCATTCAGCCGGCCGGAAAGGTACCGGCCTACAACCCGGCCAACGCGGAGATGGTCGGCTGGGCCGGGGAGACCACGCTCGACGTCGAATACGCCCACGCGGTCGCGCCGCAGGCGAGCATCCTGCTGGTCGAGACGCCGGTGGCGGAGTCCGAAGGCGCTACCGGGTTCCTGCAGATCGCCGCGGCCGAGAACTACGTGATCAACCACGGCTTGGCCGGCGTGATCAGCCAGAGCTTCGGCGCCACCGAGCAGACGTTCCCCAGCGCCAGCGCCCTGCAACCGCTGCGGTCGGCCTACGCCAACGCGGAGGTCCACCACGTCACCGTGCTGTCCGCCGCAGGCGACGCGGGCGCGGCCGACGTCGACCTGGGCGGGCAGACCTACTTCCTCCACCCGGTGACGTCGTGGCCGGCCAGCGACCCGCTGGTCACCGCGGTCGGCGGCACCGAGCTGCAGCTGAACGCGAACGGCCAGCGCACCGCGCCGGACCGGGTCTGGAACAACACCTACAGCCGCGCCGTCAACGAGTACCTGGACGGCAACGCGGGCCCGAACCCGCTGGCCGGCGGGGGCGGCAAGTCCATCTTCTTCTCCCGCCCGGCGTACCAGGACGGCGTGTCGAACGTGGTCGGTCGCAGCCGGGGCGTGCCGGACATCTCGATGAGCGCGGCCTGCAACGGCGCGGTCGACGTCTACAGCAGCTTCCCCGGCCAGGCGGCCGGCTGGTACCCGAGCTGCGGCACCAGCGAGGCGACGCCGCTGTTCGCCGGGGTGGTGGCGCTGGCTGGCCAAGTGGCCGGGCATCCGCTGGGGCTGATCAACCCGATGATCTACCAGCTGGAGGCCGAACACGCCCGCGGCATCGTCGACGTCACCCTGGGCAGCAACACCGTTTCGTTCACCCAGGCCGGTGCCGTGCACACGGTGACCGGCTACCTCGCCCGGCCTGGTTACGACCTCGCCTCCGGGGTCGGCACGATCGACGCTCAGTACTTCGTGCCCGAGCTGGCCGCCGCTGGAAAATACTGGTAAACGCACAAATTCCGCGTCTTGCCGCCTTGATCGCAGTTCATTACTGAGTGCTAGTGTCACACCACATCGTCCCATTTCATCGTTGGGGGAAGCCTTAATGCCCAAGGCACGGAGAGTCTCGGCGGTGGTAGGCGCGTTCGCGCTGACCGCTGCCGCCGCGGTCGTATCCGCCGGAACGGCGGTCTCGGCCAGCGCCGCGTCCAGCACCACCCGGGCCAGCCACACCAGCCAGGCCCTGAAGGCCCTCGCGCCCGGTTTCCTGCACGCGGTGCACGCGTCCGGCCAGCCACCGACCACGGCCGAGTGTGAAGCCTCGTTCCAGGTCGCCTGCTACGAGCCGGGCCAGATCCAGACCGCGTACAACCTGAAGCCGCTGTACCAGCGCGGCGTGACCGGCCGGGGCAAGACCATCGTCATCGTCGACTCGTTCGGCTCTCCGACCATCCAGAACGACCTGGCTTTCTTCGACAAGACCTTCGGCCTGCACGCGCCGCCATCCCTCAAGGTCATCCAGCCCGCGGGCGCGGTGCCGCCGTACGACCCCAACAACTCGGACATGGTCGGCTGGGCCGGTGAGACCACCCTGGACGTCGAGTACGCCCACACCATCGCGCCGGGGGCGAACATCCTGCTGGTCGAGACCCCGGTGTCGGAGACCGAAGGCGTCACCGGCTTCCCGCAGATCGTCGAGGCCGAGAACTACGTGGTCAACCACCACCTCGGCGACGTCATCAGCCAGAGCTTCAGCGCCACCGAGCAGACGTTCCCGAACAAGGCCACGCTGGACTCGCTGCGGGGCGCCTACGAGAACGCCGCGGCGCATCACGTCACCGTGACGGCCGCCACCGGCGACTCGGGCGTGGCCGACGTCGGCCTGGACCAATCGACCTACTACCTGTTCCCGGTGACCTCGTGGCCGCCGACCGATCCGCTGGTCACTGCGGTGGGCGGCACCCAGCTGCACCTGAACGCGAGCGGCGGGCACACCTCGCCGGACACGGTCTGGAACGACACCTACAACGTGGCGACCCAGAACTTCATCTTCGGGGACAACGGCCCGAACCCGCTGGCCGGCAACGGCGGTAAGTCAATCTTCTTCTCCCGCCCGTACTACCAGGACGGCGTGAAGAAGGTCGTGGGCAACAGCCGCGGCGTGCCGGACATCTCGATGAGCGGGGCCTGCAACGGCGCGGTCGACGTCTACCAGAGCTTCGCCGGGGAGCCCGCCGGCTGGTACCCGACCTGCGGCACCAGCGAGTCCACCCCGCTGTTCTCCGGCATCGTGGCCCTGGCTGACCAGGTGGCCGGCAAGTCACTGGGGCTCATCAACCCGGCGCTGTACCAGCTGTCGGCCGAGCACGCGCCCGGCATCGTGGACGTCACGTCCGGTAACAACACCGTCTCGTTCACCCAGGATGGCAAGCTGGACACGGTGCAGGGCTACAGCGCCCTCAGGGGCTACGACCTGGCCACCGGTGTAGGCACGGTCAACGGTGCGTACTTCGTGCCGGAGCTGGCCCGGGCCGCGAGCCGCTGGTAATCGCCTGAGCTACCCGCACGACCTGAACTAAAGGAGGACCCGCCCCGGCCAGGGGCGGGTCCTCCTGCCTATGGTGGGCGGATGCCGCTGATCGACACTGGAGTGGCCGAGCTCGAGTACTTCGAGGATGGTGACCCGGCCGGGTTCCCCGTGGTGCTGGTGCACGGCTTCCCGGACATCCCCGCGACCTGGGAACAGGTCGTGCCTCAGCTGCCCCCAGGCCTGCGCATCGTCCGGCCCTATCTGCGCGGCTACGGCGGCAGCCGGGTCCACCCCGGCGCCTGGGCGCAGGCCGGCGGAGCTCAGGTCGCCGCGCTCGCCACCGACCTGCTCGACCTGCTCGATGGGCTCGGGCTGGACCAGGTGGTGCTGGCCGGCCATGACTGGGGCGCACGGACCGCGCACGCGGCCGCGGTGCTGGCCCCGGAGCGGGTGACGGGCCTGGTCACCATGGCCACCGCCTACGGCCCGCTGCACCACCTCAACGCGGCCGAACGGTTCACCGAGGCCGAACGGGCCTGGTACCGGTACTGGCTGTGCACCGACGCCGGGGCCGAACGGTTCGCCGTGCACCCGGCCGCGTTCATCCGCCGCTGCTGGGCCGAGTGGTCCCCGGCGCTGCTGATGGCCGAGGCCGACCTGCGGGCCGTGCTCCGCGCCACCGAAACGGCCCAGTTCATCGAGGCCGTGGTGCACTATTACCGGCACGGCACCGGGGCCGCGCCCGGCCGCGCCCGGTACGCCGCGGCTCAGGCCCGGCTGGACCAGTGGCCCCGCATCGAGGTCCCGGCCACGTTCCTGTACGGGCTGGACGACGGCTGCGAGATCGCGGCGGCCGGCCGGGGCAACGCCGACATGTTCGCCGCCGCCTACGACCGGGTCGAACTGCCCGGCACCGGCCACTTCATCCCGCGCGAACGCCCCGACGCCGTGGCCGAAGCCATCACCTGGCACCTTCAGCGGGCACAGTTAGCGAACTCGCGCCGCCTTGGCCTGAGCCTCGATGATGTCGCTCGATCGCAGGAGCGGCGGGAAGAGCAAGTGCGCCCGGCCGCGGCGGTAGAGAGCGGCGGGACGGCCGATCTCCGGGGCTCGCCGTTCGCCGGTAGCCACCAGAAATTGCTCGGCCCGGGTCACTTTGCGCCGGAAGTTGCTGGGATCGAGCCCGAAGCCCCAGACCGCCTCGTAGACGCGGCGTAGATCGACGACGCTGAAAGGTTCCTGGCAGAAGGCAGTCGCGACCGTGGTGTATTCGAGCTGCGCGCGCGCTCGCTCCAGCGCCTCACGGAGAATCACCGCGTGGTCGAACGCAAGCTCATCCTGCTGGCGCAGGGCCTCTTGCACGGGAACCCACTCGGCCGACTTCGCGTCTGTCCCCGCATGCGGGGTAGGCAGGTTTGCCCCCAGCGCCAGGTAAGCCACGGTGATGACCCGTCCGCGCGGGTCGCGCTCCGGGTCGCCGTAGGTCCTGAGCTGCTCCAGGTGAAGGTCCGCCCGGCCCACACCGGTCTCTTCGCAAAGCTCGCGCCGAGCGGCCTGATCGAGTGTCTCGCCGTCGCGGACGTAGCCACCCGGGAGTGCCGCCGCGCCCAGGAACGGCTCCTTGCCCCGCTTGATCAGCAGGACCTGGAGCTCAGCCTGCCGGACGGTGAAGATCGCCAGGTCGACCGTCACCGAGACAGGGACAACCGCGGCCACCGTGCCAAGCCTGTCGGTCATCGTCTCACCTACTAAAGGTCATATTGACTTTAACTATTGCCCACTTTAGGTTATAACTACCTAAAGTGGTAGCGACGCGCTGTGAGGTGTCGTGTCATGCAACTCGTCAGCCAACACTGTGTACCGAACCCGGAAGCCAGCCTGCGATGAGCATCGACATTCCGAGTGCGCCCCCCGATAGCGTCGATCTCCCGCCAGAAGGCCGGGATCGCCTCCATCGGGCGGCTGACCGCCGCATGTGTGCCGCAGCTTATGTCGATGCAGACTTCCGCAACAGCTTGCTCAACGACGTCTACTACGACCGGGTGCGGAGGGTCGCTCCGTCGCACGGGTTCGACATCGTTTTCGTGTTGTGGCACGCCTGGCGGGCCTGGTGGCTAGACGCGGGTCAGAACCTAGTGGCCCTCGGAGTGCTTATCGTCGGGTTCCTGAACTATCCGCTGAGCACCACAATCGCGCTGCTCGTGTTGCTCCTCTGGTACGTCCTGCGGACAATATCGCGGCTCGGCGCTGGCTTAATTGGCTATTACTACGAAGGCGAGACTACGTGGTACGAGTTGCAACGCATTCAGGCCCGCAGCAAGCTTCAGCGCCGCCAGCTCTACATACTCGGTGTCACGCTAGTCGTGGCCATGTGCTTCTCATATCGGCTTACAGGGAGGGCGGGGGAGACAAGCGCGCCCTGGGTTGAGCGCACGGGGCTGCTCGGAGCTGCGGCGGTTCTTGCTTATCTTGCCGGAACTGTCGCTATAGCCAGCATCATCCGCTTCATCTGGCTGGGTCATCTGCGATATGAGGACATCCCGGCCAGGGAAGCGCGTGGACGTCGCATGCGCGCTATCGATAGCCAGCAGCGTCATCCTTTCACGGTTCACTCTGGAGCGAATCCTTTCATCGGGAGCGGTATCCGGCTACAAGGCTGGTCCTTCGCTCAGAGGCTAATACGGACCAAGCCCACGGGCTTTGAACCCGACGTGGACTTCCGTGAGCCGCCTTTCACTGCCGAAGAAGTTATTAATGAGCTGAAAAAAATGATCTTCGCGCTCCGGGACGACACGAATCCCCAGACCCGCCTCCCTGGTCTGGATGTCAAAGACCATGTGCTTGTGGAGGGCACTCACGCTGACCCATTCCGGCAGGCGCTGGTGGCGAGCAGGGGCAGCGTCGAGGTGGAGGAAGCGATCATGGCTGCAATCAAAAATCCAAGGGATGTAGCAAGGCACTATCTGGCCTGCCGCGTTGCGTCCTGGGGTGGCGAAATTGTCACCAGTGTGTTCGTGCACGTATCGCTTCAGGGCCGAACGCTCTATCTAGAATTCTCAACCTATGCTTTACTGCCAACTCGGCAAGAATATCATATTATCGACAAGCCGAGAGGCACTGGAATTAATGCAAGCATAAAAGAGATTGGCCGAAATATCTTTGATCTGCCAGGAAAGTTGGCTATGGGGTATCGCGTCATCGGGGTTCCGTTGCGGGCATGGGTATCGCTCCGGCCCTATAAGGATGAGGCGGCGCGAAAATTTCTGCGTACAGACATCGGCTCGCAGATGAGTATTCGTGAGAGTGCTGCCATTGAGTCAGACGAGAGTTATTTTCAGTATCAAGACATTCTCCAGCACTCGAAAATTATTGAGCGTCGCCTGTTCACCACGGTCGGGGACTACTTGAAGAGGCTCGGTGTCGATACCTCGGAGTTCTGGGCTCGCGCGACAGCCATCCTCAATAACGGCGTCATCAACACCGGGCCTGGATCGGTCAACGTCACCAACAGCGCCTTCGGTCAGGACTCGTCCGTAACCAACCAGGCCGGTCCGGGGCCAAGCGCCCAGCCCGGCCCGGCAACAGAAGGGCAGAACTGAGATGGGCGATCGAGATCCACAGGCCACCGTGAACAACGGTGTTCACAGCTCTGGTTCCGGCAATGTGACCATAAGCGGGTCCGCGTTCGGCTCCGGCACGCGTGTGGTCAATTCCCAGCCAACCCCAGCGCCACATCCGGTCAGGCCCGAGAGCTCATCGGACTTTGACGTGGGTGTAATAACGATTCTCAGCGAGGAGACGAGTGCGGTCGTTGACATGTTCAAGGCGTCTGGTGCTTACTGCAAACGGGCAGGGGCGGGCGGCTTAGTCTTCCACGAGGCCGAAATCGAGGCCGCTGGCCGACGGCTCAAACTTGTCGCGACTCAGGCTCTCGACCAGGGCCAGCAGTCGTCTGTCATCGCCTACCACCATCTAGAGCAGTTCTATGCCCCGGCAATAACGGTCCTCGTGGGCATCGCGGGGGCGATTCAGCAAAGACTCGCCCTCGGTGACGTGGTCGTCGTGCAAGACGTCATCTACTACGACCTGCGCAAGGAGGTACCGGGTAACACCATCCGCCGCGGCCGGAGCCTGCCCGTGCCCGCGCCGATCCGGCGAGCTACCAACGACTTCTTCAGCAGCGGTGGCGAACCACGTCGCGCCACCATCATGGGCCGCTCCGGGACGTTGCGAACATATTCAACGTGGCCCGGTCCCATCGGCTCCGGAGAGGCCGTCATCGCAGATGCCGAGTCGGATATCCGGAGGTATGTGACCGAGTACAACGACAAGACGCTAGCGGTAGAGATGGAGGCCAAGGGAGTCGCGCAGGCGTTCTACGAGGCCGTCAACGGCACCCGTTCAGCGATTGGGTGGCTTGCCATCCGCGGCATCTCTGACTACGCGGACGAGGAAAAAGGTGACGACTACCGGGAGATAGCGTGCTGGCACGCGGCCATGGTGCTTTACGAGCTGCTCCCGTATCTCGCTCCGCTGACTACCTCAGCGCCAGATCAAGACGGCTGATCAGCCCGGCCTTGACCCCGGGCCATTCGTCGGCCAGCACGCTGAACACCACCGAGTCGCGGAACGAGCCATCCTCGCGCTTCATTTCCCGGCGCAGGACGCCTTCCCGCTGCGCGCCCAGCTTGGCGATGGCGGCCTGGGAGCGGGTGTTGAGCCGGTCGGTCTGGATCTTGACCCGGCCGTAGCCGAGGTCGTCGAAGCAGTGCCCGAGCAGCAGCAGCTTGGCCTCGGCGTTGACCGGGGTACCCCACCAGCGTGACCCGTACAGGGTGGAGCCGAGGTGGATGCTCTCGTTGTACACGTCCGCCTCGGCCAGCGCGGACATGCCGACCAGCGTGCCCGCCCGGCCCAGCTCGGTGTCGCCGGTCAGCCGGATCGCGTAGGCGTTGCGGCCGCCGCCCCGGCCGTCGGCCTGGCCCTGGCCGCGCAGGAACCTCTGGCGGGCCAGCTCCCGGGCGTCGTCCACCGACTCCGGCCGGTGGTGCATGACGTAGCCCTGGGTGTAAACCTCCGGGTCAGCCAGCAGCGGGTACAGCTCGTCCAGGTCGTCCTCGCGGAGCAGGTCCAGCCGCAGCCAGCGGCCGGTCAGCGGCGTGCCGGGCGGCACCAGGGGAGTGGGCATGCCGCCGACCCTGGCCCGGCCCGCCCGGCGCCCGCCACCCCCGAAAGGGGCCCCCGGGGGGTGGCGG
>CAXUJF010000266.1:0-8117 GCA_964250865.1 uncultured Streptosporangiaceae bacterium
GGGTTGGAACATGCTTGCAGCGCGGTCAGCAGGGGCAGACCGATGGCCCCGGCCAGACAGGCCCGGGCGATCGCCGGGGTCCAGGCCGGCCTTCGGGTCACACGCTCTGCCCTTCTGGTTCGCACGCGAGTTCGCGTGCGGGCGCACTCTGCGCTCTACGGCACTTTATTGGCCCGGACGGGTCAGGGCTTGCGCGCGACTCCGCCGTAGGTGTTGACCTCCGACGGCAGCGGGCGGATCGCGTCCGCCTCGGGCCGCCACTCAGACACCAGGACCACCCCGGGATCAACCAGCTTGAGGCCGGTGAAGGCCAGGTCGCCGAATTCCTCCGAGGTGCGGATCGCGCCGCGCATGCCGCCCTGGCTGTAGGCCCGGCCCGCGCCGGACAACCCCTCCGGGTTGTGCTCGGCCGTCGCGTGCGAGGCCACCAGGTAGCTGCCCGGCGGGAGCGCCTCGGTCAGCGTCTGCACGATCCGCCACCTCGTGCACGTTGTTGGCGCTGGGCAGCCCGGTGCCGATGTCCAGTAACTGCGTGATGCCGGCCTCTTCGGCCAGGTAGCGCACGGCCCGCCCGAGGAAGGCCCGGTTCTCCCGGACCCCGATGCGGACGCTGCCCCAGCTGTCCAGCACCTGCGCGGCGGTGGCCCGGTCGGCGGCGAAGTTGTCCTTACCGCCGAGGAAGTAGTCGTACATCCGGGCCGGGCGGGGCTTGGTGACGTCAATTTCGGGCGGCGCCACCACCGATTCTGGATCCAGAGCCCGGTAGCTGTCCGCCATGGGGATCAGCGTACTGATTTCCGCGGCAACTACTCTTTAAGGGATGAGCGGATGGCTGAAGTGCCCGGTGCACGGACGGCACTGGGGTGTAACCGGCGCGGCCGGCCTGCTGCCGTTCACCGTCACCCCGGCCGGTATCCGCGTCCTGCTCGCGCTGCGCAGCGAGCACACCCACCTGGGCGGCACCTGGAGCACCATCGGCGGCGCCATCGACCAAGGTGAGACCCCCTGGGAAGCGGCCGTGCGCGAGGCCGCCGAGGAAGTCCCCGGCCTCGACCTGGCCGGCGCCCTGGCCGCCGACAGCCACCGCTACGCCTGTGTCAGCGGCTGGTCGTACACCACGTTCGCGGTGCCCCTGCCCTCAGACGCCCCGGTACCGATCGGCTCGGGCTGGGCCACCTGGGAAACGGCCGAACTCCGCTGGGTCCCTCTGGAGGAAGTCGATGGGTATCCGCTACTCCCCGCCTTCGCCCAATCCTGGCCCGACCTGCGCAAACTGATCGAGGCGCAGGCCGTGGCCTGACCGAGTTACGAGCAACTGCTCTCCCGCAATCCCAGCCGCAGGTCGCGCGCCCCAGCGGCCCAGAGCACGAAACCCAGGGACCAGACTCGCCGCCCCCGCCCCGCGTTGGTCCAGTCAACGATGACCGGATGAGCCGCAGGTGCGGCCATTGCCGCGGGGAACACTCGGGCCCGGTGAGCCAGCCCATCCCGCCGCGTGCCACGAGCAGCATTATTGACCAGGACAACTTCTGAGAATGGCCGGGTTGGCCGGCCGAAGCCGGGTAGAAGCATCACATGCCGCCCCGCACTGAACCACCCGTGGTCATCGTCGGAGCCGGGGTCGCCGGGCTGACCTGCGGGCTCGACCTGGTGGCCGCCGGGGTGCCGGTCCGGATCCTGGAGGGCGCCGACGCCGTCGGGGGACGGATGCGAACCGACCGGCGGGGCGGGTTCCTGCTGGACCGGGGCTTCCAGGTGTTCAACACGGCTTACCCGCAGGTGAAACGGCGCATCGATCTGCGCGCGCTGCAGCTGCGGCCGTTCACCCCGGGGATGCTGCTGCAGGCGGGTGACCGGCGGCTGCGGTTCGCGGACCCGACCCGGCAGCCGGCCGGGGCGGCGGACCTGCTGCGCGGGCGGCTGGGCGGCCCGGCCGACGTGCTGGCGCTGGCCCGGCTGAGCGCGGCCGACATGCTGCTGCCGGTCGGCTCGATCAAGCGGCAACCGGATCGCACCACGCTGGCGGCGCTGAGCGAGGCCGGCGTCTCGCCCGAGCTGTGCGAGCTGTTCTTCCGGCCCTTCCTGGCCGGGGTGTTCCTAGAAGATGATCTTGAAACTTCGGGGCGCTTCTTTCATCTTGTGTGGCGCTCGATGCTGCGGGGCACGCTGTGCCTTCCTCGGCGCGGGATCCAGGCTGTGCCGGAACAGCTCGCGGCGGCGCTGCCGCCCGGGACCGTGCAGCTGCAGAACGAGGTGCGGGCGCTCGCTGCGGACGCTGTGGAGCTGTCAGATGGCAGCGAGGTCCCGGCCCGCGCAGTGGTGGTGGCCACCGGACCGGCCGCGGCCGCCCGCCTGCTGCCGGGTCTGGAAGTCCCCGGTACCCGCACCGTCACCACCTTCTACCATGCGGCCGCGACGTCGCCGCTGGCCGAGCCGACCTTGCTGGTGGACACCGAGCGGAAGATCCTTAACACGGTGGTGCTGTCCGAGGTCTCGAAGACTTTCGCGCCGGCCGGGCGGGCGCTGATCTCCAGCTCGGTCCTGGGCGACGCCAGCGGTCGGGAAGGCGAGATACGGGCCCGGCTCGGCGAACTGTACGGCACCAGCACCGACGGCTGGGAACACCTGGCCACCTACCCGGTGCCCGGCGCGCTGCCAGCCATGCCCGCGCCGTGGCCGCTCAGCCGCAAGACCCGGGTCGGCCCGGGCCGCTACGTTTGCGGCGACCATCGGGCCACCGGATCGGTGCAGGGGGCGATGGCGTCCGGCACCCGCGCCGCCCGCGAGTTCCTGGCCTCCGGAGACCACCGTTCCTGACCACTCAGCCGTCCGGCGGTGGTTGTTCGCCGATCAGCTGGGACCCCACTTCCTGGACGAGAAAGACCAGCCGGTCCTGCTGATCGAGTCGAAGGCGGCGTTCGCCCGTCGGCCCGTGCACCGGCGCCGGGCCCACCTGGTTCTCTCCGCGCTCCGGCACCGGGCCGCCGAACTTGCTGACCAGGCACAGTTCATTCAGGCCGACACCTACCGGGCCGCGCTACGCAAGGTCGATGGTGACCTGACGGTGTGCGGGCCGATCAGCTGGGCCGCCGACGGGTTCGTACGGAGCCTGCCCCAGGTCACGGTGCTGCCGTCGCGAGGGTTTACCACCAGCGCGGACGAGTTCGCGGCCTGGGCCAAGGGCCGCGGCCGGCGCCGGCTGCTGCTGGAAGACTTCTACCGCGAGGCCCGGGTCCGGCTGGACGTGCTGATGGACGGGGACGAACCGGCCGGCGGCCGGTGGAACTTCGACCACGAGAACCGGGAGCCGCCACCCGAGGGCGGCCTGAACGTGCCACCACCCCAGCCACCGGCCGAGGACGACATCGACCGGGAGGTCCGGCGGGACCTGGACGCCTGGGAGAAGGCGGGGGAGGTCCGGTTCACCGGGCGGGACGGCCCACGGGAGTTCCCCGTCACCCGGCCCGAGGCGCTGGCCGCCCTGCGCGCGTTCGTGCGGGACCGGTTGCCTGCCTTCGGCCCGCACCAGGACGCCATGCTGGCGGCCGATCCGGTGCTGGCTCACAGCTACCTGTCCCCGGCGCTCAACCTGGGCCTGCTCGACCCGCTGGAGTGCGTGCGCGCGGCGGAGCAGGCCTACCGCGCGGGCGATGCCCCGGTGGCCAGCGTGGAAGGGTTCATCCGTCAGATCATCGGCTGGCGCGACTACGTCTGGCACCTGTACTGGCACTTCGGCGAGGATTACCGGCACCACAACCGGCTGCGGGCCCGGCGCACGCTGCCGGACTGGTTCACTAGCCTGGACGCGGACGCGGTGCAGGCCCGGTGCCTGTCCGACGGGCTGGCCCAGGTCCGCGAGCACGGCTACGCCCACCACATCATCCGGCTCATGGTGCTGGGCAACTACGCGCTGCAGCAGGGCTGGAACCCGGCCGAGGTCACCGAGTGGTTCCACACCAACTTCGTGGACGGCTACGACTGGGTGATGGTGCCGAACGTAATCGGCATGTCTCAGCACGCCGACGGGGGCCTGATGGCGACCAAGCCGTACGCGGGCGGCGGGGCCTACATCAACCGCATGAGCGACTACTGCGGGGACTGCGAGTACCGTCCGTCGGTCCGGCTCGGGCCGCAGGCCTGCCCGTTCACGGCCGGCTACTGGGCCTTCCTCGACCGGAACGCGGACCGGTTCGCGGCCAACCCGCGGATGAGCCGCCAGGTCCAGGGTGCGGCCCGGCTCAAGGACCTGGACGAGGTGGTCGAGCAGGAACGCCAGCGCGGTTCCAGCCCGCCGTGAACGCGGGCCCTATTAGCTGACCGCGTGGCTGGGCGGTACCAGGTCAAGGACCTCGTCTTCGGTGAACAGGCGGGACCGGATCATGAACCGGACCCCCTCCGGAGCCTCCAGCGAGAAGCCGCTGCCCCGGCCCTTGACCAGGTCGACGGTCAGGTGGGTGTGGCTCCAGTACCCGAACTGGGACTCTGACATCCAGAAGTTGATCGGCTGGTCGATGCCGTCGATGGTCAGATCGCCCAGCTGCACGTCGGAGTGGCCGGTCTTAAAGTCACCGTCGGGAAAGCACATCGGCGAGCTGCCGTCGCAGCAGCCGCCGGACTGGTGGAACATCAGCGGCCCGTGCTGCTCGGTCAGCTGGCGTAGCATGCCGGCCGCGGCATCGGTTACGTCAACCCTCTGCGTGGCCATACCAGCCTCCTCGGGCGCCGGTGGGGGTGAGCGCCCGTGGGGAAACCATGCGGTTTCCCCACGGGCTCAGTGTACGTGCGACCGTTTAGAAGAAGCCCTGAGCGTCCTGCGAGTAGGACACGAGCAGGTTCTTCGTCTGCTGGTAGTGGTCGAGCATCATCTTGTGGTTCTCGCGGCCGACACCGGACTGCTTGTAGCCACCGAACGCGGCGTGCGCCGGGTAGGCGTGGTAGCAGTTCGTCCAGACGCGCCCGGCCTGGATGTCACGGCCAGCGCGGTAGGCGGTGTTGGTGTCACGGGACCAGACGCCGGCGCCGAGGCCGTACAGCGTGTCGTTGGCGGTCTTGATGGCGTCGTCGTAGTCGTCGAACTTGGTCACCGAGACCACCGGGCCGAAGATCTCCTCCTGGAAGATCCGCATCTTGTTGTCGCCCTCGAAGATCGTCGGCTGGACGTAGAAGCCGCCCGCCAGCTCGCCGCCGAGCTCGGCCTTCTCGCCACCGGTGAGGACCTTGGCCCCCTCCTGCTTGCCGATGTCGATGTAGGACAGGATCTTTTCGAACTGGTCGTTGGAGGCCTGGGCGCCGACCTGGGTGTCGGTGTCCAGCGGGTGCCCCTGCTTGATGCCCTTGACCCGCTCGACCGCGTCCGGCAGGAACGTGTCGTAGATCGAGGACTGGATCAGCGCCCGGGACGGGCAGGTGCAGACTTCGCCCTGGTTCAGGGCGAACATCGCGAAGCCCTCCTGGGCCTTGTTGTAGAAGGCGTCGTGGTGGTCGGCCACGTCACCGAAGAAGATGTTCGGGCTCTTGCCGCCCAGCTCCAGCGTGACCGGGATCAGGTTTTCGCTGGCGTACTGCATGATCAGGCGGCCGGTGGTGGTCTCACCGGTGAAGGCGACCTTGCGGATGCCCTTGTTCTGGGCCAGCGGCTTGCCAGCCTCGACGCCGAAGCCGTTGACCACGTTGACCACGCCCGGCGGGAGCAGGTCGGCGATCAGCTCCAGCACCACGTGAATCGAGGCCGGGGTCTGCTCGGCCGGCTTGAGCACGACCGTGTTGCCCGCGGCCAGAGCCGGGGCCAGCTTCCAGGTCGCCATCAGGATCGGGAAGTTCCACGGGATGATCTGGCCGACCACGCCGAGTGGCTCGTGGAAGTGGTAAGCGACAGTGTCGGCGTCGATCTGAGAGATCGAGCCCTCCTGGGCCCGGATCGCGCCGGCGAAGTAACGGAAGTGGTCGACGGCCAGCGGGATGTCGGCGGCCAGGGTCTCGCGGACCGGCTTGCCGTTCTCCCAGGACTCGGCGACCGCGATCTTCTCGAGGTTCTGCTCGATCCGGTCGGCGATCTTGTTCAGGATGCTGGCCCGCTCGCCTACGGACGTCCGGCCCCAGGCTGCGCTGGCTCCTTCAGCCGCGGCGACCGCGCGGTCGATGTCCTCGGCCGTGCCCCGGGCGATCTCGGTGAACACCTCGCCCGTCACCGGGGTCGGGTTCTCGAAATATTTGCCACTGACGGGCGGTACGTACTCGCCACCGATGAAGTGGTCGTAACGCGGTCGGTAGCTGACGACGCTGCCGGCTTCTCCAGGTGCCGCGTACTTGGTCATGCTGGACCTCCAGTGCTGTACATCACTTAACCTCCGACGCTAAGCCGGCCTACGTTGCAATGCCGTTGCATGCCGCGGCGGGATTGCTTGCCCGCCCCCGGCCACCGGGTTACGATCGCGAGAGGTGGGCCGCTAGCAGCGATAACGCCGCAGCGAGCCGTCGCAGACACCGGAGTCCGCACATGAGTGGCAAGCCCGTCCGGCCTCGGCTGGCCGAGAGCCTGGCGACGGACCCCCGCCAGCAGTTCCGCGTGCTGCAGCAGGTGCACGAGGCCGAGCTGAGCGGAAGCCAGTCCGTGGTTCCGTCGCGCTCGCTGATCGCCGAATCGTGGCGCCGGTCGCTGGCCGCCCGCATCGATCCCGATGACTTCCGGCCTCCGACGGTCTACGCCCCCGACGATGTGGCCGACGTCCGTTCGGCCCACCCGATGCACTCGGTGGTGCCGCTGCTGCGCAAGATGCTGGTGGATATCGCCGACGCCTCGCACCACATCATGATCGTCACTGACGCGCATGGGACGATCCTGTGGCGCGAAGGCGCAGCCGACATCTGCCTGCGGGCCGACCCGGTGGGCCTGTGCGAGGGCACCCGCTGGGCCGAGGACACGATCGGCACCAACGCGATGGGGACCGCGCTGGCCGTCGACGCCCCGGTGCAGATCTACTCAGCCGAGCACCTGGTGCGGACCTACCACACCTGGAGCTGCGCGGCGGCCCCGGTGCACGACCCGGACACCGGGGCGCAGATCGGCGCGATCGACGTCAGCGGCTACCTGCAGGACTTCCACCCGGCCGTGGTCAGCCTGGTGACCGCGACGGCCGAGCTGGCCGAGAGCCACCTGCGGATGCAGATGGCGGTGCGGGACGAGCAGTTGCGGGCCCGGAACATGCCGCACCTGTCCGGGCTGCGAGGTGAGGCCGGCGCCCTGGTCACCGCGAGCGGCCGGGTGCTGGCGGCCGAGCCGGCCGGAGCGTGGCCCGAGCGGGTCGACCTGCGGGCCGGTTCGGACAGCGTGCTGCTCGGAGACGGCCGTGAGGCCCAGCTGGAGCCGTTGTCCGAGGGCTACCTGCTCCGGGTGCCGTGGGCGGCCCGGTCCAGCGCCCGCCGCCCGGCGCTGTCCCTGTCCTTTTTGCGGGAGCCGGCCTCGGCGGTACTGGACGGCCGCGAGCTGCCGCTCACCCTGCGCCGGGCCGAGCTGCTGACCCTGCTCGCGCTGACCCCGGCCGGCCTGACCTCGGAACAGCTCGCGCTGGCTCTGTACGGCGATGACGGCAACCCGGTCACCGCCCGGGCCGAGATCCACCGGCTGCGGGCCCAGCTGGGTGAGCGGGCCATGCGGACCAAGCCGTACCGGTTGCGGGCCGAGATCGACGCCGACTTCCTGACCGCCCGGGCGGCGCTACGGGACGGCGACCTGCGGGCCGCGCTGGCCGCCGGGCAGGCGCCGCTGCTGCCCCGGTCCGAGGCCCCCGCCATCCGGGCCGAACGTGACGAGCTCGTCGCCGCCCTCCGGCACGCTGTCCTCGACCGCGGCGACGTCGAGGCCCTCTGGGAGTACAGCCAGCGCGAACCAGGCCGGGACGATATGGCCGTATTCGAGCGGCTGGCCGCCGAGCTCCCCGTCCAGGATCCGCGCCAGCCCGTGGCCGCGGCCCGGCAGGCCGCCCTCCAGGCCGATTGAGCCGTGGCGGATCGGCCTGGCCCACCCCGGCGGACCGCGTCCGGCGACCCCCCTCAGGTCGCCGGAAGCGCTCCACCAACTTGCCCTTCGTTGTTACTACGGAGCCGGCCCGCCTCCGGAT
>CAXUJF010000267.1:0-3832 GCA_964250865.1 uncultured Streptosporangiaceae bacterium
CCCAGCAACCACCCACCCGGAAGGAATCACCCGTCATGGCCAACGAGCCGACCACCACCATCACCGGCAACCTGACCGCCGACCCCGAACTGCGCTTCACCCCCACCGGCCGCCCCGTGGCCGCGTTCACCATCGCCAGCACGCCCCGCTTCCCCGACCGCCAGACCGGCCAATGGCAGGACGGAGAGACGTGGTTCGTCCGCTGCTCCGCGTGGGGTGATGCGGCCGAGAACATCGCCGCGTCGCTGAACCGCGGCAACGCCGTGGTCGCTACCGGGCGGCTGCGCTGCCGCACCTGGGAGGACAAGGACACCGGCCAGAAGCGGGCCGCTGTCGAGATGACCGTGGACGACATCGGCCCGAGCCTGCGCCGGGCCGTCGCCAAGGTCACCAAGGCCACCCGCGAGCACGCCGCCAACAACACCGGAAGCAACGGCGGGGCTACCGCTGACCAGTGGAGCACCCCCACGGCCAAGCCCGGCCCGATACCCGCCACCCCTGGCGCGGGCTCGGACGCCGAGCCGCCGGTCTGCCCGAGGCCTGATGCGGGGCCGGGGGCCACCCGCCAAACCAAATAACCGGCCCCCCGCTGTTCGACCTGGCCCCGGCCCCGGCCGAGCCCGTCGGCGGGGTACCGGCGGGCCGGTTCGACCCGGCCGCCTACGATGCCGCGCTGACCGGCGACGGCTACGGCTGGCTGGCCGGCCTGCTGGCCACCCCGCAGCCACCGGCCTGCGACGCATGCGGCCGACCAATGCACCTGCCCGCAGCGGTGCCGGTGCTGTGGGCGTGCCCGGCCTGCCATCCCGCGGAGGCGGCATGACCCCCGCCGGGCCGCTGACGGCAGTATCCCTGTTCGCCGGGATCGGCGGATTCGACCTGGCCTGCCAGCAGGCCGGGGTCGACGTGCGGGCCGCCGTGGAGATCGACCCGGGCTGCCGGGGCGTGCTGGCCCGGCACTTCCCCGAAACCACGCTGTTTGAAGACGTCACGGAGGTGACCGGTGACCAGCTACGAGCAACCGGCTTTGATCCCCGAAACGGAGTTGTCTGCGCCGGCTGGCCCTGCCAGGGAAACTCGGTCGCGGGCCGTCGTGGCGGCCTGGCTGACCCACGTACGGGACTGTGGCGGCACGTCGTGCGCCTCCTGGCTGAGACACGCCCCCGTTGGTTCCTCGGCGAGAACGTTCACGGGCTCCTTTCAATCCACGCCGGCCGGGACTTCGCCACTGTCGTCCGGGACCTGGATGAGCTGGGGTACGGCCTGGCGTGGCGAGTTCTGGACGCGCAATGGTTCGGAGTGCCCCAGCGACGCCGCCGTGTCTTCCTTGCCGGATGTCTTGGAGACCCGGCCGGACCTGTCCAGGTACTTCTTGAGCCCGAAAGCGGCGGCGGGCATCCTGCGCAGGGCCGCCAAGCGCCGCCGCGTGTTGCCGGAACCCTTGGCAGCCGCGCTGGCGGCTCTCGCACAACCGACCTTGACGGGCACGGAGCCTACATCACCTCCACTCTGCAAGGAGGCGGACAGCGCGGCCACCGGATCGATGCCGAAGCCGCCGCCGGCGGCCACCTGATTACCGCCGACATCGCCGCAACGCTGCGCACCCATCCCCGGCCCGACTCAGCCGACCCCGGCGCGGTGACGGTCGCGCACACCATCAAGGCCCGGGAAGCCAAAGGACCGGATTCCGATGCGACCAGCGGGTTTATCGTCACCCACGCACTAACCGCTGAAGGCGCCGACGCCTCCGAGGACGGCACCGGGCGCGGCACGCCGCTGGTGCCGGTATTCGCACCACTGACCACCGGAACAGCGGCCGGGCCGGGCGTGAACGCGGCGGGCCGACGCATGGAGGACGACAGCAACCTGGTGGCGGTGCCGGTGCAAGACGGCCGGGCCGTGGCCAAAGCGCAGCACGGCACCGGGCTCGCGCATCCCGGTGACCCGTCCTACACGCTCGACACGACCGGCGCTCAATCGGTGGCCACCACGGCGGCGGTGCGGCGGCTGACCCCGCGCGAGTGTGAGCGGCTGCAAGGGTTTCCCGATGACTGGACGCGCTGGCTCGCCGATGGCAGTGAGCAATCGGATTCGGCCCGGTACCGGGAGCTGGGCAACGCGGTGGCGGTGCCGGTGGCCGGGTGGATCACCGGCCGCCTGGCCGTCGCCGACGCGGGCCGCGCGGCTCGATCGTCGATCGAGGGGAGGCCGGCCGCATGACCGATTATCTGCGCACCTGCGGCGGCCATGAGATGACCGTGCATGCCCCGAGGTGCGGGGAGCTGGACTCGGCCGCGCTCGAAGCGTTCGCCACGGCCGAGCCCGTGCTCGGGCTGGACGTGGAAACCTCCGCGATCAACGACCGCGGGCCCCGATTCTTCGCGCCGGGATTCACCGTGCGGCTTGTGCAGTTCGGCACCGAGCGTGAAGCGTGGGTGCTGGACATGGCCGACCCTGCCCAGCGGAACGCGGCCGCCGCAGTGCTGGCCGACCCGGCCCACCGGTTCGTCACCCACACTGCCTACGACGTGCTGGCGGCGTGGTCGGCGCTGGGCATCCCGCTCGGTCAGCGGGTGGCCGACACGCACCTGCTGTCCAAACTGATCGACCCCGATGAGCGGGCCGGGCACGGGCTCAAAGAGCTGACCGGGCGGCACCTGGACGGCGGGCTAAGCGAGGCTGAGACCGCGTTGCACACGCGGATGCGGGCGCTGGCCCCGGCCGGGCACCGGGCCGGGAACGGCTGGCTGCGGTGGGGCTGGGATCACCTGCCCGCCGACGATGAGACATACGTCGTATACGCCGGGCTGGACGCCATCTACGTGCGGCGCCTGCTGCCGGTCCTGCTGGCCGCGTGCGCGCCGTTCGCGCACCTGGCCCGGCTGGACACCTGGCTCGCAGCCCAAGCCACCGGCATCACCGTCCGCGGGCTGCGACTGGACACCGGCTACACCCGCGGTCTGCTGGCCGAGCTGGAAGCCGAGCACGCCGCTGCCGACGCGCAGATCGGCGCGGCGCTCGGCTGCCCCGGCGGGTCACCGAAGTTCGCCGACTGGCTCGACAGCCAGGCCAGCACCGCGGGCATCACCGGCCTGCCGCGCACCCCGACCGGCCGGTTGCAGGTCACCGCCGACAGCCTGGCCGCCCTGCTGGCCGAGCACACGGCGACGTTGCCCGAGCACGCGGCCGAGCTGGCGCGGGCGCGGCTGGCCATGTCCAAGGCATCCAATCTGATTGCCAACCTGCGCGGGTTCCTGGCCGCCGCCGACTCCGACGGCCGGGTGCACCCGCAGGTCAACACGCTGCGCGCCAAAACCGCGCGGATGAGCATTACCAACCCGGCGTTGCAGACGCTGAAAAAGCACGACTCGCGGCTGCGCAGGTGCTTTACCGCCGACCCCGGGCACGTGCTCATCTCCTGCGACTTCTCCCAAGTTGAAGTCCGGGTGGCTGCCGCCCTCGCCGATGACCCGACGCTGCGCGAGGTGATCCTGTCCGGGGCGGACATTCACGACGCCACCGCCGCCCTGATGTACGGCGAGGGGTTCACCGATGAACAGCGCACCGTCTCCAAGCGGGCCACCTTCGGCACCATCTACGGCGGCGGTGCCCGCGCCCTGGCCAGCCAGACCGGCGTGTCCGAGGACACCGCCCGGCAGGTCATCACCCGCTGGCGGCGCACCTACCCCAGGGTGATCGCCTACGGGCGGCGGCTGGCCGAGCTGCCCGAGCAGCGCCTCCGCCTGGCGCAGGTGCGGGTCGATCCCCCCCTGCTCGCTGCGCCGGGCCGCCGCCACACCCGGCTCGGGCCGCGGCCGCCGCCCGGTCAGCT
>CAXUJF010000267.1:3842-8111 GCA_964250865.1 uncultured Streptosporangiaceae bacterium
CCAGCGGGCGGCGCATCCCCGCCGACCCCGCCCGGCCCTACGCCAACGCCAACTACGCCGTCCAGTCCACCGCCCGGGACCTGCTCTTGGCCGCCGTCTACACCTTGGTCACCCGCCAACAGGTGGGCGGGCTGTGGCTGTTCGTCCATGACGAAATCATCGTCCAGGCCCCCGAGCACGACGCCGAGCGAATCTGCGGCCTGCTCGAAACCGCAATGACCAGCACGTTCCGCGGCCTGCCAATCCTCGCCGACGCCAAGATTCTCGGCCCGTCCTGGGGTCAGCATGACCCCACACCGGCCCCGGCCCCCGGGAAGTCCGGAACCTGCGGAACCTCCGGAACCTGCGCAGGTCAGGACGGGTCTGGCGGGTTCCGGCGGCCCGGCGAGGTTCCGGAACCTCCGGAACCTCCGGAACCTCCGGAACCGGCCGCGGCCCGTCCCCAGACACAAGAGGTGGTCACCATGCCCGGATCGCCACCCGCTGCGGCGGCCCTGCACAGCGCCGCGCAGTGGTGCGCTGCCCGCGGCTGGCACGTGGTCCCGCTCCGGCCCGCCGGTAAGCGGCCCGCCTTCCCCAACCACACGGCCGAGGATTGCACTGGCACCGACCTGCGGTGCCGCACCAGGCATCAGGGGTGGGAGCCGCGGGCCACCACCGACCCGGGCCGGATCGGCCGGGCGTGGGCATCGACGCCGTACAACATCGGCGTCGCGTGCGGCCCGTCCGGCCTGCTGGTCATCGATCTGGACAGGCCCAAGCCCGGCGAGGTGCCGCCGTCGCGGTGGGCGCTGCCCGGTGTGGTCGATGGCGCGGACGTGCTCGCGGTGCTGTGCGAGCGGCATAGCCAGCCGTTCCCCGCGGAGACGTTCATCGTGCGGACTCGCCGCGGCGGGCTTCACCTGTACTTCACCGCCCCGCCCGGCGTGCGGCTCGGCAACACCACCGGCCGCAACGGCGGCGGGCTCGGGTGGCTTATCGACACCCGCGGGCACGGCGGGTACGTGGTCGCGCCCGGCTCGTTCGTGGACCTGCCAGACGGCACCGGCCCGTATGAAGTGGTCTACGACCGGCCCCCGGCCGCGCTGCCAGGCTGGCTTGCCGCCCTGCTGAGTGCGCCCGCCACCAATCCCGCCCTGGAGTGCCGTTCAGCACCTGCCGGTCGGGTCACTGACCTGCACCGCTACGCGGCAACGGCACTCCAGTCGGAGATAGAGCGGGTCCGCGGAGCCGCCGAAGGTGGCCGCAGCCACGCGCTCAATAAAGCCGCGTTCCACCTCGGCCAGCTCATCGCCGCGGGTGTGCTGCCCGAAGACCTGGCCCGCGCTGAGCTGTACGACGCCGCCCGTGTCCACTTCGGCATCGGCACGCCGCCGTTCACTCCGGCCGATGCCCGCGCCACTATCGGTTCCGGTATCACCGCGGGCAAGCGCAAGCCCCGCCCACTCGCCACCCTCGGGGCCGCCGCGTGAACCCCGCCAGCCAGGACGGGGCCGCCGCCCTGGATGAGGTACGCGCGTTTATCGGCCGGTTCTGCATCCTGCCTACCGAGCACGCCTACACCGCAACCGCGCTGTGGGCCGCGCACGCGCACGTGTTGGACGCCTTCGACTCCACACCCCGGCTCGCATTCCTGTCCCCTGAGCCGGGCTCAGGGAAAACCCGGGCGCTGGAAATCCTCGACCTGCTGGTGCCCTGGCCGATGCTCGCGGTCAACGCCTCCCCGCCCGCGCTGTTCCGCTCGGTCGCCGACAAGGAAACCCGCCGCACCATTTTGTTCGACGAGATCGACACCGTGTTCGGGGCCAAGGCCAAAGAGCACGAGGAATTGCGGGGTCTGCTGAACGCCGGGCACCGCCGCTCCGGCGTCGCCTACCGGTGCGTCGGCGAAGGCACCAAACAGACCGTCGTGGAGTTCCCCGCGTTCGCCGCCGTTGCGCTGGCCGGGCTCGGCAACCTGCCCGACACCATTTTGACCCGCTCCATCGTCATCCGGATGCGCCGCCGCGCCCCCGATGAGCACGTCGAACCCTACCGAGCACGGCTCCACGAACCCGAAGGCTGGAAACTGCGCGGCATGCTCGCCGACTGGACAGCCACCGTCGCCGACCAGCTCACCGGCTACTGGCCCGACATGCCGCCTGGGGTCACCGACCGGCCCGCCGACGTGTGGGAATCCCTGCTCGCTATCGCCGACGCCGCGGGCGGCCCCTGGCCGGGCCGTGCCCGGGACGCCTGCGCGTTCCTGGTGCGGGACAACGCCGACCGCGGTATCAGCCTGGGCATCCGCCTGCTGGCCGACCTGCGGGACATCTTCGGCGGCGCACGCGCCATGACCACCGAAGACATCTTGCACCGGCTCTGTGCCCTGGACGCCGCCCCGTGGGCCGACCTCAAAGGCGTCCCGCTTGACGCCCGAGGCCTGGCCCGCCTGCTGGACGCCTACGACATCACCTCGAAAAAGGTCAAAGTGGACGGCCGGTCGGTGTGGGGGTACCGCGCCGAGCACCTTACCGACGCCTGGACCCGCTACCTACCATCACCCGGCCCACCAGACACCGAACCCGCCGAACCCGAAGTCCCGCCGTAGGTTCCGGAGGTTCCGGAACCCCGGCCACCCGCCGGAACCTGCCGCACCCCACCTGACCTGCGAAGGTTCCGGAGGTTCCGCAGGTTCCGGACTTTCAGCAGAAGGAGACAATTTCTGCCCCCGGCCACAGCCGCCAAGCAACTCGCCGGACCCCGCACCTCATCAAGGAGGCACCACCCATCATGGCCGCTCCCACCACTGCCCCGCACCCCGCCCCGGCGTTGTACAAGGTCGCCGACGCCGTGCACATCCTGCGGCTGTCCCGCAGCGAGATCTATGAGCAGATCCGCGCAGGGCGGCTCCGCATCGTCAAGCAAGGCCGCGCCACGCTCATCACCACCGCCGCCATCGCTGATTACGTCAAGCTCCTGGAGCAGGAAGCCGAGGCCGCGTGATGGCTAACCTGCGCCGGGGCCGCGGTGAGGGTGGCCTGCACTGGGACAAGAAGCGGAAGCGATGGATTGCGACCGCCAGCCTCGGCTACAGCGCCAACGGCAAGAGGATCACCAGGCGTGCCAGCGGGGAGACCAAGACTGAGGCCCGGGACAAGCTGCGGGAAATGCTCCGTGACCACGACGACGGGCTGACCACCGCACCCGGCGGGTACACCGTCGGCGCGGCCGTGCAGGACTGGCTGACGTTCGGGCAGGGCAAACGGGATACGGGAACAATCAAGTGGCTCACGAGCCTGGCCACCAATCACGTGATACCGGCGCTTGGTGCGCGGCAACTGCGCGAGCTGTCGGCCGATGACGTGGACCGGTGGCTCGCGGCCAAGTCGAAGATTCTCGGAACCCGGAGCCTGCAAGCCATCCACTCCATCCTCCGGTGGTCCATCACCCGTGCTCAGGCCCGGGACAAGGTGAAACGGAACGTGGCCCTACTGTGCCAGCCACCCAAGGGCCGGCCCGGGCGGCCGTCGAAGTCGCTGACGCTCGATCAAGCCGTGGCGGTGCTGGCCGCTTCGGAGGGCACCCCCATGCACGCCTACGTCGTGCTGTCCGTCCTGACCGGTGCCAGGACGGAAGAACTGCGCGCCCTGCGGTGGGATCACGTGGTGGCCTACGACGAAACTGGGCAGGCGTGGATTCCCGTCAGCGCCGCCTCGTGGGAGCACGACCGGTTCGCGATCTACGTGTGGCGCTCGGTACGCACCGGAGGGGACACCAAGACCAAGAAGTCACGCCGGAGCCTGGCCCTGCCTAGACGGTGCGTGGCGGCGCTGCACCAGCACTACGGCGGCACCGCGCACCGGGGCCTCGTATTCACCAAGGCCGATGGCGGCCAGCTCGACAGGCACACCACCCTCCGCGCGTTCCGGAAGGTCATCGGCGCGGCCGGGCTTACGGCGGGGGAGTGGACCCCCCGGGAGATGCGGCACAGCTTCGTCTCGCTGCTCGATGACGCCAACGTGCCGGTGGAGAAGATCTCCCGCCTGGTCGGCCACGCCGACACGGCCACCACGGAGACCATCTACCGGCACCAGATCCGCCCCGTAATCCAGGACGGGGCCACGATCATGGACCGCATCTTCCCCGATGCCGAGAGCGCTTAGTAGCGCAGATAGTCACTCAGGGCCGTATCCGGGGTTCTCGGATGCGGCCCTCTGGCTAGGCCGGATCGCTTCGATAGCTCGCTGACCTGCAAAAAGAGAGGGTGTCCGAGGGGGGACTTGAACC
>CAXUJF010000268.1:0-8102 GCA_964250865.1 uncultured Streptosporangiaceae bacterium
GCCGCCGGGACGGGACCTCGCCAGCGTGGATGACCGCGCCGGCCGGCCGCCCGGACCAGGAGAGTGGCCAGCTTCGGTATCCCGGCCTACCGGGACGACGGGCCGATCTCGCTCTGGCTCGGCCGGCTGGTCGAAGGCCGCATCCCGCCGATTCCGCCGCTGATCGTGGGCCTGTTCGTGACCTCGGCGCTGGCCGCGCTGGGCATGAGCAACCTGTCCGGCGTGCTGCTGCTGACCCCGGTGGAGGCCATGCTGCTGGCCGGGCTGGGCTCCAGCCACCCGCACAACGGCCGGCTGGACTGGCTGGTGCCCGCGCTGATCCAGGTCGGGGAGTACCTGTTCCTGGCCGCGCTGGCCTTCACCCACCGGGTGGCCTCGCCGCTGGTGTTCACGCTGGTGGCCGCGGTCATGCTCCGCCATCTGGACGTGGCCTACCGGGCCCGGCACCGGATCGCCTGGCCCGGCCCGCGCAAGCTACGGACCTTCGTGGCCGGCTACCGCCTGACCTGGCCGCCGACCGGGGCGGACGGCCGGCCTGCCGACGTCGCCGGGCTGGGCTGGGAGATCCGCATGCTGATCCTGGGGATCGGCGCCGCGGTCGGCATCACCCCGATCGCCGCCGTGGCGCTGGCGGGTTACCTGTGGGCGCTGCTGGTCCGCGACTTCTTCACCGGCTGGCTGGGCGTCCGCGACCGGGCCAGCTCCGCGGGGGCCCGGCCAGACACGTCAGGCCCGGCGGGGCAGGCGTCCCCCGCCACCCGGCCGGCCTGACCAATCCTACCGTTAATACCGGGTTTGACCTGCGATAACGCCGTCTGGCTGGACTCGGTACAGTGAGGTCCCGGGGACAAAACAACCTTGCGGGAGGCCGCACATGTGGTCCGCGCGCAAGCGATCCTCGACCGGGCCGCGTCCGAGCGAACGCCTGCGCATGCCGCAGCCGCTGATCCGGACCCGGCTGCCGTCCGGCCGGGGGGCCACCGAGCAGCCGAACGCCGTAAGCGACGGCGACACCGCCCTCACCCTGGTGTTCTGGATGGTGCTGGTGGCCACCGGGATCGCGGCCGGGCTGTTCGGTGACCTGCTCATGTCCATCCTGTACAACGTGGAGCACCTGGCCTTCGGGTTCAACTCCGGGTCACTGGAGGATGACGCCAGGCACGCATCGGACCTGCGCCGGCTCATCTCGCTGCTGCTGGCCGGCCTGATCGGCGGAGTCGCCTGGTACCTGTTGCGCCGCTACACCAGCGGAAAGTCCGAGATCGACGACTCGATCTGGAACGGTGACGGCAAGCTGTCGTTCGGCCGTTCGCTGGGCACGTCGCTGATCTCCATCGTCACCATCGGGATGGGCGCCTCCCTCGGCCGCGAGGCCGCACCCAAGCTGATGGGCGGGGTGTCGGCCAGCGTGCTGGCCAGCTGGGCCCAGCTGTCGATCGGGCAGCGGCGGCTGCTGGTTGCGTGCGGCGGCGGAGCCGGCCTGGCCGCGGTCTACAACGTCCCGCTGGCCGGGGCGCTGTTCACGGCCGAGGTGATGGTCGGCACGCTGGCCCTGCCGGTGGTGCTGCCCGCACTGGCCTGCTCCGGCATCGCCACCGCGGTGGCCTGGATCTACCTGCCCGACCACGCCACCTACCTGGGCATCCCGGCTTACCGGTTCACGCTGCCGCTGCTGGTCTGGTCGCTGCTGGCGGGCCCGGTGATCGGGGTCGTCTCCGCCGGGTACATCCGGCTGATCGGCTGGGTGTCGTTCTACCGCTTCACCGGCTGGCGGTCGATCCCGGCCATGGTGGTGGCGTTCGGGATCCTCGCCGTGATCGGGTTCTGGCTGCCCCAGTTGTTCGGCAACGGCCGGGGGATGGCCAACGAGGCCTTCCTCGGCGTCGGCGGGTTCAGCCTGATGCTGGTCCTCTTCCTGCTTAAGCCGCTGGTCACCGCGCTGTGCCTGGGCAGCGGCGCCACCGGTGGCCTGTTCACGCCCACGCTGAGCACCGGCGCGATGTTCGGCGGCGCGTTCGGCGTCGCCTGGAATCTGCTCTGGCCCGGGTCCCCTTCCGGTGCCTACGCGATGGTCGGGGCGGCTGCCTTGCTGGGGGCGGCGATGCAGGCCCCGCTGGTCAGCCTGGCCCTGGTCCTGGAGCTGACCCACAGTGGCTTCCAGATCATGGTCCCCATGCTGGCCGCCACGGTCACCGCCACCATCGTGTCCCGCTACATCGACGGCTATTCGATCTACTCCGCCCGGCTCCCTCCGCACCGCGGCGGCCCGTCCCGCCGGGCCCGTCCGCCCGGCCGCCCCGAGCCGCAGACCGACACCGACGGCCTGGACACGGCCTGAGCGGAGTGCCGCACCCGCCCGGGTCCGGCCAGCCCTGCGCCCGGTTCGCGGCGATATGGGGCATGCTGCCGTAACTGACTGGGATCGCCGACCCGGTGGCGGTAGCCTTGATCAGGGCAAGGGATAGGATCTCGCGCGGGGAGGATCTCGAATTGTCCTTGCTGACCCAGAACCCAGCACGCGGGGGCGGCTGGGTGACGAGCCGGGAGCTGTCCTGGTCGTCACTGGTCTCCCAGCACCGAACGTGGATCGCAGCGGCCTACGCCGTGTGCGGTCTTTTCGGGCTGGGCGTCGTCCTGGTCTCCAGCGACTACCTGCACCGCGATTGGGGTCTCATGGCCGCCTGCGGCTACGGGCTGGCCGCGGTGGCGGTGCTGGCCTGGCGCTCGCACGGGGCCGACCTGGCCCTCGGGCTGAGCGTGTGCGGCGCGCTGGTGATACCGCTGTTCTGGATGGTCGCCACCGGCCAGGGGCAGCCCGAGGTCGCGGTGATCATCCGCTCGGCCGAGTTGCTCGTCCACCACGGCACCCCGTACGAGCCCGCCAACGTGCTCAAACACACCACCAACCCGAACGCCTACGACCCGTACCTGCCCGCCATGACGTTCTTCGCCCTGCTGTGGACCGTGGCCCCGCACTTCGTGCTGGCCGACCCGCGGGTGTGGTTCGGGGCCACGTTTGTCGGCTGCTTCGCGCTGGCCATGCGGGTGGCCAAGGCCCGCGATGTCGCCCGCTGGACGGCGTTCATCACCGCCACCCCGATCATCGCGTTCGAGCTGGCCGTCGGCGGCACGGACGTGCCCATCATCGCCCTGATCTGCCTGGGCTTCGCGCTGATGTGGAAGTACCCCCAGCCGATCCTGGCCGGCCTGGCCTTCGGCGGCGCCGCGTCGATGAAGGCAACGGCCTGGCCCGCGGTCATCGTCGCGATCAGCCTGGCCCTGGTCCGGGACGGCAAACGGGCCGCCGCGATCATGACCGCCGTCTCGCTCAGCGTCGTCGCCGTCCTGGTCGGCCCGTTCGCCGCCGTCGAGCCCGGGTCGCTGGTCAAGAACACGATCCTGTTCCCGCTCGGCCTGGCCAGCGTGACCTCGCAGGCGGTCAGCCCGCTCCCCGGCCACCTGATCGCCGAGACCGGCCACGTGGGCCGCCTCTGCGTCATCGCCGCGTTGATCCTGACCGCCATCGCGATCGGCGCGTCGCTGATCTTCCGGCCGCCGCGGCACGTCCCGGCCGCCGCCACCCGCCTCATCCTCGCCCTGACCATCATGTTCGTCCTAGCCCCGGCGACCCGGTTCGGCTACTTCATCTACCCGGGCGGCATCTTGGTCTGGCTGCTGTTGTGCCTGCTGACCCAGCCGGCCTCCTTCGCCCCCGACGGCTTCGGCCCACCCCCTGATCCGGGCATCTCCGGCCGATTACCGCTCCGCGGCACGTGATCCGGCGACTCCAGCCCCCAACACAACCTTGGCCTCGTGGGCCCCTCGGGCTGCGCGGGATGTGGCGACTCCAGCCGCCCAACGCAACATTAAAATCAAAATACTTAACGGGTTCCTGGAACCCGGGCTCAGCCTGCGCCCGCTGTGATTCAGTGGCGCATGAGCCCCTGCGGAGAACCGGCCGGCGCACCCAATGACGCCATTGGCAGGGTCATAGGTGGTTTGACTAAGTCGCACATAGGTGTCGGCCGCCCTCGCCGGCTAAGGGTCGAAGCACGCTACTCGCTCTGATTTGCACGCTCGGGGCAGTTTGCTCGGCATGCTGAACTCCTGAGAGTTCTGCCGTCAAGTCGGTCTTGACCGTCCCCTGGCCGGTCCACCGCGAGTCGTGCGCGAGCGGGCACGGCAATCGGCACGCGTGGCGCTGTCTTCTTTGCGCCTGGGCCGGACAGGGGGATCGGGTTAGGCGGGGTCGGTGCTCGAGACCGGGAGGTAGATGCGGCTGCCGGACGCGTTGAACTCGGCAGCCTTTTCACGTAGGCCCTCGGTCAGGGCCTGCGCGTCGTCCAGACCGCGCTCGGCGGCGTATGCGCGGACGTCCCGCGTGATCTTCATGGAGCAAAAGTGCGGGCCGCACATCGAGCAGAAGTGAGCGGTCTTGGCGGGCGCGGCGGGCAACGTCTCGTCGTGGAACTCCCGTGCCGTATCAGGGTCGAGCGAGAGGTTGAACTGGTCCTCCCACCGGAAGTCGAACCGTGCGTCCGACAGCGCGTCGTCCCACGCCTGCGCGCCCGGATGGCCCTTGGCCAGGTCCGCGGCGTGTGCGGCGATCTTGTAGGCGATCACGCCCGCCTTGACGTCGTCGCGGTCCGGCAGCCCCAGATGCTCCTTGGGGGTGACGTAGCACAGCATCGCGGTGCCGTACCAGCCGATCATCGCCGCGCCGATCGCGGAGGTAATGTGGTCGTAGCCGGGTGCGATGTCGGTGGTCAGCGGCCCGAGCGTATAGAACGGCGCGTCGTCGCACCACTTCCGCTGTAGGTCGACGTTCTCCTTGATCTTGTGCATCGGGATGTGTCCGGGGCCCTCGTTCATTACTTGGTTGTCGTGCTCGGCGGCGATCCGCGTCAGTTCGCCCTGGGTGCGCAGTTCGGCGAACTGTGCCTCGTCGTTGGCGTCGGAGATCGACCCGGGCCGCAACCCATCGCCCAACGACCAGGTCACGTCGTATGCGGCGAAGATCTCGCACAGCTCCCGGAAGTGGGTGTACAGAAAGTTCTCGCGGTGATGTGCCAGGCACCACGCCGCCATGATCGAACCGCCACGTGACACGATGCCGGTGCGGCGGCGCGCCGTCAGCGGCACGTACTCCAGCCGGACGCCCGCGTGCACCGTCATGTAGTCCACGCCCTGTTCAGCCTGTTCGATCACGGTGTCGCGGAAGACCTCCCAGGTCAGCTCGGCCGGGTCGCCGCCCACCTTCTCCACCGCCTGGTACAGCGGGACGGTTCCGACCGGGACGGGGGAGTTGCGCAAGATCCACTCTCGGGTGGTGTGAATGTCGCTGCCGGTCGACAGGTCCATGACGGTGTCGGCGCCCCACCGGGTCGCCCAGGTCATTTTGGCCACCTCGTCCTCGATCGAGGAGGCCACCGCCGAGTTGCCGATGTTGGCGTTCACCTTCACCAGGAAGTTCCGCCCGACGATCATCGGTTCGGTCTCGGGATGGTTGACGTTGGCGGGCACCACCGCCCGGCCCGCTGCCACCTCGGTCCGGATGACCTCGGGGTCCACCCCTTCGCGGAGCGCAACGAACTCCATCTCAGGGGTGATCTCACCGCGCCGCGCATACGCGCGCTGCGTCACCGCCGCTGAACCACTCGCCCGGCGCGGCGACCGCTCGGGGAACGCAGCCGCATCCCGCAGCGGGTCGCCGGAGCGCCCGTCATCCTGAAGCTGGACGGCCCGGCCGGTGTAGGAGGTGGTGTCGCCGCGCTCAGCGATCCAGGCTGCACGCAGCGCGGGCAGGCCGCATCGCACGTCGGCGTGGTAGTCCGGGTCGGTGCACGGCCCAGAGGTGTCGTAGAGCAAAGCGGCGCCCCCATTGCTGAGCGGCACCTCCCGCATCGGTACCCGCAGGTCCGCCCGCTTCCCGTGCAGATACGCCTTGTGAGCATGTGTCATCGCAGTGTCGGTCATGACGACTCGATCTCTCCCTACGCCGGCATTACCCGGTCAGGTTCCAGCGGTCAGCGGCCGTCTCAGCCGCTATCTCAGCCCGGTTCACCGGGCCCCCGCGATCTGTTGTGCTCAACCCTAACCCGCGCCATCCTCCTGCGGCACCCCCGTGTAGCGCGAACCCGAGAGGAGAAGGGATGTCGGAAAATCGTTCGTTTCTCCACATCCCGGCCGATCAAGTTTTCTCCGCTGTCGCGATCGGCTTCGGTGTATTTTCTCCGGTGCCTGCCCTTCCCTGGCGGGTGCGACCGGTCGCGCTTGGCTGCGTTAGCTTCGTCGTTATAGCTGGGCCGTCCACTCGATGACGAGCCGGCGGCCCCGGCGGCCTGGGTAGGGGTTTCGTTGTCTCCCTATCACCGGACCGATGGCGCCAACGTACCGGTCACAGTCAGGTCAATGGCGCGATTGGTGTGGCTATGACCTCCGCCGCAACGGCGGCGCCTGCCCTGCCCTCCGGCCGATCGCGCCGTCCGGGCCGTCCGGGCCGGAGCAGTACGTCAGGGGGAGAACTGGCTGGGCTGGTCGGGGCCGGAGAAGGCGCCGGCGTCCCTGCAGATGCTGGTGTTGCCGCTGATGCCACCGTAGGTCTTGGTGACGTTGTTGATGCTGGACGCGCTCGACGACGCGGTGGGGGACGGCGACGCGGAGGCCGTCACGCCCTTGATGCCGGTGTAGTCGGAGCCGAGGATCAGGTCGACCGCGTTGCTGGCTACCCCGCTGCTCGCGGTGACCGCCTGGACCTGCGCGTTCGGCACCACCGCGGCCAGGGCCCTGGCCGCCGCGGCCTCGGTGGCCGAGCTGTACTGGATGATCGTGGTCGATGACGGTGCCACCGCGTTACCGGTGCCGACCACGGTGAAGTGGCTCTGGGCCAGCGACGACTTGGCCTTCACGGCCAGGCCCGGGGTGCTGGTGGCGTTGAGCACGTTGACCTGGACGCTCGACGGGCTCACGGCCGGGGCGGACGCGGACGGCGAGCCCGAGGCGGCCGGTGTCGCGGTCGCCTTGGCCTTGGCCTTGGGCACGGTCTGGTCGTGCGCGACTTCGCCGAACAGCTGGGACGCCTGCGGCTGCTCCCACAGCACCCGGTTGGCGTCGGTCGGGTCCGGGACCACCGGCACCTGGGTGAACTGAACCCCCTTGGTGCTCAGGCCCTTCATGCTCGTAGCGATGTTGCGCATGTCGTCGACGGACAGGCCGCTGTCGGTGGTGAGCGTCTTGGCCACGTCCCGCGCGATGGCGAACACCTTGGGCACGTTGGACAGCACCTGCTCCGAGTCGATCTGCTGCAGCAGCGCGGCCATGAAGAACTGCTGCCGCTGGATGCGCTGCAGGTCGGAGCCCTGGCCGACGTGCCGTTCGCGGACGAAGGCCAGCGCCTGCGCTCCGCTCACGTGGTGCCTGCCCGCGGTCAGGTCCAGGCCGGACGCGGGGTCGTTGATCGCTTTGGGCAGGCAGACGTTGACCCCGCCCAGGTCGTTGACCACCGACGTGAACCCGCTGAAGTTGATCTCGACGAAGTGGTTGATGTAGATCCCGGTCGTCGACTCCAGCGTCTTCCACAGGCAGGCCGCACCCCCGGCCGCGTACGTCGCGTTGAGCATCTCGTTCTGGCCGGTCGCGGCCGCCTGGCCTCTGGCGCCCTGGCCGTCGGCCGAGCAGCCGATGATCGGGACCAGCGAGTCGCGGGGGAAGCTGATCACCACTGCGCCCTTGTGGTCGGGCAGGACGTGCAGCAGCATCATCGTGTCCGACCGGGCCCCCTGGATGGCCTGGGTGCTGCCGAACTGCCCGTGGGTGCCGGCCCGGCTGTCCGACCCGATGACCAGGATGTTCAGCGCCGAGGTGTACTGCGGTGGCCGGCTCTTGCCCAGCAGGTTGGACACGTTCACCTGCTTGATCCCGTCCACCACGTCCCGGTAGGCGACGTAAGCGGCCAGCGACGCGGCGACCAGCACGATGGTCGTGACCACCGACGCCCACTTGAGGATCGTGCGCTTGCGGGACTTCCCGGCCGGCCTGAGCGGCGGCGAGCCGTCGCCCGGGCTACCGGATCCACCGGGGCCGCTGGGCGGGCCGGACTGGCC
>CAXUJF010000269.1:0-1240 GCA_964250865.1 uncultured Streptosporangiaceae bacterium
CACTGGCTGTCCGCGTCCCGGCGTCCCGACAGGGTACGCGAAGGTAACTTTGGTCCCCATAGAGGGTGCCCAAAGTTACCATCACACCCCCGACTGCCTGGCTGCTCAACCGGTCTGAGCCGGGCCGGTCCATATCCCGACGGCATTACCCGCCGGGTCCTGGATCACCGCGATGCGTAGGCTGCCTTCGGCGTAGGGCTCGACCACCTCGGCCCCCTGCGCCGCCGCCCGGTCCAGCGCCGCCCCAAGGTCCTCGACGTACACGTACGGGCGGACCCCTGCCTCCCCGGCGGGCTCCAGGTCGGTCCGCCAGTGCCCGATGACGTGCCCGGTCCCGTCGCTGAAGCTGGGGGCGTCCGGGTCGCCGCGCAGCTCCCAGCCGAACACCGCCTGGTAGAAGGCGGCCGACCGGGCGACGTCCCGGGCCGGGATGGCCAGGTACGACACCCCGCCCGGCCGGGCCACCGAGCCCTCGACCCCCGGGTCGTCCGCCCCGTCCTGCTCTGTCATAGCTGCTCCTCAGATCGAATTAGATATGGCTGTACCATAGCGAATTGTGGAGCAATTGGGCACCCGGCCCGGGCCGCAGGAACGGCGCAACTACCGGTCGGCCCGGCGCCAGCAGCAGGCCGCGCAGCCCCGGGCCCGGAGCTGCGCCGCAGCCAGCGCGCAGTTTCTGGCCGCCGGGTACGCCGGGACCACGGTCAAGGCCGTCGCCGCGGCGGCCGGCGTGTCCGTGCCCACCGTGGAGGCCGCGTTCGGGACCAAGGCGCGGCTGCTCAAGGCGGCCATCGACGTGGCCACTGCGGGCGACGACGCGCCGGTGGCCATGCTGGACCGGGCCTGGGCGGTGCGGGCCGAGGCAGCGCCCGACCCGGCGAGCTTCACAACCGAGTTCGCCGCCGTGCTCACCGCCTCGGCCGAGCGGGCCGCGGGACTGATCCTGGCCGCCCTGGACGCCGCCCCGCTGGACGAGGAGATCGGCGCGGTGGCCACCCAGATGGCCGCTCAGCGCGAGGTGATGGCGGCCTGGCTGGTCGACGGCCTGGCCCGCCGGGCCTCACTGCGGCCCGGTCTGGACCGGGCCGAAGCCGTCGACATCGTGTGGCTGCTGATGGACCCGGTGGTGTTCACCCGGCTGACCCGGGCCCCCGGCGGGGCCGGGGGGCCCGGGGGGGGGGTGTGTGGGGGCCGGGGGGGGGGCCGCCTTCCCCGGGTACATGGTCACCGTGCTCGTGAA
>CAXUJF010000269.1:1250-8099 GCA_964250865.1 uncultured Streptosporangiaceae bacterium
CGGGGCCGCGGGGGGGGGGGGGGGGGCGGGCGCCCCGGTTCCGGGTGTGGTTCGCTGCCTCGGTGCTGCGCCTGCTGGCCTAGGGCCGCTGAAACGATTGGACGTACTGGTGTGGCGACCCGATCCCGGTGGCGTCGTCGTACCCGCTCACCGCGTGCAGCGCGGCCGCACCCTCGCCGTCGATCCCCAGCGTGCGCAGGTAGGTCAGGAGCGGGCCGGCCTTGGTCGCCGGGTCGGTGTAGTTCTGCCGGACCTCGGCCAGGTAGCCCGGGCCCAGCGGGTGGTCGGTCACGTCGCGGAAGGCGGGCGTGCGGTACCGCTGGTAGATGGCGGGGTTGGCGAAGCCGATGTCGCGCCCGGCGGCCTGCTGGGCGTCAGCCTCGATGCCCGCGAACGTCGGCGCGGCCACGCTGGTGCCGCCGGTGCGGCTCAGCGAGAAGGCGTACGTCGTGCCGTCCGGCTGCAGCGTGGTCTCACCGACCAGGATCCCGGTGCTCGGGTCGGCCAGCGCGGACACGTCCGGCTCGACCCGCATCGGGGTGGCGCTGACCGTGCCGTTGGGCAGGTGCGTGGCCAGGCTCTTCGGCACCACGCCCCGCTGATAGGACGGCTGCGGGTAGACGGTACTGACCCCGCCGCCGCTAGAGCCGTCGTAGTCGGCCGGGTAGGCGCCGGGCGGCCTGGTGGACCAGGACTTCCCGTTCGCGGCCAGCTGGTCGTTCATCGTGCCCCAGGAGGTCTCGAACTCGTAGTTCCTGGCCGGGCCGATGGCCAGGCTGGTGCCGCCGACCGAGGTCACCCACGGGCTGGCCGCGGGGTAGTCGGTCTGGATCTGGTCCGACACGCCGGGGTCCTCGTCGGGGGACTCATAGCCCGAGTCACCGGAGGAGAAGAAGAACCCGATGCCTTCGGTCGCCCCGACCTCGAACACCTGGTCGTAGGCGCTGGAGATCGACTCCAGGTCGGACGGCTCGCCGAACGAGCTGCTGACGATGCTGGCGAGATGGTCGTCGACGATGAACGCCTCGGCGGCCAGCAGGTCGGAGTCGTTGCAGCTCGCGCCGGCCACGAAGTTGACGCTGGCGTTGGGCGCCTGGCCGTGGACCGACTCGACGTCCAGGGTCTCCTCGGGGTACCAGCTGGCCGCGCCGCAGGCGTCGGTGCTGTTGAAGCTGGACGGCAGGTACTGGTGGAACTGGCCGGTGGCGAACGGCTGGTCGCCGACCGTGGCGGAGAACTCGTTCGCGTCGGTCAGGATCGACGGCGAGGCGTAGGCGTCCACGATGGCCACGCTCTGGCCCTTGCCGGTCATCCCCGAGGCGGTCACCCCGTAGGCGCTGCGGACCTGGGCCGGGGTGTAACCGCAGTTGGTCCAGGGCTGGTGGATGCCGTAGGCCGTGGGCTCGTTGACCGCGATCTTCTGCGCGTAGTAATGCGAGCAGGTGCCGACCGTCCAGTAGTTCGAGGGCGGGGGCGGCAGCGTGTCGGCCGGCCGCATCTCGTGGGTGGCATTGTCGAGCCCGGTCACCGCGACGATCCCGTGGCCGACCGAAGCGGGCGCGCTGGCCGCCTGCTCCGGTGCCCGGTCGGTCCGCTTGTCCGGTCCCCGGTAGTTGTGGAACGTCACGCTGAACGCCTTGGCCGCGTTAGTGACCGAGCCGGTCACCGAGATGTACCCGTCGGCCTTGTCGTTGACCGCGGTCACGGTGAGACCGGCCCCGGTCAGCCAGGACTTGATCGAATCGATCTGGCTGCTGGTCGGGCCGAACCGCTGCTGGACCTGCGCCGGGGTCAGGTACTGCCCGTAGCTGGCGCTGCCCGGCGTGCTGACCGCCTGGGCGTACGCGGCCAGCCCGGCCGGGTCCTGGCCCGCCAGGTAGACGCGAGCGTTCACGGTGCCCGTGGTCACCGCCTGGGCCGACACCCGCTGAGCCGTGCTGGCCCAGGACGGGTGGGTGTGGGGGATCGACGATCGCGGCGACGCCTGGCTGGGCGACGCCGCGGCGATCGCACCCGCGCACAGGATCGCCGCCGTACCTGCGGTGGCGATGGCCCTGACCCGCGTAGTGACCACTGGCATGGGCGAACCTTTCCTCCGGACCGAGGGGCCAGGCGGCCTCGGCGCTACGGGTCACCTTGGTGCCCGGGCCACTATGGCGCAAGCAAATAGGCCCACTTTTGTTGGAGTGGATGTGTTTCCGTTACTCTGCCGCGGCCTGGGCGTCTTCTTCGGCTGGCTCCGCGCGCAACCGGGCCGGCCAGGGGTCCGAGCGGGCCCCATGCGGGGTGCGTGCGCCGGGCACCGGGCTGCGGCGATAGCGTGGCAGGCATGGCACATGCGCTGGCGGGCGGCTATCACGGGCCGCCGCAGCTGACCGTGGCCCGCGGCTTCACCGAGTGGACGTTCGACCCCTGGATGCTGGGGCTGATCCTGCTGCTCGGGGCGGCGTACCTGGCCGGCTTCTACCGGCTGCGCGGCCGCGGGGCGCCTGAGCGAGGAGCGCCTGGACGCGGGGCCGCGGCGACGTGGCCGTGGACCCGGGCGGTCAACTTCGGGCTGGGCCTGGCCATCGTGGCCATCGCCACCCTGGGGTCGTTCGGCACCTATTTCAGCGTGCTGTTCTTCATGCGGTCGTTCCAGACGATCCTGATGCTCCTGCTGGCCCCGCTGTTCCTGGCCCTGGGGCGCCCGCTGTCGATGGCCATCGCGGTGTTCCCGCGGGCGGGCCGCCGGCTCGACCGGGCCATCCACAGCCGCGTGGCCCGGGTGCTCACGTTCCCGGCCATCACCACGCTGGCCCTGGTCGCGGTGCCGTTCGTCATGTACTTCACCAGCTGGTATACGGCCTCGTTCCACAGCGTCGCGGTGCGCGAGCTGACCCACCTGGCCCTGATGACGCCGGGGTTCGTGTTCTTCTGGACGCTGCTGCGGGTCGATCCGGTGCCAAAGGCCTACTCCTACGCCGTATCCCTGTGGATCACCGGCGCCGAGGTCATCGGGGACGCGTTCCTGGGCCTGGCCGTGATCGCCGACACCAACCTCATCGGCGCGGGCTACTACCACGCGCTGGCCCGGCCGTGGGGACCCAGCCTGGGCACGGACCAGATCCTGGGCGGCGGCACGCTGTGGATCTTCGGCGACCTGGTCGGCCTGCCGTTCCTGGTCGCCCAGCTCATCCAGTTCATCCGCGAAGACGAGTCCGAGGCGGCCGAGATCGACGCCGAACTGGACGCCAGGGAAGCAGCCCGGGACGCGGCACGGGCCGCCCGCAAGGCCGCCGCCATCGCTGCCGAAGGCAAACCCGCGAAATCCCGCACTGCGGCCCGCAACTCTGCCCCAGAGACCGGCGCCGCTCCAGCCACCGCGAGCTCAGCCACCGCGGATCCAGCCGTCGCGAGCTCAGCCACTGCGAATCCAGCCACCGGGGATCCAGCCATTGCGAATCCAGCCACCGCCAGCCCGGTCACGGTGGACTCACCAACCCCACCAGACCCGGCCGACCCTGTGTCCTCATCAGACCCAGCAGCTGCGGAAGACGCGGATCTCGACGATCCCGAGCGTCCGTGGTGGGAGTCGGATCCCCGGTTTTCCGAGCGGTTTCGGCAGCTCTAATAGGCCCGCGTCGCGAAATGAGCCACACGGGGGTGTTTCGCAGTGGCCGGCACGTGGCAGATTTGATGCGTGGCACAGATCAACGCCGCGGACGACGCCCTTGTGGGTGACTGGCTTACGTTGCCAGACGTCGCCGCTCGTCTCAGCATCCCTGTCGGCCGTGTCAAGACGCTCCTGCGCGACCGCAAACTGCTCGCCGCGACCCGCCCGGACGGCGCGGTCGGGGTGCCGGCCGCGTTCCTGGACGGTGATCAGGTCGTAAAGGGCCTGCACGGGACGCTGATCCTGCTGCTCGACTGCGGGTTCGGTGACGTCGAGGCGCTGCGCTGGCTGTTCACCGAGGACGACACGCTGCCCGGCACGCCGATTCAGGCGATCGCCAAGCAACGCGGGAAGGAAGTAAACCGCCGCGCCCAGGCCCTCGCGATCTGACGGGCACCACAGTGGGTTGGGGCGAGGCGATCTATCCGGCCTAGCGAGCCCCGGGCCTCGTGCCCGGGCGAGTGGCCGGTCCTACGGCCGCAGCAGCGCGGGCATCGGGGGGTCCGGGGGGTCGTCCCACCCCAAATGGGAAATCTCGACCCCAGGCCGCATACTAATAATCGAACAAACGATCCAGCTTTGACCGGCTCTACGTCACAATAGACTACGCAGCCAGGAAGGACTACCCCGAGCGCCGCCGGGGGCGAGCATCGCCGCATGCGTCCCCGGTCCCGCCGCCTGCACGGAAACAGCACCAACGGCGAGGGATGACTAACCCACCCGGCCCACGCCGCACCGGGCCGCCGCCGCAACCCCGGCACCGCGACGACCCGCCAAGTTCCTGTCGCGTCCTGCGGGTACAGCTTCCCGGCCTGGACGGCACAAGTGCTGGCGGCCATCCGGATCTGGTTCTGGCCCACATTTCGCGATGGTCCGTGAGGATTGCTCTCGGATCTGCCAATGGCAGAGACGGTCGCGTCGGCGCTCGTGGGCTGGTGCACTGGGAGGCATGGATCTTCTTGTGCTTGGGGGCACAGCGTGGCTGGGCAGGCAGGTTTCGTGGCAGGCGCTGCGGGCTGGCCACGCGGTCACCTGCCTGGCTCGCGGCGAGGCCGGCCCGGTCGCCCAGGGCGCGCAGCTGGTCGTGGCCGACCGGCACCGGCCGGACGCGTATGACGCGGTAGCAGACCGGGACTGGGACGCCGTAGTGGAGGTGTCCTGGCAGCCCGGCTTTGTCCGCAGTGCACTGGAGGCGCTGGGGCGGCGGGCCCGGCACTGGACCTACGTCTCCTCGGGCAACGTGTACGCCTCGTCCGTGACCCCGGGGGCAGACGAGGCGGCGGACCTGCTCGCGGCAACTGGCCGGGACACAGTCGGCCGCGAGCTTTACGGACCGGCGAAGGTCGCGTGCGAGCAGTTGTCCGCTGCAGCCGTCGGGGACCGTCTGCTGGTGGCCCGCGCCGGGCTGATCGGCGGCCCGGGCGACCATACCGGCCGCTCCGGTGCCTGGGTCGCCCGCGCCGCCCGGGAGCCGCAGGCACCCATGCTGGTCCCGGACACCCCCGGTGCGGCGACCCAGGTCATCGACGTGCGCGATCTGGCCGGGTGGCTGCTGGACTGCGGGCGGGACAGCACGACCGGCACGTATAACGCGGTGGGTCCCGTCCTCCCGTTCGGCGAGTGGGTGGCGCTGTCCCGCGACATCGGCGGGCACACCGGGACGGTGGTGCGGGCGCCCGCTACGTGGCTGCTCGAGCAGGGCGTCGGGGAGTACATGGGCGAGGAGTCGCTGGCAATGTGGCTCGTGGACCCGGACATGCGCGGCTGGTCGAGCCGTTCCGGAGCCGCCGCGCAGACCGCCGGGCTGCGGCACCGTCCGCGCGAGGCGCTGCTGCGGGACCTGCTGACCTGGGAGCGCGAGCAGGGCCTGGACCGGCCACGGGCCGCCGGCCTCAGCGGAGAGCGCGAACGCCAGCTGATTTCTGCCCTCACCGAGCCCGAGCCGCCAGCCAGGCTGAACCCGTAGCGTGACCTTCGGACTCACCGGGCGATTCACTCCTGGGCGACCGGCCGGACCCGACGACCGCCGGGGCTACTGGAGGCCCCTCAACTTTCCCGGCACGTCGCCGACCCGTTGCTATCACGAAATGCGGGCCAGAACTGCTTCTGGCGCGAGGTGTCAGTCAGGTGGATTGCCGGCCAGTAGCTGGGTCAGCGCCCGCAGGGCGGGCCGGTAGGCGTGGCTGGCAGGACTGGCGTAGCCGATGATGACCGCTTGCGGGCAGGGCGCGGGTGGGTGAAGCCAGTAGCTGGCGAGGGTGTGGAGGGCGACGGAGTGCCTGGCGGCCTGCACTTGGAGCTGCTTCTCAGCGGGTCCGCTGCCCGGCAGGTAGATCAGGGCGTGCAGCCCGGCGGTGGTACCGGCCAGGCGCAGGTGGGGAAGGCTGGAGTGCAAGGTCTGAGCCAGCTCGTCGCGGCGGTGACGGTAGCTGGCGCGCATCCGGCGGACGTGCCGGTCGAACGCGCCAGTAGTCAGCATCTCGGCCAGGGTGAGCTGGTCCAGGATGCTGGTGCCGCGATCGAGGTGATGCTTGGCGCCGGCGAGGGCGCGGCCGATTGATGGTGGTGCGCTGAGCCAGCCCAGGCGCAGGCCCGGGGCCAGGGTCTTGCTGGCGGTGCCGGCGTAGATGACGTGCTCGGGATCGAGCTGCTGGAGGGCGCCGACGGGCTGCCGGTCGTACCGGAACTCACCGTCGTAGTCGTCTTCGATGATCACTGCCTGGTGCGAGCGGGCCCACTGGACCAGCGCGACCCGGCGGGCGGCGGACATGGTGACGCCCAGCGGGAACTGGTGGGCTGGCGTCACCAGGACCGCGTCGGCAGGTGACCGGGCAAGATGGTCCGTGCGCAGGCCGTCTTGGTCACAGGGCACGCCGGTCACGCGGAGCCCTAGCGTTTCGGCGAGCTGCCGGTAACGGGGCGCGCAGGGATCTTCAACGGCCAGGGTCGTGGCGCCGCTGGCGCGCAGCACCGTGCAGATAAGCGTGAGCGCCTGGGTGAAGCCGTCGCAGATCAGCAGCCGCCCGGGGCTGGTATCAACCCCGCGCGCCCGGCCCAGGTAGTCAGCCAGAGCCTGGCGCAGCTCGGCGCTTCCCCGTGCGTCGCCGTAGCCGAAGACCTCATCAGGCGCGTGCGCCAGGACCTGCCGGCCGGCCCGTGCCCAGGCGAGGCGGGGGAAGCTGGCGGTGTCAGGA
>CAXUJF010000270.1:0-5526 GCA_964250865.1 uncultured Streptosporangiaceae bacterium
CAGCAGCGTGGCTACCCGGATCGGGCCGCCGGGCCGGGGCCGCTCCAGCTCCACCGCCGAGGGCTGCAAGGGCGAGGCCGCCGCGGCCAGTGCCGCCTCGGCCGCCGCGGCGCTGGCGGCGTACTCCTCGATCACGTACGCGCTCAGCTCGGGCACCGGGTGCAGCCGGAACGTCACCTCGGCGATCAGGCCCAGCGTCCCGTGCGACCCGGCGAACAGCTTGCCGATGTCGTAGCCGGCCACGTTCTTGACCACCTTGCCGCCGGCCCGGGCCACGTGCCCGTCCGCCCGCACGATGGTGAGGCCGATCAGCAGGTCGCGGGGCAGCCCGTAGCGCAGCCGCAGCGGCCCGGCCGCGTTTCTGGCCACCACCCCGCCCACGGTGTCCGCGGACGGCCCGTCCAGCGCCAGCCGCTGGCCCTTCTCCGCCAGCACCTCGGCCAGCTGACCCAGCCGCACCCCGGCCTCGACCCGGACCACCAGGTCACCGGCCGCGTACTCCAGGATCTGGTCCATCTCGGCCATGTCCGCGATGACGTCGCACCGGGCCGGGGCGGGCCCCCAGGAGATCGTCCGGCCGCTGCCGCGCGGCACCACGGCCAGTTCCAGGCCCGCGGCCGCCTGCATGACCCCGGCCGCCTGGTCCAGCGTCGTCGGGGTGGCCACACAGCTGGGCCGCACGCCGCCGACGCTGTCCGGCGGGCCGGCCGGGCGGACCTGCGCGCCGGTCCCGGCCAGCGCCACCGCGATCTGCGCCTCGCCCGCCATCAGACCCTGTCCGTCATCAGAACTGGTCCAGCTCGCCCGCCGCCACGGCCGGGTGCGGGGCATGCCGGATCCCGGGCACCTCACCGCACAGCCGCGGGGTGGGGAACACCTTGCCCGGGTTGCACAGGTTGCGCGGGTTGAACGCGCACCGCAGGAACTGCATGGTGTCCAGGTCGTCCTCGCCGAACATCTTCGTCATGTACTTGGACTTGTCCACGCCCACGCCATGTTCGCCGGTGATCGAGCCGCCCGCCTCGATGCACAGGTCGAGGATCGCGCCGGAAACCTCCTCGGCCGCCTCACCCGCGCCGTCGATCCGGTCGTCGAACAGCACCAGCGGGTGCAGGTTCCCGTCGCCGGCGTGGAACACGTTGGCCACCCGGACCCCCTCGCGGCGGCCGGACAGCTCGGCGATCTTGGCCAGGATGCCGGACAGCGCGGTGCGCGGCACCACCCCGTCCTGCACGATGTAGGCCGGGCTGATCCGGCCCACCGCGGCGAACGCGGACTTGCGCCCGGCCCAGATCCGGGCCCGGTCGGCCGGATCGTCGGCGTACCTGATCTCACCCGCCCCGGCCTGCTCGCACAGCTTGCGCACGGCCGAGGTCTCCGCCTCGGCCTCGGCTTCGGGGCCGTCCAGCTCGACGATCAGCACCGCGCCCGCCCCGGCCGGGTAGTTGCAGTGCACGGCGGCCTCGGCCGCCTCGATGGCCAGCGCGTCCATCATCTCGATCGCGGCCGGTACGATGCCCGCCCCGATGATCGATGACACCGCGGTGCCGCCCTGGCTGGTGGACTCGAACGCGGCCAGCAGCGTGGTCACCATCTCCGGCAGCGGGGTCAGCTTGACCACGACCTTGGTCGCGATGCCGAGCGTGCCCTCGGACCCGGTGAACGCGCCCAGCAGGTCGTACCCGGGGGAGGCGCCGGTGCCGTCGCCCAGCCAGGTCAGCTCGCCGTCGGGGGTGACGATCTCCAGGCCCGTCACGTGGTGCACGGTGAATCCGTGCTTGAGGCAGTGCGCGCCGCCGGAATTCTCGGCCACGTTGCCGCCCACCGAGCAGACCACCTGGCTCGACGGGTCGGGGGCGTAGAAGAAGCCGTACGGCTCGACCGCCTTGCTCACGGCCAGGTTGGTCACGCCCGGCTCCACGATGGCCCGGCGGGACAGCGGGTCCACTTCCAGTACCCGCCGCATCCGCGAGGTGACGATGAGCACGCCGTCGCTGCGCGGCAGCGCGCCGCCGGACAGCCCGGTGCCCGACCCGCGGGCCACGAACGGTACGCCCGCCCCGGCGCAGGCCCGCACCACCGCGGCCACCTGTTCGGCCTCTTCCGGCAGCACCACGAGGGCGGGCGCGGTCCGGTGCGCGGTCAGCCCGTCGCACTCATAGGTCCGCAGCTCCCGCGGCTCAGAAATCACATGCTCAGCCCCGCAGATCCCGGTCAGTACCGGGATGAGTTCAATAGCGGGGGCGCCCATCAGGGCATGCGTTCGTAGGCGGGCACGGTCAGGAATTCGGAGTAGTTGTCTGCCAGCGCCACCGCCGTGAACAGCGCGGTGGCCTGCCCGAACCGCTCGGCGTCGAACGCGTCGCCGAGCGCTTCCCTGATCTTGGCCAGCTCTTCGTCGATGATCGTCTCGACCAGGTCCCGGGTCACCTTGGGCCCGTCCTCGAGCAGGATGTCGTTGTGCAGCCACTGCCACACCTGGGACCGGGCGATCTCGGCCGTGGCCGCGTCCTCCATCAGGTTAAAGATGGCGACCGCGCCGTTGCCGGCCAGCCAGGACGCCAGGTACTGCAGGCCGACGCTGATGTCGTTGCGCAGCCCGGCCTCGGTGATCGTGCCTGGCGTCTCGCTGATCGACAGCAGGTCCGACGCGCTCACGCTGACCTCGTCCCGCAGCCGGTCCAGCTGGTTCGGCTTGCTGCCGAGCACGCCGTCGAACACTTCGCGGCAGATCGGCACCAGGTCCGGGTGCGCCACCCAGGACCCGTCGAAGCCGTCCCTCGACTCCCGGGTCTTGTCCTCGCGCACCTTGGCCAGCGCCACCTCGTTGACTTCAGGATCACGCCGGCTGGGGATGAACGCGGCCATCCCGCCGATCGCGTGCGCCCCGCGCTGGTGGCAGGTCTTGACCAGCAGCTCGGTGTAGGCCCGCATGAACGGCGCGGTCATCGTGACCTGGTTCCGGTCCGGCAGCACGTAGTCCCGGCCCCGGGTGCGGAACTTCTTGATGATGCTGAACAGGTAGTCCCACCGGCCCGCGTTCAGCCCGGCCGAGTGGTCCCGCAATTCGTAGAGGATCTCTTCCATCTCAAACGCGGCCGGGATCGTCTCGATCAGCACGGTGGCCCGGATCGTGCCCCGGGGGATGCCAAGCTGGTCCTGGGCCAGGTTGAAGGCGTCGTTCCACAACCGGGCCTCGAGGTGGCTCTCGTTCTTGGGCAGGTAGAAGTACGGTCCCTTGCCCTTGTCCAGCTGCCGCTGCGCGCTGGTCGCCATGTACAGGGCGAAGTCGACCAGGCTGCCGGACGCCCGCCGGCCGTCCACCGTGATGTGCTTCTCGTCCAGGTGCCAGCCCCGCGGCCGGGGCACGATCGTGGGCAGCTCGTGGTCGGGGCGGAGCTTGTACTCCTTGCCGCCCTGGCTGAAGTCGATGGTGCGGTCCAGTGCATCCCGCAGGTTGAGCTGGCCGGTGATGACGTTGCCCCACAGCGGCGAGCTGGCGTCCTCGAAGTCGGCCAGCCACACCTTGGCCCCGGAGTTGAGGGCGTTGACCGTCATCTTCCGGTCGGTCGGCCCGGTGATCTCCACCCGCCGGTCGATCAGCCCCGGGGCCGGCTGCGCCACCCGCCAGGTCGGGTCTTCCCGGATGTTCTTGGTCTCGGGCAGGAAGTCGAGGGTGCCGCCGGCGATGATGTCGGCCTCGCGCCGTTCCCGCGCGGCCAGCAACTCGGCCCGCCGGGCCCCCAGCTCCCGGTGCAGCGCGGCGATTAGCCCGAGCGCCTCGGGAGTCAGGATCTCGTCGTAGCGATCACCGGCCGGACCGGTGATCTCAACGCCTTCGGTGCCCGGCATAGGTACTCCTCTGCAGTCTTTTTCCATCCTTGCAGATCAGATCGCCCGGTACGAGACCCAGGCCGTCCCCATCAGCGGGCCCCTTCGTCGGCCCCGCCAGTAACACGGCCAGCCTGCTTGTTACCCACCGGTAACCTTAAGCACGCCCCTGCGTGCGGGTTAACGCGCCGGCCCCGCCGGGGATGGGATGGGGGATTTACGACGTCCGCGCCGGAGCCTGTTATGCTCGTATGCCCGCACAATCTAAAGGCCCGGGGAATTAGTTGATCGACCGGAAGTATACCAAATAATATGGCGGATCGTCAAACTGAGTCTGCTCTTTCCGAGTCCATCCGGAATGAGCAGGATTACGTTTCCATGCTCTACGGTCTGCTGGACGCCGCCCGCGCACGCAGCGAGAAAGCCCTGCGTGAAGTCGAGGGTCTCGGCGGCCAGGGGGGCACGTTCGCGGCCCGGATGGAACGCGAAGTTTCCGCCTCTGAGCAGGCCAGACGGCTGACCCAGCTGAACGGGGTGGAGCGCGGCCTGTGCTTCGGGCGGATGGACGATACCGGCGATCACACCTTTTATATCGGCCGTATCGGATTGCACGACGGCGAATATGAGCCGGTCCTAATTGACTGGCGTGCCCCGGCCGCGCGTTCTTTTTACGCGGCCACGCCGAACGATCCAGCCGGCCTGCTGCGGCGGCGTCACCTCTATACCCGCGGGCGCACCGTTGTCGGTTTGGACGACGAGGTATTCGACCTGGACCGGATGAGCGAGGCCGACCGGCGGGGGCTGGTGGGCGAGGCCATGCTGCTGGCCACCGTGCGCCGCGGCCGGACCGGGCGGATGAGCGACGTGGTGGCCACCATCCAGGCCGAGCAGGACCGGGTGATCCGCTCCTCGCTGGCCGGGGTGCTGGTCGTCCAGGGCGGGCCGGGGACCGGCAAGACCGTGGCCGCGCTGCACCGGGCCGCGTTTCTGCTCTACACCCACCGGCGGACGCTGGAACGCCGCGGCGTGCTCATCATCGGGCCGAACACCACCTTCCTGCGCTACATCAGCCAGGTCCTGCCGTCGCTGGGGGAGACCGACGTGGTGCTGTCTTCCCTGGGCGAGCTGTTTCCCGGCGTCCGCGCCACGGCCGAGGAGGACCCGGAGACGGCCGTGATCAAGGGCGACCTTCGGATGATCAAGGTGCTCCGGGCTGCGGTCCGCGACCAGCAGCGCATCCCGCGCCGGGACCTGGAGATGGTGGTCGACGGGGTGGCGATCAGGGTCCCGGCCGACGTCTGCGAGCGGGCCCGTATCCGCGCCCGCGGCATGCGCCGGCCCCACAACGTGGCCCGCAAGCTGTTCGTCACCGAGATGCTCGACGCCATCGCCCGGGCCGAGGCCGTCGCGCTCGGCCGCAGCCTGGACGCCGAGGACCTGCCGTACGTGCGGGCCCGGCTGTGGGAGGAGGACCCGGTCCGGTCCGCGCTCGACCGGCTGTGGCCGTTCCTGACCCCGCAGCGGCTGCTGGCCGCGCTGCTGGAGGAGGAAGGTGCCCTGCGGCGGGCCGCTTCGATTTTTTCTGTTAATGAGCGGTCCTTGTTGCTCAAGTCCCACCAGCGTGGCCGGTGGACCGTCAGCGACGTTCCGCTCCTGGACGAGGCGGCCGAGCTGCTGGGATCGGACGACTCGGCC
>CAXUJF010000270.1:5536-8096 GCA_964250865.1 uncultured Streptosporangiaceae bacterium
CCCGCGCCGCCCGGCGGGCGCCGCGGTGGGGGGTGCGCCCCCCGCCGCCGCCCGCGCCCTGCGCCGGGTGGCCGAGCGCCGCCGCCGGGAAGAGGAGGAGTACGCCGAGGGCGTGCTCGAGCTGACTGGCCTGGCCGGGCAGGGCCTGGTCGACGCGGCCACCATCGCCGGCCGCAACCGCGACGACGGGCCCGAGCTGACCACGGCCGAGCGGGCCGCCGCCGACCGCACCTGGTCCTACGGGCACGTCATCGTGGACGAGGCCCAGGAGCTGTCGGCCATGGCCTGGCGGATGGTCATGCGCCGCGTCCCGACCAAGTCGCTCACCGTCGTCGGCGACGTGGCCCAGACCGGGAACCCGGCCGGGGCCCCGTCCTGGGGCGAGATGCTCGACCGCTACGTCAAGGACCGCTGGCGTGAGGAGCGGCTGACGGTCAATTACCGGACCCCGGCCGAGATCATGTCCGTGGCCGCGGACGTGCTGGCCTCGGTGGCCCCGGAAGAGGAGCCGCCGGAATCGGTCCGCGAGGAGGGCGAGCACCCGCGCGCGGTCCGGGTCGGCGCGGCCGCGGGCTTCGGCCCCCAGGTGGCCCGGGTGGTGGATGAGGAGCTGGCCGGCCTGACCGCGGCCGAGGAAGGCCGGCTGGCCGTCATCGCCCCGGCCGCCCGGATCGCCGAGCTGGCCACGCAGGTCCCCGGGGCCGTGCCCGGCGACCGGGCCGAAGCGCTCGACTCGCCGGTCGCCCTGCTCACCGTGACCCAGGCCAAGGGGCTGGAGTTCGACCGGGTGGTACTGGTTGACCCGGCGGGCATCATCGCCCAGTCACCCAAGGGTGGCCACGACCTCTACGTCGCCATCACCCGGGCCACTCACCGCCTGACCGTGGTCTACGACGGTGAGCTACCGCCCGTACTGGACGCCCTGCAGCCCTCCTTGGAAGACTCCACCCCCGTCGGCTGATCGGCCCGGCCGGCCGGCCCCGTTGGCCGGGCACAACGCTGACCGACGCGTTGTTATACAGGCGACAACCCGGTATGCCCGTGGCACTATCGGGGACAACAAGCTGTGAAGCATCGTCCTTGGAGGACAATGACCGCATTTTCTGAGCGGCCGGATTCGATCGTCGTCGACGACGAGTTCGAGGACTACCACCAGCCGGCCGCTGGCCCCGGCGACTACGACCTGGAAGACCGTCAGGCCCTGCGCCGGGTCTCGGGCCTGTCCACGGAGCTCGAGGACGTTACCGAGGTCGAGTACCGCGCGCTCCGGCTGGAGCAGGTCGTGCTCATCGGCGTCTGGACCGAGGGCACCCTGGCCAGTGCGGAGAACTCGCTCCTCGAGCTGAGCCGGCTGGCCGAGACCGCCGGTTCCGAAGTGCTCGATGCGCTGATCCAGCGGCGTAGCAAGCCCGACGCCGCCACCTACGTGGGCTCGGGCAAGGCGGCCGAGCTGGCCGACATCGTGGCCGCGGTGGGCGCGGACACGGTGATCTGCGACGGCGAGCTCAGCCCGGGCCAGCTGAACCAGCTGGAGAGCGTGGTAAAGGTCAAGGTCATCGACCGCACCGCGCTGATCCTGGACATCTTCGCTCAGCACGCGCGCAGCCGTGAGGGCAAGGCCCAGGTCGAGCTGGCCCAGCTTTCCTACATGCTGCCGCGGTTGCGGGGCTGGGGTGAATCGCTGTCCCGGCAGGCCGGTGGCCGGGTCGCCGGCGGCGGCGGGATCGGTACCCGCGGTCCCGGTGAGACCAAGATCGAGACGGACCGGCGCCGCCTGCGGGCGCGGATGGCCAAGCTCCGGCGGGAGATCGCCGGCATGGCCGTCAGCCGGGACGTCCAGCGCGACCGGCGCCGCCGCCGGGACGTGCCGTCGGTTGTCATCGCCGGGTACACCAACGCGGGCAAGTCGAGCCTGCTGAACCGGCTGACCGGGGCCGGTGTCCTGGTCGAGGACGCGCTGTTCGCCACCCTGGATCCGGCCGTCCGCCGGGCCCGTACCGCGTCCGGCCGCCCGCTGACCCTGACCGACACCGTCGGGTTCGTGCGGCACCTGCCGCACCAGCTGGTCGAGGCGTTCCGGTCCACCCTGGAGGAGACGGCCGACGCCGACCTCATCCTGCACGTGGTCGACGGCTCCGATGCCGATCCCGAGGCCCAGATCACCGCGGTCCGCGACGTGCTGGCCGAGATCGGGGCGGCTGAGGTACCGGAACTTATCGTGATCAACAAGTCCGACGCCGCCGACCCGATCGTGGTCGACCGGCTGCGGCACCGCGAGAAGAACTGTGTGCTGATTTCCGCCCGCACCGGCGCTGGCCTGGACGAACTGCGGGACGTGCTGGAGGAGGCGCTACCGCACCGGGACCGCGAGGTCCGGGTGGTCGTCCCCTACAGCCGGGGCGACCTGGTGGCCAGGGCGCACGAGGAAGGCGAGGTCATACACGTCGGCCACGGCGCCGACGGGACCGACCTGGAGGCCCGGGTCCCGCCCGCCCTGGCCGCCGAGCTCGAGCAGTTCAGCGCACTTACTGCCAATTAACGGCCAGCCGTTACCCAATAT
>CAXUJF010000271.1:0-8092 GCA_964250865.1 uncultured Streptosporangiaceae bacterium
GTCGGACAGGCTGATGCCGCCGCCGCGCAGCCGCCGAGCCACCGCCGCGGCGGTGCGGTCGAGGGCGCCGGGCGTGTCGGCGGATAGGACGAGCAGCTGAGGGCCGCCGGCGGCGGCCGGGGGAACACTCGGCGGCGCCTGCTCGAGTACCAGGTGGGCGTTGGTTCCGCCGATGCCGAACGAGCTGATCCCGGCCCGTCGCGGCCCGGGCTGGTCCGGCCATTCGGCCAGCTTGGTGTTCACGTAGAACGGGCCGCCGGCAAAGTCGATCTCCGGGTTCTGCGCCGTGAAGTTAAGGCTGGGCACGAGCTGTCCGTGCTCCAGCATCAGCACCGTCTTGATCAGCCCCGCCATCCCGGCGGCGGTGTCGAGGTGCCCGACGTTCGACTTTACCGATCCGAGGGGGCGGGAACCCGGTGCCAGCTGCGCGGCCGAGAATGCCTCGTTCAGCGCGGCGACCTCAATCGGGTCGCCGAGCGCGGTGCCGGTGCCGTGCGCCTCGACGTACCCGATGGTTTCCGGGGGGCAACCGGCTACCTGCTGCGCAGTGCTGATGACGGTGGCCTGGCCGATCACGCTGGGGGCCGCGTACCCGGCCTTCTGGGCGCCGTCGTTGTTGATCGCGCTGCCCTTGATCACCGCGCGGATCAGGTCGCCGTCAGCCAGGGCGTCGCGCAGCCGCCGGAGCACGACGACCCCGGCGCCGCTGCCGATCACCGTGCCCGCGGCGCTGGCATCGAAGGGTCGGCAGTGACCGTCAGGCGAGAAGATCATCCCGTCCTGGAACAGGTAGCCCTCGACCTGCGGAACCCGCACGTGCGCGCTGCCAGCCAGCGCCATGTCGCACTCGCCGCCGAGCAGGCTCAGGCAGGCCAGGTGGAGCGCGACCAGCGAAGTGGAGCAAGCGGTGTTGACGTTCACGCTCGGACCGCGCAGGTTCAGCTTGTAGGACACCCGGGTCGACAGGAAGTCTTTGTCGCTGGCCAGCATCAGGCGGTGACGGTCGAGCGCTGACCCGGTCCTGTACTTTTCCGCCAGTACCTGCCAGGCGTAGGAGTTCAGGCCGACGCCGCCGTAGACGCCGACTGACCCGGGGAACCGGGCCGGGTCGTGCCCGGCGTTCTCCAGCGCGGTGAGCGCGCACTCCAGGAAGATCCGCTGCTGCGGATCCAGCAGCTCGGCCTCCTCGCGCGGGATGCGGAACAGTGCGGCGTCGAACAGGTCGGCGCCCTCCAGCACCTGGCCTGCCTTGACGTAACGCTCTTGGCCGATCTCGTCTGGCTTGGCGCCCGCGGCGATGAGCTCAGCGTCGGTGAAGAACGAGACCGTCTCCCGTCCTTCGCGCAGCGTCTGCCAGAACTGTTCGGGATCGTCGGCGCCGGGGAAGCGGCAGCTCATGCCGATGATTGCTACGTCCATGTCGTTATCGGTCGGCTCCACGTGCAGTCCTCTCAGGAAAGCCGGATACCCAGGTCGGCCGCCACGGCGGGCATATTCAGGAATCCGTCGGCGACAAATCGCGCCGCCTCGTCGTCGGCGCCGAGGTCCCGGAAGACCGCAGCCAGGCTTTCGCGCTGAGTGCGGTGGTCGCCCTCGCCTGCCGCGATAGCGAGGGTGACTTCCTTCATGCGTCGTTCGACGTCGAGAATGTTGAGCGCGTCGGGGAATTTGATGCTGAAGGTCGAGCGCCCGGCCCCGGTGCCGTTCCGGTCGGCCCGTGCCCGGCTTGAGGCGTTGAGCTTGTAAAACATGCAGTTCCAGTGCTTGAACGAATAATAGTTGAGCAGCGGGAAAAGCGTGCAATGAGTCTCGAGTGGCGACGAGGTGTAGAGCCCTTTTTCTTTGAGCTCACTCACGATGCGGTCCGGGTCGTAGTCATGGCGCATCGCGATAAAAGGAAATACGATTTTGGGCAGCTGCTTCTCGTCGGCAAAAAGTATCTGCTGCAGTTCTCCGCCGAACCATGAAGCGACCGCTCGCTGCCCGAAGGTCCGGTAAAAACCGCGTACTACCTCCACGACATTCGATTCCATCGTCAGGATCTGCTGCGGGTCGGCGCATATTACGATGTACGGGATGTGGCGGCGGAAAGCGTAGAGAATCGCGCGAATCACGAAAAATGTTCGGCAGGACACACAGGGAAGCTTTTCGTCGAGGTAACGGCCCGGCTTGGCTGGGGGCGGCTTGTTGAATACCTCGCGCATCATTTCCCTGATGTTCTCGTCATCTTTATCGGCTACGTAAGTTGCCGGGATCCGCTGCTTGGCCAGCCTGATGTTGTCGGCCGCGTGGCTGCTCTCGAATGGCACGTCAAAGGTGAATGCTGCTACCCGCTTTCCCTGCTCGTTGACGAACTTGTCGAGCAGGTAGGTGCTGTCTTTGCCGCCGCTGTACATGAACAGGCAGTCGAAGGGGCCGTCCGGATTCGGCCGGGCCTCCTGGAAGGCCTGGAACACCTCGTTCGTATACCGGAAGTTCGCCAGCATCTCGGCCGCCAGATCCATCCGGCAGAGGTTGCAGACCTGCTGGCTGTCGATCGCGATACCGGGGTGGTCGTCCCCCAGCGAGCACACCCGGCAGTGTGCCCTCATCGCTGCTGCCTTTCCGCGGATAGGGAGCCAAGGACCCAGGCGGACTCGTGCCGGGTGAAGCCGATGTGCGGGTAGTAGCTGGTTGCGGCGGGGGCGGACAGCAGAATGATCTTGGCCTGCGGTGCCTCCTGCCTGGTGGCCTCGATGAGCGCGCGCCCGATACCGCCGCGCTGGTAGGGGCCGGAGACGGCGATATCGGACAAGTAGGTGGCATAGGAGAAGTCAGAGATGCTCCGGGCAATGCCGACCAGCTGCCCTTCCACCTGGCAGGTCATTATCAGGTTGGCGTTACGTACCATCGCCGTAAAGCGCTCATGCTCGGCCAGTGGGCGCCGCTGGCCGAGCCCGGACGAATCGTAGACTTCACGTACTTGACTGATGTCTAGGTCTTCACCCTGTACCCGCTCAATTTTCCATTTCATGCGGAGCTTCCCAGTGTCTTCGGCGGTACGGTGCTGATTCGGTAACGAGGTTACCGAGGACTGGCCGGGTATATCCAGGCGGCGGTCGCACGCTGGCGGCGGTCTTCGCAGCTCCGGTGTGCGACTTCGGCTGCTCCGCAGTTGACCAGGACTCGCGGATGACGGACCATTGGAGCGACTCGATATCCGCTAGGTACTACATGGGTGTTATGGCGAAATTAATATAAAGCCCCAGCAGCACCCGCTAACGGTGGCGTACCCCGCCGGATTGCCGAACTCGGTTACGATCCGGGCATCGTTGCGACGGACTGCTTGATCTCCTCCCGTACGGCCGGGGCGGCGGCCGCGGATGATGTTATATCTTAATGCGCCGTAAGACTCGGGCAGCCTGAGTTCTCACCGGTTTGCATTTTCGTTGGTTACCTCTAGGTGCCCCTGAAGCGCTATCAGCGGTCCATGCTGTAGTCGGCGTTATCACGGCGCCATGACGGTCGAGCAGCATCAGGAAGGTAAACGAGGTGCAGACGTGCGTAAGGAAGCGTAGCCGCAACGCGGACTGGCTTTCTGCTCAGGAAAATTATTCGGACTACACCATTTACGAAAACATACACAGGCCGCTGGCACGGCGCCAGCGGCCAACCTCGGGGAGACTGCTGCCCGGTGGCGAGCTGGCCCGGGAAGCAGTCCGCAGCCAGTACGACGCGATCGTGATAGGCGGCGGGCCGAGCGGCAGCGCCTACGGCATCACCCTGGCCAGGAGCGGGTTTTCGGTGCTCGTCCTGGAACGGGAGAAGTTCCCCCGGTTTCACATCGGCGAGGAGTTCTTGCCGTATACCCTCGATGTCCTTGATCAGATGGGCATCCTGTCAAAGTTCACGAACGAGGGCTTCGTCATCAAGCGGGGTCTTGAGATCATCGCGTCGGAGGGGGTCCGGGCGGTCGACCTCGATGTCACCGGACACGACGGCTATCGCACCTGGGCCTGGCAGGTGGAGCGGGCCCGGTTCGACGAGATCCTCCTCGGCGCCGCCGCCCAGGAGCCCGGCACTACCGTGCTGCAGCAGGCGAAGGTCAATCACCTGATCTTTTCCGGTGAGCGCGTTGCCGGGGTTCACTATCAGCGCAATGGCGAGCAGTACCTGGCGACCGCGCGGCTTGTGGTGGACGCCAGCGGGCGGGCCGGTGTCGTTGCCCGGGCGCTCGGCCTGCGCAGGACCGACGGCGAGCTCAAGATGGCCGCCGTCTACAAGCACTTCGCGGGTTTCGACGAGGAGAACAACCCCTCACGGCCGGGCGACTCGCAGATCGGCGTGCACTCCGACGGCTGGGTCTGGGCCATCCCGATCAGGGAAGACGTCATCAGCATCGGCACGGTGGCGCCGGCCAACATCCTGCGCGCATCGCGTCCGGAGGAGATGTTCGTGGCCCACCTGAACCGGGTTCCCCGCATCCGCCAGCGGATCAAAGGCGCGGGCGAGTGGCGCGGGCTGAGCGGCGAGAGCAATTTCGAGTACCACAGCGACAAACTCGCCGGTCCTGGGTTCCTGCTGGTCGGTGACGCGGGCTGCTTCATCGACCCGGTTTTCTCGGCCGGGGTGTACCTGGCCCTTGCGACCGGAAGGAGAGCGGCCGAGGAGTCAGCCAGGTTCCTGAGCGGTGACGTCCCGGAATCGGTGGCCGCCATGCGGTACCAGAATTTCTACAAGACCGGCTACGACACGTATTACCGGCTTATCCGGTCGGTCTACGACCGGAGTCTGGGCGCCATGGGCAAAACCATGGAGACTCTGTTCCGTGAGGAAAGCGTGGGCGAGCGGGAACGTGTGCTTGCCTTGAGCGGGGACCTTTGGTCCGGCACAAATCCCTTCCTCGTCCGGGTCCGCAAGGAAAAGAACTGGGGGCTTTTCGGCCACTTCGACCCGTTGTACGGCTGTCCAGTATACGGTCGCGAATGACAAGCGCGGGGCCCGGGATAACCCGGGTCCCGCGGCTCGTGCAAGGTGGTTGGCCGCGATTACATGGTGCCGTACACGGGGCATCCGAACATGGGCTCGAAGGGAGCGAACAGCGCCCACTCGGGCTCTTTCCTGATTGCCTGGATAAGGCCGTTGCTCTGCGTCCAGAAGTCTCCGTTGAGCGCGAGCACCCGGTCCTTCTCGCCCAGGCCCGCCTGGGCGAGAAGCTGGCCGATACGCTGGCCCATGGTGCCCAGGCTCTGATCGTAGACCGCCCGGATGAGGCGGTAATACGTCTCGTAGCCGGTCTTGTAGAAGGACTCGTAACGCTCAGCCATCTCCTGCTGCGAGATCTCCCCGTCGAGCATCCGGGCCGATTCCTGTGCCGCCCGCCTGCTGGTGGCGAGAGCCAGGTACACCCCGGCTGAGAAGACCGGGTCGCTGAAGGCCCCGGCGTCGCCGATGAGGACATAGCCCGGGCCGACGAGTGAGTCGCAGTGGTACTCGAAGTCGTTCTCGCCGCTGAGTTCACGCCATACCGTGGTGCCCTTGATTCGCTGCTGGATGCGGGGAACCCGGGCCAGGTGCTCCTGGAATACGTCTTCCGGGCGGTTGTTGCGGAGATTCTCGACCGGCGTCATGGTGCCGATGCTGATGACGTCTTCCCTGATCGGAATGGCCCAGACCCAGCCGTCGGAGTGCACGCCGATCTGGGTGTCGCCCGGCCTGGAGGGGTTGTTCTCCTCGTTGAGGTCCGCGAAGTGCTTGTAGACGGCGGCCATCTTGAGGTTGCTGTCGGTCTTGCGCAGCTGCAGGGCCCGGGCGATGAAGCCGGCCCGGCCGCTGGCGTCTACCACTAGTTTGGCGGTGGCCCGGAACTCGTGACCCTCGTGGGTGTACTCCACGCCGGCCACGCGCTCGCCGTCGAAGATGATCTTGTTGGCCCGGGCCTGCTGCTTAACGGTCACGCCGGCCTCGTCGGCCGCGGTCTCCAGCAGAATCTGGTCGAACTTGGCCCGCTCGACCTGGAAGGTCCAGGTGCGGTACCCGTCCTTGCCGGTCACGTCGAGGTCGATCAGCTTGACCCCGATCTTCGTGGTTACCTCAAGTCCCTTCTTGGTGACGAATCCGGCATCCTTGAACCGGTCCAGGATTCCCATCTGGTCAAGCACGTCGACGGTGTAAGGCAGAAATGACTCACCGATATGAAAGCGCGGGAAAGTTTCCCGTTCCAGCACCAGGACGGAGCGTCCAGTCCGCGCCAGGGTAATGGCGTAGGCTGACCCGCTCGGACCGCCACCGACCACAATCGCATCATAATTATCAGTGCTCGTTTCGGTCATGACGATCTTCCTTCTCTCTTGTATCTCGCTCCTTTCCTGAAATCTACGGCACGTCTTTTTGGACTGTCACGGCGTTCATGTTGTCCGCTCGTCGAATCATCGCGGTCAAGTGAGCAACTGCGAGTTTTCGCAGTTGCTCACGTAAGGCGGGCTCGTCATTATGGCAGCCGTGTAGTCGCCGTCAGTAAAGGAGGGGTCTTTGTGCCTGCCGACAACCTTCACGTCTCCGATAATGTTCACTTTGGCCAGGCGGTATTCGTGACGGCCGGAGTCGGGTGCGGTTCGTGGATGCGCTAATCGCGAAGATCATTGGAGATATCGCGCTGATCAGCGCGGTTTCCGCGCTCCTGGGAGCGCTGGCCCGGCGCTGGGGGCAGCCGACAGTGATCGGCCAGGTCCTCACCGGACTGCTGCTCGGGGCATCCGTATTCGGTCGGCTTCCCGGCCACCTGGCCGCGGATCTTTTCCCGGCTACCGTGGTCTCCTATCTCAACGTGCTCGCCCAGGTGGCCGTGGTCATCTTCATGTTCACCGTGGGCTACGAGATCGAGTTTGCCGCGGTGCGCGGGCACGGCCGCAGCGTCCCGCTGATCGCGGCGGCCGCACTCTGCGTGCCGATGGCCGGCGGAGCCGGCCTCGTGCTGCTCTTCCGCTCGGACTTCACTGTGCTCGGCCAGCAGCACTGGGGTCGGTCATTTGTGCTGTTCATGGCGGTGGCCATGGCCATTACGGCGCTGCCGGTACTGGCCGCGATCGTGCGCGAGCGAGGGCTGGCCGGCACCACCGTGGGAACGATCGCGACGGCCAGCGCCGGGATCATGGATGTCCTCGCCTGGCTGGTGCTGGCGGTCGCGCTGATCGGGACGGGGGAGTCGTCGCGGTTCTCCTGGCCGGTCACGCTGTTCCTGACCGCGTGCCTCGTGGTGGTCATGCTCGCCCTGGTCCGCCCGCTGCTCGCCTGGTGGCTCAGCCGGCCCCAGTCGGTCCTGGTCGATCCGATTCCGGTCGCGTTCGTACTCGCGCTCGGCTGCGCCTGGGCGACCGGCTCGCTCGGACTTCACCCGGTGTTCGGCGGGTTCCTGGCCGGGCTGGTCATGCGGGGCAGCCGGCCTGCGGATCATGACGTGCTGCAGACGATGGAACGGGCCGGCGGCCTGCTGCTGCCGCTCTTCTTCGTCGTCACCGGCCTGTCCCTCAACATCGAGGGCCTGCGCTGGAACGGGGTCGCGCTGCTGGCGGTCATCCTGGTTATCTCCTGTGCGGGAAAGGTCGGCCCGGCCTACGGCGTCTCCCGGGCCGCCGGGCTGCGGCCACGGCAGTCGGCCACCATAGCGGTGCTGATCAATACCAGGGGCCTCACTGAGCTGATTGCCCTCAACGTCGGGCTGGCGGCCGGGATCATCGACGAGAACCTGTTCACCATCCTCGTGCTGATGGCCCTGATCACCACGTTCGCGACCGGCCCGCTGCTTCGGCTGGTGCTGCCGGTCCCGGATTCCCGGGCCGCCGCCAAGCCGGCCGTGGTCGGCCCGGCGCCCACGGCCCCGGCGGCCGACCAGGGTGACCCCGCCTAGGGCAGGCGAGGTCGACAGGACTTCGGGCCCCGCCCAGCGGGTCCCGCCGCGATCCGGCCCGGCGGGGGGCGCCGGCTGTGGCGGCGCGGGCGCGGGATCGCCCACTTCGTCAGCCTCTGGTGCGGGCGCGGGGCCCCGGGGGCGGCCGCCCAGTTCGCCGCCTCCGAAGGCTTCGCCTGGCCCCTCCCCGCCGGCCCGGTCGATCCC
>CAXUJF010000272.1:0-8091 GCA_964250865.1 uncultured Streptosporangiaceae bacterium
GCCCCGTGCGGCCGGGCCGCCGGCCGACGTCGTCGAGGGCCCCGGCCGGGCGGGCGATGGACTTTACGTCATAAAGTTCTTTGGCTGACCGCTTGACTTTATGGCGTAAAGCGGCATCTACTTTATGACATAGAGTCGAAGCAAGGGAGACATCATGAACACCACATCCGACATCCGTACCGCCGCCGGCCACGATGGCTACCTCGACCCCCAGCAGGCCGCGGCGCTGCTGGAGCAGACCACCCAGCAGACGCGCCGGAAGATCGCGCCGGCCCAGCCGTGGCTGCTGGCCATCAGGGCGGTCGGCGTCCTGGCCGTGCTCGGCGCCTGCTGGCTCAGCGTGCGCGGGCAGCACCCCTACCACGGCCCGACCGCCGCAGTCCTCCCGTTCGTGTGGGGGTTCGTGGTCGTCAACTTCATCGCGACCGTCGGGATGCGCGTGCACGCAACCGAAGGGGTAAGCGGGAAGTCCCGACTGCGCCCGTGGGAGATCACCGTCCTGGCGCTGGCCTGGCTCACGGTGCTGCCCGTCATCGGGGTGCTGGCGGCCAACGGTGTGAGCTCCGCGACGGCCTACTCGCTGATCCCGCTCACGGTGCCGCTGATCCTCGGCGGCCTGGCCTGGGCGGCCATCAACGCCGCGCGGGCCAACTGGCACCCGTTCGGTGTCGGGCTAGGCGTGGCCGTGACTGGCGCCGTCGCCCTGTTCGCGGGGCCGGTCGGATCGTGGGCCATCGACGGTGTGGGCCTGTGCCTCGTGCTCCTCGCCGCCGCTGTCGCCATCGTCGGGCGGCAGCACCGCAGCGTGGTCCGGTCATGACCGGCGAACTCGACCCACTGATCCACGTGCCCACCCGGTTGAAGATCGTCGCCACCCTGGCCGCACTGCCCGGCGGCGACACGCTGTCCTTCACCCGCCTGCAGGACCTGCTCGAGCTCACCGCCGGCAACCTGGTTATCCAGTTGCGCAAGCTCGAAGAGGCCGGCTATCTCAATACCGAAAAGACCAGGAACGGGTCGGGGCAGAAGACCACGGTCGCCCTGACCAGCCAAGGCCACCAGGCACTCGACGCCTACACCCAGGCGCTACGCGGCCTGCTCGGTGGCCTGTAGATGACCCACCCGGCCTGGCCTTCCCTGACAGCCCCTCATCGAGGGGCTGTCAGTCGTTGGGCAGGCCGGCGAAATCGCGCTTGGCTTTCCGGTACCAGCCCATTCCTGACACCGGATGCTTCCACCGGTTCTTCATCTCTTTCAGCGCACCTTCGTGCGACTGATCGCCCGCCGCGACCGTTTCGTTCAAATGCTTGTCTTGGGCTTTGATGACCTCGTCGGCGGTGTCGGCGTGAAGCTCGAGATCACACGGTCCGCCCAATTGCTTGCAGGTCATGGTCTTCATGAGCCTTGCCCCCTTCGGTAGCTCCCGGCCTGGCTATACGGAACTCTAGGAGCACCGAGCCGCCATTGCTTCTTCGATCCAGCTCGGCTGATCTCAGGCGCGGATGGCGACACTGCCTACCGAAGCCAGAAGTCGTGTGGATAGCGCCCGGGACCGAAGCCGGCCGCTTCAGCCATGGCAGCGGCCTCAGCGAAACCACGGGCAACGGACGATGGCCGGTGGGCGTCGCTGCCGAAGGCGACTGCTTCACCGCCGGCCTCATACCACCAGCGCACGATCATGGCCGGGAGCGGCACTACGGTGTTGATCTCCAGGGCGCGGCCGGAACTGGCCAGCGCGGCGAGCACGGCCCGGTACTCGTCTTCGTACCTGGCGGCATCGAAAGGGCTGGCCGATTCCGGCCAGTAGCGCAGCGGGTAGTCGATGTGGGCCACGACGGCGAAGGGCGCGGACGAGGTGGCCAGCCGGAGCGCTTCGCCAAGGTAGGTGGTCATCAGTTCATCGGGGCCGATGTGCTGGTGGAGATGCTGGTCCAGCGCCTGGGGCTCGCCGGGCGTCAGCGAGTGCACCGAGCCCAGCACCCGGTCAAAGCTCCCGGTGCTCAGCACCGCCTTGACCTGCGGCTCGTGCCAGTGCGGCTCCCCCAGCTCCGCGGCGCGGGCGCATGATCCCGCCATCGAGCCGGCCACCGCGTCCCACGACCATTCAGTATGGGTATGCCCGTCTGGCGGGTACGTCGGCATCCGAACTAGCTCGTGGGCCCGTCGGCACGGGCGGGACCGTCGAGGTCGCGCAGCACGCCGGTCACGAAGCTGGCCTTCTCGTCGGTGTACCGTTCCCGGTCGTCGGCGTGGGCCCGGGCCAGCCCGGACTTGACCTCGGCGTACCGGTCCCGCAAAGCCGGGTCAGCGCGGAGCGCGTCACGGAACCGGAGCTGCTGGTCCCACCGGGCCGCTCCCGGGGCCATCAGGTGCAGGTGGGCCAGGCGATGCTGGCCATCGGATGACACCTTGGCCAAGAACCGCCGCCACGGACGGCCGTCGAACTCTGGCGGCACGTACCGCCAGTCCAGCTCGTCCAGCGTCCCGGACACCTGACTGACGACCACGTCGAGGTCTGTGACCTGCGCCATCAGGTCGATGACGGGTTTGGCGACCAGGCCGGGAACGGCGGTGGAGCCGACGTGCTCGATCGCGCCGAGCAGCCACGGAGCCAGCACCGGCCGCAGCTCGTTGGCGTACTCAGCAGCGCGGCCGGGCCAGCGGGAGTCGTAGGCGCCCAGGTGCACGCGTTCCGCGGCCCAGGCGGGCACCTGGTCTCGGCCCGGAGGCTGCACCCGCAGTCCTCAGGTGAGCTGACTCTCGGCGTGCTCCGGCTCGGACCGGCCGTAGTCGTCGTCCAGGCGGACGATGTCGTCCTCGCCGAAGTAGTCGCCGTGCTGGACCTCGACGAACACCAGCGGGACCTGGCCCGTGTTGTGGATCCGGTGGGCCACCCCGACCGGCACGTCGACGGCGTCACCGCGCTGGATCTCGGTGGGCTGACCGTCCAGGGTGACGACCCCGGCCCCGCTCACCACGAACCAGTGCTCGGAACGCCGGGCGTGCCGCTGGTAGCTGAGCCGCTGCCCGGGCCGGACCTCAATCGTCTTGACCTTGAATTCCTCGCTCTCGGCGAGGACGGTGTACGCGCCCCACGGGCGGTCGGCGTGATCAGTCACCCGGCCATCCTGCCCGATGAGCCCGTTATGCGTGGCCCCTTAGCGCGCACTTCGCGGGCCGGATCAGACCGCGGGGTCGCGCAGGCCTACGCAGTCCAGGCGCCAGAAGGGGTCGGCGTAGACCAGGGTCCCGGTCATCCAGGGTTCGTAGGCGGGGAGCGGGTGGACCATGAAGGCCGGCTCAGGGATGCGCAGGGAGGGACGGCGGAAACCCTTCGGGCCGCCGGGCTGGAACCCGAAGCGGGGGTAGAAGGCCGGTGAGCCCTCCAGGAAGACCAGCGGCTCCGGGCGATCCTGCATGACCGCCAGCGCGTGCCGCATCAGCCGCGAGCCGACCCCGCGCCCCTGGTGGGCCGGGGCCACGGCCAGCGGGCTGAGCACCAGCACATCGACCAGGCGCCGGGGCGCGTCGAGCAGGCTCCTGGTGGCCAGCACGTAGCCGATGACCTCGCCGGAGGCGGACACGGCGACGAACGACAGGGCCGGATCCCAGGCGGGACTGGCTCGGAGCGCCGCGACCAGCCGGGTCACGACCGGGCCTTCGTCGGGGCCGAACGCCGCGGTGACGGCGGCGGCGATGGCGGGCTCGTCGGCTGAGGTCGCTACCCGGATCAGCTCCCGGTCCGGGCCGGGCCCGCTCACGCCCCGTCCTGCTCCGCCACCCCGCCCGGGCCGGCCTGGGCGGTGGCCAGCAGATGGGTTCCGGCGCCGAGCAGTTCGGGAACCCGTTCCAGGGCGCGGACCGTATCCATGACCACCCGCCGGCCCTCCGGATCGGCCAGCCGTTCGGGCAGGTCACCGAGCAGAAACGCCGGGCCTTCCACGCTGACCAGGCTGGTGACGCGCAGGCCGGCCGAGCGCAGCTCGGACCGGAGCTGGTCCGGTCGGTGCCCATAGCCGACGAACGAGCCCGGGTACACCGGCGTGATCTGACCCGTCCGCTCCAGCGGGCCCAGCATGGACTCCAGGTGCGGGAACTGCTCGTACCGCCGCCTGCGCAGCACGTCGTCCAGGCGCATGGCCCAGCGGTTGATCGCCGCGGCGAAGATCGGCGCGCCGGGCCGGGCGATCCGCCGCGCCTCGGCCAGGGCCGCGAGCCGGTCCGGGCGTCGTTCCAGGTGGTACAGCGGGCCGAGCAGCAGCACCGCGTCCACGCTGGCGTCGGCCAGGTCCAGGTCCCGGGCGTCGGCCACGGCGGAGTCGATGCGCGCGCTCGCGGCCCGGTGCTGCTGGACCTGGACCACGTGCAGCGGCATCAGATCCCGGTGCACGACCTGGTAGCCCAGCCCGGCCAGCCAGTGGCTGTACCGGCCCGGGCCGCCGCCGATGTCGGCCACCACCGCGGGTGCGGGCGGCAGATCGCGGAGCACGATCTCCCTGGTCCGCTCGAACTCGAGCTGCCCGGCGGCCCCGTCGGCCAGCCGGGCTTCCTCCTCGCCGCGCTCGTAGTAGGCGCGCATCGTGGTCAGGTTCTGGTCGTCAGGCACGGGGACATCTTCCCGCACGCCTGAAGTGTGCACCTGTATTTCGGCGGCGACTGGCACGGCGACGCGGCCCGGGGCGGTAACTCGGGGAACCGGATCCGGATCGGTCCGCGAGCGGTCTCGAGGTCGACCTTGCGCCCACGCTGGGTGATCTCCACGTCCCCTCGGTCGGCCAGCCGTGCGGCCGCGGCCCGCACGTCATCCATCAGCGCCCGCCAGCCCTGCGGGCGCGCCGCCCGCGCCGCGTCCGAGGGACAGATCGAGGCTCCCGCCGCCCGTCGTCGCAGCAGCCCCAGGATGACCTGCTCCAAGTCTTCCCGCTCCCCCTGTTCCGCTGCCATACAGCGATTATCCCTGGTCACGCGGGGATCCTTGCTCGGCGGGTACTTTCACCTGGAGCACAGCTATTCGCAAACGTGATTTTAGGTGCATTACGGACACCGGGGAAAGCGAATTTAGGCAGGGCAAAATAAATCAATTCCGTTGTCATTCGTCGCTATGCCGACGGCTAGGGTGATGCCGGTCTTACGATGTTTCCGTGCTTAAGCTCGCCCGCGGTCAGTAACCGGTTTTCGCCCCGGTCACGCTGCGGGCGTGATCGGCGTGGCCAACGCGACCGGCGTCACCGGCCAGCCCGCCCGCCGTGCAGGAAGGAAGCATCCGTGATCTTGTCTGAGGCCGACACGCTGCTCGCTCCGGTAACGGAGATCGACGGTTTTGTCCTGGCCTGCTTGGTCGATGCGTCGACGGGCATGGTGCTGGCCTCGCGGCAGGCCTCGGACGGGATGAGCCTGCCGACCGTGGCCGCGGGCGCGGCCGATATCTCCCACGTCCTGTCCCTGCTCGGCGGTCAACTGGCCATGGACGAGGGGCTAGAAGACGTCATGGTGACGTTCAGCCGGCATTTCCACGTCATATGTCCAGTGAGCCCGGATCCGGACGCGCGAATTGTGTTGCTGGTCGTGCTGGATCGGTCAAAGACCAATCTCGCCATGGCCCGGCGTGAGATTCGGTCCTTCTGCACGAACTTCGTGTCATGAGTCAGTTGTCCCGGCTTTCCCGCGCCCGGCAGCTGACCGCTTCGGTGTGGTCGGGAAAAGCCCCCGACGATTACGAAAGCCTGGTCGCGGCCCGGCTGCGCAAGCTGGCCGCCGCGGACAGCACCGGCATGCTGCCGTTCTCCGGGGCGGGCGACGGGGCGATCTACTTCCGGGACGGGACGATCGTGCTGGCCCGGTCAACGCGCACGCCCGGGCCCTCGGTCTCCGCGAGCACCGTCTCAGCGGCCGCGTTCTCGTCAACGTCAAGCACCACGCCGGACGGTGTGGACGGCGCGGACGCGGGCGGGACCCCGTTCACCCGGCTGGCCGTGGCCCTGGCCGCGGCCGAGCCGACCATTGACGCCACGGTGGATCTGCTGTCCCACGAGTCACGCTTCGCCAAGTTCAGGTCGGCCAAGACACCGGTCAATGCCGCGGTCCCGGGCATCGGTCTGGAGGACCTGCTGACCGAGGTAGCTCGTCGGCAGCGGATTCTGCACCAGCTCGCGCCGGTCGTCACGGCCGACACGGTGGTGGCGCGCAACCCCTTCCTGAGTACCCCCGACATCGGGGTGCTGGCCCCGCAGTGGGCCCTGCTCGTCCGGGTCCGGGACGGCTCCACGCCGCGCGCCCTGGCCTGGGAACTGGGGCGCAGTGTGTTCGGCACGACGCTGGAGGTATACCGGTTGCTGGCGTTGCGGTTGCTGTCGTCCGCCGACCACCGGGCGCACCGTAACGGGCAAGAACCTCGCTACGGTCCGGCCACGATGTCGTTCGTGCGGGCCGTAGCGCCCGAAGAAGGAGGAATTGTGGCGACCGGCGTTCCTGTCGGAGCAGGCGAGTCCAACTCGCTCGGGAGTGGCGAATGATGCCGGAGGGACGCCAGTCCCCGATGCCGGTGGAAGATCGGGTTCGCCAGGAACTGCAGCGAATCCGGGAGCGGGTGGCCGGCGTGCACGGCAGCCTGACCGCTACCAGCGACGGCCTTCTGATCGCGCACGACCTGTCCGACCGGGAACCCACCCAGATCGCGGCCCTGATCGCCACCACGCTGGCCCTCGGCAGCCGGATGACCCTGTCGACCGGCCGGGGCCAGTTTCGCGAGACCGTGACCCGCGGCACCGACGGCTACCTGGCCGTCTACGCGGCCGGCCACAGTTCCATCGTGGCCGTCATCGGTACGCCCCGGCTCAACGTCGGCATGCTGCAGTACCAAATTCGCGAGATCATCGAGCGCATCGCCGCGTATTCGACCGAGTTCGGCACCTGGGCGGCCCCCGCCACCGTGCGGACGGCTTCGACCGAGACGTACGGGTCAGGCGGCCAGCCGGCCGCACCACCGATGGACGCGCCGCCCACCCTGCCCGTGCGGCGGCGCCCACCGGGTTAAGCCGCCGACGGCCTGCATGGCGGCGGCCTTGGGCGAGCCGATGGCTGTCGGTTGAACGAGGCCGGGCAGCGCGGGTCGCCTGGCCCGGCGGCGCCGAACTCGGCGGGCCGGCCACCCTGGTTTGGGTGAGGCCTGGCCGCCCTGGGTCAGCCGAGCCGGCGGAGGCCTTCCAGGACCCGGCGGAGCAGGTCGGGAGCGGCGGGGGTGAAGTCCTCAAACTCGGCCCCTTCACCGGACCGGGCGGATCCAGCTGACGACCCGTTCGCCTGGCCGACCGGCTGCAGTGGGCGGGCAGGCACGGACGCGCCGACGGGCTCGGGTGGGGTGCTGAAGTCGGCGGCCTGGGGCCAGCCGTGCGGCACAGGCAAGGGCTGGGTGGCGGGCTGCCCGCGATCCAGCCGATGGCCCGGCCGACGCTGCGGCAGCATCGGCTGCTGCTTGGGCCACGGCGGGACGGCGGCCTCGTTGCGGTCGTTGCCATCAGCTCGGTCGCTGCGGTCGGTCTCCGGGCGGGACGACGGGTCCGCCCGGTGGGCACCGCGGGACGCGCGAGCCGGGTAACCATTGGCCGTCGCAACCCGGGGGGGAGCGGCCCGCTGGGCGTCGGCGTCCGGGGTAGCCGGGCCGGGACCGCCCGGCGTCGCGGGCGGGATCGGCGCCTCAGACAGCGGCCACTGTTGCTGGGGCGACCGCCGGTAAGCCGGGTACGACGGCGGCACCTGCGAGCCCACGGCACCGGCTGGTACGTCCACCGGAGCTGGGTCGACGGCCGGCTTCTTGGGGCCGGGGACCTCAGCGGCGGAGACCACGGGCCTGCCCGAAAGTTCTGGCGAGGTCAGCGGGGTGGGAGTGACGGCTGGGGTGAAGGAGGGCCGCCCATTGGACGTACCTGTGGTGTCCCAGGTAGCCGACGCGGCCGGCACGCCCGACGTGGCATAGGCCGCTGCGTCGCCTGGTGTGGCGGGCCGGGGCGCGGCGAAGGCAGCCGGGTCCCCGGGCGCGTCAAGGTGTGGCGAGGTAGCGAAGCCGGCGGCGTCGCCGGGCGCGGCGGGCTGGGG
>CAXUJF010000273.1:0-7127 GCA_964250865.1 uncultured Streptosporangiaceae bacterium
CGGAGTTGGTGTGCTCACTGTGCCGCGCAGCCCGCCGCGGCCGCGTCGGCTCCCAGGTCGAAGTTGTGGCGGCCGCCTACGCCCGCGGGCGTAGGCTCGGCGGCCGACGCGCACGACGGGCCTGCGCGGTTACGGTAGGACCGTGACCAACGAAGGGCGGGTGCGGCCGCCGCTGACCGCGCGGCTGCGCCGCTCGCACTGGGTCGCGCTCGACTGCCTGGCGGCCGTGCCCGCCGGGCTGGTCCTGGCCGGGACCGTCTGGGTGGCGGACCACCGCACCGCCCGGACGGCACCCGAACTGCTGTTGACCATCGCGCTGGCCTCGCTGGGCGCGCTGCCGGTCGCGCTGCGGCGGATCCGGCCGCTGCCTGCCTTCTGCGGCATCCTGGCGCTGTCCGTGGTGCTGGGAACCATGCAGCGCGGCAACATAAATGCCGCGGTCATCGCCTTTCCCGCCGCCTACGTGCTGTACATGGTGGCGGTGACGAACCGGCGCCGGGTGTCAGGCGCCGCGCTGGCCGCCGCGCTGCTCGTGGAGATCGTGCTGGCTGCCCTGAGCGATATCGCCTGGAGCACGCTGATCCCGGTCGGCCTGATGCTGATCGTGCTCTGGACGTTCGGGTCGATGGCCCGGCAGCGGCGCGCCTACGCCAGCGGCCTGCAGCAGCAGGCGGCCAGCCAGGCGGTGGCCGAGGAACGGCTGCGCATAGCCCGGGAGCTGCACGACGTGGTGGCGCACAGCATGGCCGTGATCGCCGTGCAGGCGGGCTTCGGCCAGTACGTGATCGACAGCCAGCCCAGCCAGGCCCGGGAGGCCCTGGGCGCGATCCAGGCCACCAGCCGGGACGCTTTGGACGAGATGCGCCGGATGCTGTCCGTGCTGCGCCAGGGCGACACTCCCGCCGTCCTGGACGCGGCGGGGGTGACGGGTGCCCCGGGTCGCCCGGATGGCTTGGCTGACCCGGATGGCCGCCCAGGAGCCCCCAGGACGCCCGTAGGCGGCCTGCGAGACCTGGATCGGCTCATCACCCGGGTCGGGCACGCCGGGGTCCACGTCGACCTGCGGGTCGAGGGGCCGCCGGTGGACGTTCCGGCCAGTATGGACCTGTCCGCCTTCCGCATCATTCAGGAGGCACTGACCAACGTGGTCAAGCACGCCGCCACGCCGGACTGCCAGGTCCGGCTGGCCTACCGCGAACGGGAGCTGAGCCTGGAGGTTCTGGACGAAGGCGACGCGGGACAGGCCGCGGCGGCGGGCGCGGCCGGCCTGAGCACCGGGCACGGGCTGATCGGCATGCGCGAGCGAGTGCACCTGTGCGGCGGGGAGTTCAGCGCCGGCCCGCGGCCCGGGCGCGGCTTACGGGTCGCGGCCCCGCTGCCGCTGGAGCCGGGACCCGGACGCGCCGGTGCGGGGCTGGCCCCGGGGCCGACCGACCCGGTGGGCGCGGCTGATTCGGTCGGCTCGGCGGGCTCAGTAGGTCCGGTCGGCTCCATGGGTCCGGCCGGTTCAGTAGGTTCGGCCGGTTCAGTAGGTTCGGCCGACTCGGTGAGGTTCCCATGACCCTGCGGGTGGTCGTGGCCGACGACCAGGCCTTGGTGCGGGTGGGGTTTCGCGGCATCATCGACGCCACCCCCGGGTTCACCGTGGTCGGCGAGGCCGCCAACGGCCAGGAAGCGATCGAGGTGACCCGGCAGGCCCAGCCCGACGTGGTGCTGATGGATGTGCGGATGCCGGTCATGGACGGCATCGAAGCCACCCGCCAGATCACGGCCGACGCCTGCGGCGCGCACACGCTGATCCTGACCACGTTCGACCTGGACGAATACGTCTTCGCCGCGCTGCGCGCCGGGGCCAGCGGCTTCCTGCTCAAGGACACCATGCCCGCGGACCTGCTGGCCGCGATCGGTGTGGTGGCGGCGGGCGACGCCCTGCTGGCCCCCAGCATCACCCGGCAGCTGATCAGCGAGTTCGCCCGGCTGCCCGAGTCGGAGCCCGCCGATTCGGGGGCGGAGGAAGGCGGCGGCGCGCTAAGCCTCCTGACCGAACGCGAGGTCGAGGTGCTGACCCTGGTCGCCCGCGGACTGTCCAACAGCGAGATCGCCGACCAGCTGTTCATCAGCCCGGCGACGGCCAAGACCCACGTGGCCCACCTGCTGGCCAAGCTCAGCGCCCGCGACCGGGTTCAGCTGGTGATCATGGGCTACCAGAGCGGCCTGGTGAAGGTGGTGTGAGGCTGACGGCTGGCCGGGCCTGACGGGGGTGCCGCTAAGCGGCCCGGGTGAACACGGCGTGGATGACGATCGTGTTGTGCATCGAGGCGATGCCGATGAAGTTCCAGGTCAGGCCGAAGTCCCCCCGGTGGACCGGAAGCTCGCCGTCCAGCGACACCTCGTCACCGGCGCTGGAGACCGTCGCGTCGAATGACGCCGGGCGGGTCTCCCCGCGCACGGTGAGGCGGCCGGTCACCCGGACGCCGCCCTCGGCCGGGCGCACGCTGTCGGCGGCGAAGGTGAAGTCCGGGTGGTTGGCGACGTCGAAGAAGTCGGCCGAGCGCAGGTGCGTGTCCCGCCTGGAGTTCTTGGTGTCGATCGACTCGGCGGCCACGGTGATGACGCCGCTGGCATCCCCGGCCGCGGTCACCGTGCCGTTCCCGCTGACCTGACTGAAGACGCCGGAGAGCGGGAGGAGCCCCCACGTGTGCCTGGTCTTGAGCCGGACCTGCGACCGCGCCGGGTCCAGCGTCCAGGACCCGGCCAGCGTGCCGTCCTGCAGCAGCGCCTGCAGCGCCGGCGAAGTCAGCTGTCCCGATGCCGCCATGGGAATCCTCCGTTATTGATTCGAATATCAAAACTATTTTGTTAGAGGAACCGTATAAACTGGCCGCGCGAAGTGTCAAGCCGGACGACAGCTGAGGAGAGCCATGGCCGACGTGGTGTGCCTGCGCCTGATGCAGGCGTTCCGCCGCGTCAGCCGGGGGATGCGGCGCTGGCAGGACGGATCGGCCCCGCCGTCGACGGCCCCGCTCAGCCCGCGGCACATCGCCGCCCTGGAACAGCTCCTGGCGGCCCCGCTGACCGTCGGCGAGCTGGCCTCCGGGCTCGGCCTGACCCTGCCCACCGTCAGCGGCGTGCTGGCCGACCTGGACCGCGCAGGCTTCATCGAGCGGCACCCCGACCCGGCCGACCGCCGTCGCACGATCGTTCAGATCATCGCGGCCCAGGCCACGCTGATCGGCCAATGGCTCGACGGCGCGGCCCAGCCCATCGCCCGCGTGCTGGACCAGCTCTCCCCCACCGAGCAGCAAGCCTTCCTCAAAGCCATGGACCTCCTGGACACCGAGCTCCAGACCCCCGCCGCTAACGCCTGAGGCGTGTGTGGCGCGGGGCGCGCGGTGAGGGTTGCCGGAGACCGGGACCTACCGGCTGGATGGCGCCACCGGTCCGGCTGTCACCGGTACGGTGGCGCCATCGATCGGCGCGCAGCCGCGATCGGACGTGGCCCGTGCGACAGCTGGGAGCCAGCGGAGGCCTGGGTAGCCAGGAGGGGTCCAGCTGGGTGACACCGGAGCTTCGTGAGATGCACGTGACTCGCGGGCTTGGCGGGCGCACCCGGCCCCGCACATGGGTGGCGGCCTGGCCCATCCCGGAGCCCGAAGTGCCTCCGCCGGAGGCACCAACCCCCAAACGCAAAGAGCCCCGGGCAATGCCCGGGGCTCTGGCGTGGTACGGGTGCGGCGTCAGTGCGCGTAGTTGCCGCGGTAGTACTCGAAGACGAAGCCGATGGTGGAGAACAGGACCATCAGGTCGCCGATGAGGAAGAGCCACCAGCCGATGGCCAGGCCGAGCGCGGCGACGGCGCAGGAGAAACCGACGAACAGCGGCCACCAGCTGTGCGGGCTGAAGAAGCCGATCTCGCCGGTGCCCTGGGAGATCTCGCCCTGCGGGTCGTCTTCCGGGCGCTCAGGCAGGCGGCGGCCGGTGAACAGGACGTAGAACCCGGTCAGGACGGCCAGACACACGGCGAACGCGAGGGCCGCGGAGCCGGTCGGGTCCTTCGAGTAGTACCAGTAAAGGATGTCCGCGCCCCCGAAGAAGGAGGCGCAGCCGAGGAACAGCCAGCCTTCGACCTTCATGCCAGTCTCTTTCTGTTAAGTCTCATTGGAGGGCGCTGCCGGAGGGATCTCGTCGACGGGCGGCGCCAGCGTCTGATTCAGTGATCGCGAGGCCAGACCCGACTTGATGTGCGGGTAGTGCAGCTCGAACGCGGGGCGCTCGGACCGGATGCGCGGGATCCGGTAGAAGTTGTGCCGCGGCGGCGGGCAGGACGTGGCCCACTCCAGCGAACTGGCGAAGCCCCACGGGTCCTCGACATTGACCGGGACCCCGTACCGGTGCGTCTTGTACACGTTGTAGAAGAACACCAGGATCGACAGGGTCAGTATCCAGGAGCCGATCGAGGAGATCTGGTTCAGCAGCGTGACGTTGCCGGGCAGGTCCGGGTAGTTGGCGATGCGGCGGGGCATGCCCTCCACGCCGATCCAGTGCTGGACCAGGAACGTCATGTTGAACCCGACGAACATCAGCCAGAACTGGATCTTGCCGATGCGGTCGTCGAGCTTCTTCCCGGTCATCTTGGGCCACCAGAAGTAGAAGCCCGCGAACATCTCGAACAGCACCGTGCCGGCCAGCACGTAGTGGAAGTGGGCCACCACGAAGTAGGAGTCGCTGACCGCGAAGTCCATCGGCGGGGAAGCCAGGATGATGCCGGTGATCCCGCCGAACAGGAACACGATCAGGAACCCGACCGTGAACAGCATGGGCGGCTCGAACGTGATCTGGCCCTTCCACATCGTCCCGGCCCAGTTGAAGAACTTCACCCCGGTGGGGATGGCGATCAGGAAGGTCATGAACGAGAAGAACGGGAGCAGCACGCCACCGGTGGTGAACATGTGGTGCGCCCACACCGTCATCGACAGGCCCGCGATCGAGATCGTCGCGGCGATCAGGCTCTTGTAGCCGAACAGCGGCTTGCGGCTGAACACCGGCAGGATCTCGGTGGCGATGCCGAAGAACGGCAACGCCAGGATGTAGACCTCGGGGTGGCCGAAGAACCAGAACAGGTTCTGCCACAGCAGCGCCCCGCCGGTCGAGGCGTCGAACACGTGCGCGCCCAGCCGGCGGTCGATCTCGAGCACCAGCAGCGCGGCGGCCAGGGCCGGGAAGGCCAGCAGGATCAGCATGCTGGTGAGCAGGGCGTTCCAGGTGAAGATCGGCATCCGGAACATCGTCATGCCCGGCGCCCGCAGGCAGAAGATCGTGGTCACGAAGTTCACGCCGCCGAGGATCGTCCCCAGGCCGGACAGGGTCAGACCCATGACCCACAGGTCGGCGCCGACACCCGGTGCGTACACCGAGCTGGTCAGCGGGGCGTAAGCGTACCAGCCGAAGGCGGCCGCGCCGCCCGGAGCCAGGAAGCTGGCGATCAGGATCAGGCCGCCGAACAGGAAGAAGTAGTAGCTGAGCAGGTTCATCCGCGGGAACGCCACGTCGGGCGCCCCGATCTGCAGCGGCATGACCACGTTCGCGAACCCGATGAACAGCGGGGTGGCGAACAGCAGCAGCATCAGCGTGCCGTGCATGGTGAACAGCTCGTTGTACAGCTGGTCGGACACGATCTTGTTGTTCGGCTCGAACAGCTGGAGCCGGATCACGATGGCCATGATGCCGGCGATCAGGAAGAAGCCGAACGAGGTGATCAGGTACATGTACCCGATGACCTTGTGGTCGGTGGACGAGAACCAGCCGGCCAGCACGCCACCCTTTTGATCCGTCCGCTGCCGCGGGATGATCGGGGCGCCGGTGACGGGCGGCTGCTGTTCGATCGTGCTCACTTGGCACCACTCCTGGTCGCCGTCTTTGCGTCCTGGCCGCTGCCGAAGCCGTTACCGGATGCACCGGCCGTGTTGCTGGACCCTATGACCAGCTGCCCGGATCCCAAATTCTTCGGCTGGCTCTTAATCCACTGCTGGAACTGCTGAGGGGTCACGACCTTGATCGTGAACAGCATGCGGCTGTGGTACAGCCCGCACAACTCACTGCAGTGCCCGGTGTAGGTGCCGGTCTTGGTCAGGTTGACCTCGAAGTGGTTCGGGTGGCCCGGGATCACGTCCCGCTTGAACAGGAACTCCGGGACCCAGAACGAGTGGATCACGTCCGGCGAGGTCAGGTTGAACCGGACGGTCTCACCGGTCGGCACCTCGAGCAGCGGTAGCGGGCCCGGGTACATCACACCGTCTTGCTTCACGTCGTACTGCGGATACTGGAACTCCCAGCTCCACTGGTAACCGATCACATTCACGGTCAAGTTCGGGTTGGACGTGAGCGTGTCGATGTAGTCCTCGTCGCGCGCCGTGTAGTAGAAGAGCACCGCGATCAGCACGAACGGCAGGGTGGTGTAGAGGATCTCGATCGGCAGGTTGTACCGGACCTGCGGGGGCAGCTTGTCGCCGCGCTTGCGGTGGAAGATCACCGCCCACAGGATCAGGCCCCACACCACGACCGCGACCGCCATGCCGGCGATCCACGAACCCTGCCAGAGGTGGAGCGTGACCAGCCCCTGCTTGGTGATGGGATCGGGGAACCCGATACGCGTGAACGTGTCGTTCGTGCAGCCGGTCAGCGCGACCAGTAGCACCGCGAGGCCAGCCGCGCGCGGCACCCAGCGGCGCGATCGGCCTGCGCGTCCGCTGCGCGGAACGAGGCGGTTGGGAGTCAACGAAATGCCTTCCAGGCGGGTGTCTTCGAGTCCTTCTACAGCGTGTCGTGGAAACAGTACCGCGACTGCGTGGCCTGCCGGCGGGGACCCCCGGCGTTTTTCTGAGGCACCTCGGAGCCGAGCCAGGCGGAAAGGTAAATCATGACTAATTGAATCCAATCGGATTCGAAGCGTATTGTCGAGCGTAGGACACACGTGTCAGGGCATTATTGGGGACGTGGGTGGGATGTCATGAGCAACCGCTGGTTCGGTCGTAGCGGCGCGGGGTCGCCGTCGGCGGCCGCGCCAACGCCGCCCCCGTTCGCGCCGTCGGCCCCCGCGGCGGCCGCCCCAGGGCGCCTGGGGCCCATCC
>CAXUJF010000273.1:7137-8067 GCA_964250865.1 uncultured Streptosporangiaceae bacterium
CGCGCGGGCCGACGAGGGGCCGCTGGTCACCATCGATGCCCTGGGCCGCAAGTGCCCGATCCCGATCATCATGCTGGCCCAGCGCATCAACGAGGTCCCGATCGGGTCGGTCATCGCGGTGCTGGCCGACGATCCGGCCGCGGAGACCGACGTCCCGGCCTGGTGCATGATGAAGTCCCACGACCACGTGCGGACCCAGCCGCTGGAACGCGGGTGGGCGATCTTGATCCGCCGCGGGTACTGATCCGCGGCGTCAGTGACCGACCTGGGCGAACGCGGCCCGGGCCACAGCCTGGGAGCCCGCGGACAGCTCGCTCATCGACACCGGGCCGTAGTGGCCGTTGTTCGACTTGTCCAGCCCGTTCAGCACGACGGTGACGAGCACGTTCCGGTACCGGATGACGGTGGTGGCCACGTCGGTGACGGCCCCCTCCACCTGGTAGACCTGGGTCGCGGTGAACGCGGCCGTGCCGAGCCCCTTGATCACCGTGACCTGGCCCTTGGGCGCGCCGGTGTTGGGGGCGGGATCCTGCTTCTGCTGCATGGCCTCGGCGTAGCCGTCGATGGCCGCGAACGTGGCGCTGCCGGTGCCGCTGGCCAGCCCGCTGGGCGTGAAGGCCCGGATGTCCAGCTGGAGCAGCCGGTACACGGGCCGCTGATCCAGCGTCCAGTCACACTGGCTGTCCAGTGAGCCGTCCAGAGCGGGCGGCGCGGCCTGCCTGGTCTTGCCCGGCAAGTAAGTGGACAAGGTGGCGGCGGGCACCGACGGGCAGGCCGACGGCACCTTCTGGATCTCACCCGGCAGGAACGTGGTGATCAGCGAACCCGGCGTGACGGGGGCCGGGCTCGAGCCGGGCAGGACCAGCACCACGACGACCACGGCGACGATGACCGCGACCACGATGGGCACGCCCCAGACCAGCAACCGCC
>CAXUJF010000274.1:0-8049 GCA_964250865.1 uncultured Streptosporangiaceae bacterium
CCGGCGGTCAGGCCACCGGCGGCTCGGCTCCCGGCGGCACGGCCCCCGGCCCGAGGTCGGCCGTCAGCCAGCGCTCCGGACGCAGGTAGATCGCGACCTGCTGGCCCAGCTCGGCCTGAGCGAAATCGAGGTAGGCCTGCACCTGGTCCGGCGGCAGATAGCGCGCCGTGACCTCCCGCAACAGCTCGTCGGTCCCCGGCTCGATGCGGGTGACCGGTCCCTCCACCGAGACGTAGCGGACCGTGGGCATGACCCGGTCGACCATCAGGCTGAACCGCCCGGCGGTTTCGATGAGCCGGGCTTTCCGGGACCCGGCCTCGGTCAGGACCCACGCCTCCCCGCCCGGCGCGTACTGGTACCAGATCGGCACGGTGAACGGACCCCGCTCCTGACCAGCCGACACCGACAACGCCGCCACGTGCGGCTCGGCTAGGAAGGCCTCGCGATCGCTGACAGACAAGCTGCTATCGGCCATGGTTCGAGCCTAGGCCGAGGTACTGACAATCCGGTCTGACGCCCCTCGGCCCCGCACTGGTCAGTCCTTTGACTCTATGTCATCAGCATGTTACCTATGGTGCATAGGGCGTTTGGGGGATCAGAATGAAGATCACCGTCGTCACAATGGGCGCAACCATGGGGCTGGCCGTGCTGGTCAGAGTTTCTCCGGCTGCACGTCCTAAAACTTCGAAGTGCTGGCGTATGACGTTGCGGGTCAGATGGCCTTTACCGCTGGCCTGGAGGGCAGCCAGGACTCCAATGGTATGGTAGTTGGTATGGCGACGAAGAAGATCACCATCACTCTCGACGAGGCCCAGGTCGATCAGATCCGCTCCCTGGTGCAGGCCCGCACCGCCGCCAGCGTGTCCGGATTCGTTCAGCACGCCGTCTCGGTCGCCTTGGACGATGTCGCAGGGTGGGGCGCCGTGCTGGCCGAGGCACTACGGGAAACCGGCGGGGCCCTCTCAGACGACGAACGGGCTTGGGCTGACGACATCCTCGGTGCTGATACCGGGCCAGGGAGATCGGCAGCCTGATGTCAGGCGTCACCCTCGACGCCGGCGGCCTTATCGCGCTGGATCGAAACGACCGCCGCATGCTGGTACTCCTGGCCCGAGCGCGCGAGACCGGTGCCACCATCACCGTTCCGGCCACGGCATTGGCGCAAGCCATCCGCCGCCCTGACCGGCAGGCTCGGCTGGCCCGGCTGATCCGTCAGCCCACCACCGATGTCGCCCAGTTGGACCGGGTCGACGCCACAAACCTGGGCCGATTGCTGGCCGCCAGCGGGACCTCTGACATCGCCGACGCGCACGTCGTGATCTGCGCGCGCCGAAGCGCCCAGCCCGTCGTCACCTCAGACCCCGGCGGCTTGGGCGCACTTGACCCCACCATCCGGCTGATCACTTTGTGATCTCTTGAGCTGCGCCGGCCAGTAACCGCCGGCCTGCTCGCGCGTAAGACTTAACACATCGTTTGGTACCTAACGATATTGTTAGGTACCAAACGAAGGAGCTCACTATGCCGGACAATCGCGTGGCGCTGGTCACCGGAGCCAATCAAGGAGTTGGCCTTCAGGTCGCAAAGGAGCTAGCGGCGCACGGCCTGACCGTGCTGGTCGGGTCGCGCAATTTCGAGCACGGCGAGGCCGCAGCCAAGGAAATTGGACCAACCGCTGTCGCGCTCCAGCTCGACGTGACGGACGGGGATTCGATCGCCGCCGCGGCGGAGCGTATCGGCCAGGAATTCGGCCGTCTCGACCTGCTGGTCAACAACGCGGGTATCTCGAAGACGACGGAGCGCCGCTTGGGTTCACCGGAGTACGCAGCGTCGTCGCAAGCGAGCAACGCGTCCCTCGATGAGATACGCGCCGTCTGGGAGACCAACGTGTTCGGTGTCCTCGCCGTCTACCAGGCGATGCTGCCGCTGCTGCGTGAATCCTCGGACGCCCGCATCGTCAACGTGTCGAGCGGAGTTGGGTCGCTGGCGACGAACGCGGACCCCGCCTACCCGTACCACGCCATGTTCGGCCCCATTTACCCCGCGTCCAAGGCGGCCCTCAACGCGATGACGCTGGCCATGATGATCGAGCTGGAGTCGACCGACATCAAGGTGAATCTGGTCTCCCCCGGCTTCACCAAGACGAACCTCAACGGGTACGCGGGCACGGAGTCCGTCGAGGACGGCTCGCGCGAGGTGGTACGCGTCGCACTGCTCGGCCCGGACGGCCCGACCGGCACGTTCACGCGATGGGAGGACGCGACGATCCCGTGGTGACCGATTCCCCGCATGAGCCGGTGGGAGCCTGGGCGAAGAGTTACTACTTTGCGGTCCGGGCCACGATGGAGTCGATCCTGCGTCCTTACGACCTCGGGCCGACCCAGTACTACGTGCTGTACCAGCTCGCGAACGACGGACCGACGATGCAGCGCGATCTGGGCCGCATGCTCCAGATCGAAAGGCCAACGCTCAGCGGGATCGTGACGACGCTGGTGCGCAAGGGGTTCATAGCTCAGCTGCCTGGCTCCGAAGACCAGCGCCAGCGAGTGCTCCAGCTCACCGAGGCCGGAATGAAGCTCTGGGAAGAACTGCCCGATCCGCTGGCCCTCATCCGGGCGATCGCGTTCGACGGCTCGGATGCCGCGGAACTGGCCACCGCCGTTCGGGTGCTCCAGGCCGCAACCCAGCAGCTCAACGATCACCTGGCCGCAGGCGGGAAATAGCGCAGTCGCGGAGGCAGCTAGATCCGGATCCTGGGCTAGATCCGGATCCTGGCGGCTTGGCGCCGCTGCGGGTCGAGCGACATGACGGCCAGGGCCGGCCGGGCATGAGGCGGCCCGGCGCGGGCGAACCCGGCGATGGCGGTGCCGATGAGGGTGGTCTCGACGATGTGGTCGCGGCGGCCGGTCGTCTCCGGGCAGTCCCGCTCACGGGCGTGCATCTCCATCGTGGCGATGACCACGCCGTCGGCGCCGAGCCGCTCAACGTCGGTTTCCAGCTGGCGCCGGGCGTCGTCGCGCGACTGGCTGACCAGTTCAGTCCAGCCCGCGACCTCGGCATTGCCCGAGCCCCAGCGCGCCTGACGGGTGGTCGTGCGGTCATCGTGCCGAGACCCGATCGAGATACCGAGCACGAGCCCCACGGGCACCCAGCCCGTCATCATCAGCTTGGCGAAATCCTGCCCGGACACCTCGGCGGTGAAGGGCGCCGGTTGTCCCGGCATGGCACCTCGCCCGCGGACGGCGGTGCCGATGGCCGTGAACTGGGGGCCGCCGACGGGGAAAGACCCCCGGGTCAGCCGGACGCCCACCACCCCGTGCCCGCCAAGCTCGGCGCACTCGGTGGTCATCCGGCCGACGGCCGTGCGCCGCGCCAGCTCCATGGTCTGCACCAGGGGGCCGAACGATCCGCCTTGCCCGGACACCTGGGCGGCCGGCTGGATCGGCGGCCCGTCACCGGACGATCCGCCCGCCCGGGGGCAGGTGTACCTGCTGGCGGATCCGGCGCTGTAAACGGCCGCGCCGAACACCTGGCCGACGGGTTCGAAGCCCACGCTGCGGATAGCGGCGAACTCGTCTGCGGTCAGCGCGGACCCCCACGTGCCGCTGGACCGGAGCTCTGCTATCCGGGCTTCGGCCACGGGGGGCAGCCTTTCGCTCACGCCCCCAGCCTAGGCCGGCCCGCTGCAGCGATGTAGGGGCCGAGCCTGCCCGCCATAATTACCGGGTGTCTTCCGTGCCGCAGCCGGCCTCCCTGGCCGGAGGGGCGCCGGCTCATCATCATCAGCGGGGAAGAAGGCGCCGGCAAGTCAACCATCGTGCGTGCCCTACTGCCGTCGACGCCGAACGCCGCCCGCATCGACGCCGAGGACATCGGCCAGACCAACCCCTGCCCGATGGACGACGGATTGGGTCGCGGCCCCGGCCGCTGATCCGCACAGCCGCCGTACTTCGCGCCGCTGACTGTGTGTGCTCCTGGTGGTTCAGCCGACCGTCTACGACTCCCTCTCCCGGGCCTTCCAGCGCGTGGCCGGGGTGGTGATGGGGGTCACGGCCGCGCTGACGGTGAGTCACCTCCTGGCCCGCTGCGCCGCTGTACCGAGATCCTGTGCGAAATTCAGCACGGGCATCGGCTCGCCCTGGACCCCTGGCCAAGCGGCCACCTGGCGGCAGGACGCCATGACGCTGATCAACACCATCGCCACGGCCCGCCGCGAACACCAGGGTCATCAGCTGAGCAGCCGGTGGAACGTGCGGGCCTGCCGGGAACGGATGGGCGGGCGATCCCGCGCAGTGGCTCACCTTCGGGATAACGCTGGCCATGAGCCAGCGGATCCTGGCCGAGGCCGGCCGCCCGCTCGACTCAGGCAGTGAAGGCGCGATGCAGGGCAGCGTCCCGGTCAGCGATGAATCGCTGTGAGACGGCTGCGGTGGGAACGTGGCGGTCGAATCCGTGGTGGGCGGCGGGATAGACATGCAGCTCCGTGGGCACACCGGCGTGCATGAGCCGCTGAGCATAGGTGATGTCTTCATCGACGAACAGGTCCAGTTCACCGGTGAGGACCGTGGCTGGGGCAAGCCCCGACAGGTCGTCCATCCGGGTCGGCGCGGCATACGGCGAGACGTCATCGGTCCCATAGGTATCGCCCAGGTATCCACGCCAGCCGATCCCATTACTGGTCCGATTCCACACTTCGGGGTCGGTGACCAGGAAACTCGACGGTGTTGAATCGGTGTCGTCCAGCATCGGATAGATCAGAAGCTGATGGGCGATCGTGAACTCGTGCCGGTCACGCACCAGAAGCGCCAGCCCCGCAGCCGAACCGCCGCCTGAGCTGTGGCCCCCGATCACGATCCGGGCCGGATCAATCCGCAGTTCCCCGGCACTGCGTACAGTCCAGGCCAAGGCGGTATAACAATCCTCGGCTGGGTCCGGGAACGGATGCTCCGGTGCACGGCGCCAGTCAACTGACACCACGGCACAGCGGTGCCGCTGGGCAATTTCCTCGCAGAACTGGTCGTCCATGTCCGGCGCGGTCAGCACATACCCGCCGCCCTGAATCCAGACCAGGCCGGGCAGCACGTCATCCACCCCAGCCGGTCGGAACACTCTGACCATGACATCGGGATTGCCCGCTGTTCCTGTGGCCACGTGATCAGAATGAGTCACGGCAGAGTTTGATCCTGGCGGCTTGATCTGCGCGTACATTTCCGCCAGCGCCGCTCGGGCCGCGGGCAGGTCGGTCAGATCCAGCACCGGCAACTGCGTCACCACCGCGGCAAGCTCAGGGTCCAAGCGATCCACAATCGCCATGCATCCTCCAAGCAGAACCAGGTCAGCGATGACTGATTCTCATCCAGCCGCGACAGCGGAGTTTCTGGCGGCACTGCCATCTTCGCCATCACACGCACATTCCGCCAGCTGCCAAACAAGCCGAGCCCCCGGGCCGCGCCTCGCGGTTACAACCGGCCGAGCAGATCGGCCGAACTCGGGCTACTCACGACGCACTGGCCTGCAACCGGTGCGCGGTCCAGAAGATCAGCGCCGCTCCCGCCAGCGGCAGGGCGGCCAGCCAGGCCAGCGGCCCCAGCCAGCGCACCGAAGCCAGGATCAGGACGCCCAGGGCGACGTTGAAGATGCCGCAGGCCACCCGCACGCGCACCCACAGACGGGGACGGCGGTACTCCCACGACCTGACCAGAAACCTCATCGGGACCAACCGCGAGGAAGGGGCATCGTCATTCAGTGCGTACCTGGGATTCCTCCGCTGAGTTGCGGGGCCGGCTGTCCCGGTCACCCGCATCTCCATGCTCGCCGCGCGCGGACCCGGCATCCACCGTGCGGATACCCGAACCTGAGGTGGGGTTAGCGGGGTCCTCGGCCGCAGCGACGATGGCTGCCGCCCGGCATTCATCGTCCGCTTGCTTCTGGCCCCAAACTGAGACCCCGACAGGAGAAACGCCCGGATCGCGATCTTGGACCGGGCGTTTCCATTCGAGATCATCGCCGAGGGACTCCGACCAAAACCGGCACAACCTCTAGTCGCGGCTTCCGGGGATGAGGGCGGCCAGACCGAGTCGGGCCAGCCGATCCAGGTCGGTGATGCCGTCCATCGCGGTGATCCGGCTGCCGGTGATTGTGACCGCGATGAGCGACACCGGCCGTCCCCTGACCGTGATCAGCATCCCGGCTACGCCGTTGACCATCACCGGGGTGAAGTCGGCTAGCGGGCTGGCCGTCGCGATCGTCGCCCGGGCGATCTGCGCCGCGCCTCGCATGACGACCGAAGCGCCGGGCCCGGCCGGGCCGCCGTCCGTGCGGATGACGACATCGGGGTCGAGCAGTTCCATGAGCCGGTCAAAGTCGCCCGCACGGGCGGCCGTGAAGAATGCGTCTACGATCGCGCGTTGCTGCGGCAGGCCCACGTCGGGCGAGTTCGGCCCCGCCTCCCTGAGCTGGCGGCGGGCCCGGCTGGCCAGCTGCCTGGCCGCCTGCTCCGATCGCCCCACAAGCTGACCGATCGCGCTGAACGGCACGCCGAACACGTCGTGCAGCACGAATGCCACGCGCTCGGCCGGGGTAAGTGCGTCCAGCACGACCATAAGCGCCAGCCCGACTGATTCGGCGAGCAGCGCCTCCTGCTCCGGGTCGGGCGCGGTGTCGTCGGCATGGACTGCGATCGGGTCTGGCACATGCATCCCGGCGGCCTGCTCCGGCCGGGCGGCCCGGGCGCGCAGGACGTTCAGGCATACGCGGGTGACGATCGTGGTCAGCCAGCCGCTCACGTTCTCCACGCCTTCGATTCCGGCGGCGGCGAACCTTACCCACGTCTCCTGCACCGCGTCGTCGGCCTCGGCCAGGGAGCCGAGCATCCGGTAGGCGATCGCCCGCAGGTGCCGCCGGTGCTGCTCGAATACGCGGGCCAGCTCTGCGTCCTGATCTGGGCCAGGTGCTGCGTCGTCGCTCACTTGTCACGTCCTCGCTCCGCCGCGTGTCACTACTGCGACACGCAAACACTGACACGGCGAATCGCGCCGGCGTGACGGACACAGGAGCAAGTTCATGCGAGTACTGATCATCGGCGCCAGCGGCGCCGTCGGGACCCACCTGACCCGGCAGCTCACCGAGCAGAGGCAGGAGGTGACCGGGACGTGCCGTTCTTCATCAAAGGAAGGCAGGATCCGCTCGGCGGGCGCGATCCCGCTTGTCCTGGACGTCCTGGACGCCGCCGCGACCAAGTCGGCGGTGGCCCACGTCCGCCCGGACGCGATCATCTACCAAGCGACGGCGCTGGCGGGCATGCGCTTCGGGCGCAGCCTGGACAAGACGTTCGCGCCCACCAACCGGCTGCGGACAGACGGCACCGACAACGTGATAGCCGCCGCCCGCTCGGCGGGAGTGCGCAAGCTCGTCGCGCAGAGCTTTGCGCCGTATCGGTACACCTCATCGGGGCTGGTGGCTTCCGAAGAAGATCCGGTGCTGGGGGAACCGCCAGCCAGGGCGGCGCAGACTTTCGCGGCGATGGCACATCTGGACCAGGCGGTGACAGCCGCCGGGGGGATAGCGCTGCGCTACGGCGGGTTCTACGGCGAGCCGGACCAGATGACGACCGCCGTGGCGAGGCGCCAATACCCCTTGGTGGGCGACGGCAGAGGCATGATGTCGTTCATCCACCTCCATGACGCGGCCGCAGCAACAGTGCTCGCCCTGGAGGCTGACGGCCCGGCCATCTACAACGTCACCGACGACGAGCCTGCCCCGATGCGCGACTGGCTTCCGGTACTCGCGGCGGCGCTCGGCGCCCGCCCGCCCCGGCGCGTGCCGGAGTGGGTCGGCCGACTGGTCATGGGCTCCGGGCTGGACATGCTGATGCAGGCCCGCGGCGCGGCCAACGCGAAGGCAAAGAAGGAACTCGGCTGGACCCCGCGCTATCCGACCTGGCGCGAGGGATTCCGCACGATCGCGGCGTGAAGGGCGATCTCACCCGGACCGCAATCATGGTCCGCGTGTTTTGACTGGTCATAGCTGGTGGTCAGGGGCGGGGTCGAACCG
>CAXUJF010000275.1:0-8029 GCA_964250865.1 uncultured Streptosporangiaceae bacterium
CCCTGGTGGTGGCGTGACCGGGCATGACCGCGACGCCAATCGAGGCCGTGACGTGAATGGCCCGTGCCCCGTGCGCCACGGTGAGGCGCCCGAGGTCGCCCCGGATGCGGTCGGCTAGGGCCAGGGCGTCGTCCAGGTCTGTTTCGGGGAGGATGGCCGCGAACTCGTCGCCGCCGTAGCGGGCCACCACGTCGGCATAGCGCGTCTGCGCGCGTAATGCGCGGGCGACCGCGACCAAGGTCACGTCACCGGCTTGGTGGCCATGCGTGTTGTTCACGGCGCCGAAGCCATCGAGGTCGATCATGACCAGGGCAAGCGACTGACCGCCGCGGCGCGCCCGCGCCACCTCCTCTTCGAGACGCGTTTGGAAGGCGCGGTGGTTCAGCAGTTCGGTCAGACTGTCCTCCGAGGCCGCCGCCAGCGCCCGCGCATGGTGCTGCGCGTTGTCGAGCGCCGTGGCGGGGGGGGGCGGCCCCCACGGGGGGGGGGGGGGGGGGGGGCGCGCGCGGGGGTTGCGCCCCCCCCCCCCCCCCCCCCCCCGCGGTGCTGGCCACCGGGCTGATCGCGGTCCCGGCCATCGGGCGGGCCCTGATCCGGGCCGAGGCCCGATCCACCCTGGGCTGGCTGCTGCTGGCGTGCGGCTGCGGCCTCATCGTCAAGCTGGTTCTGGACCAGTACGCCCGCGCCGTGTACACGCACGGGGCCGCGCTCCCCCATCCGGCGGCGGCCGAGTTCATCTCCGGCTTCGGCACGCTGGGCCAGATCGCGCTCGGCGCGATCGTCCCGTTGCTGCTGACCGGCCGCCTGCCGGCCGGACGGCGCTGGCGGTGGGCACTGGCCGGGGCGGTCGTGGTGACCGGGCTGGCCGCCGTCGGCAACCTGGCCCCCACCTTCTGGCACTTCCCCCAGGTCGCCAACCCCTGGGGCGTGACCGGTACCGCAGCCGGGGTGTCCAACGCCGCCAATGTCATCGTGACGGTTGGTCAGAACGCCTGCTACATCGCTGGTGCCCTGTCGATCGGTGCGGCCATCAGGCAGCTCCGCGGCGCCGGCCCGCCCGCCTCAGGGCCGCTGCGGGCCCTGGTCCTGCTGCGCCGGGCCGCGTGGCTGGTGACCGCCAGTTACCTGGCCTGCCTGGTCCTGGGCGGCAGCGGGGCCACGAACGCCGTCTACGCCGGGGAGCACTTCGCCCTGCTGGTCTTCGCGGTCAGCGCCTGGGTGGCCATCAGCAGGTACGGCCTGACCGACGCCCGCCAGGTGCTGGACCGGGCGCTGCGCTACGGCGTGCTGACCGGTCTGGTCCTGGTGGTCTACGTGCTCGTGATCACCGTGGTCGGCCAGGTTGCCTCCCGGCACTTCCCGCCACTCCTCGCCGTGGCCGTGGCCGCGCTGGTGGCGCTGATCCTGCGCGAGGCGGCTCAGCGTGGTGTCACCCGGCTGGTGTGGGGGCAGGCCGGTGATCCCGGCGAGGCCCTCACCAGGCTGTCATCGCGGCTGACCGCCGCGGCGCTACCCGCCCAGACCCTGGAGACCGCGGCCCGGACCGTCGGCGAGTCGTTGCGCGTCCGGCAAGTCGTCATCATCACCGATGGCGCTGAGGTGCTGGCCAGCTGGCAGCGTCCCGGACCAGACCGCGCGACGGCGTGGGTATCGGCGCCGCTGACCTTCGCCGGGAAGCAGGTCGGCTGGCTACGGGTCGCCCTGCGGTCAGGCGAGGTCAGTCTGCCCAGCCGGTCGGCCCGGCTGCTCACCGACGTGTCCCCGCAGATCGCCGCAGCCGTCCAGGCCCTGACCAGCACGGCCGCCCTCGAAGCCAGCAGGCAGCGGCTGATCCAGCTGCGGAACGAAGAACGTGATCGCATCCGGCGGGACCTGCACGACGGCCTGGGGCCGACCCTGTCCGGTATCGGCCTCGGCATCGAGCGGGCCCGGGATGACGTTGGCCGTGATGCCCGCCAGGCCCTGGCCGTACTCGCGGACCTCGGCGAGCATGCCCGGCGTGCGGCTGGCGAGGTCCGCCGGATGGTGCACGACCTGCACCCCAGCGCCCTCGCCGAGCGCGGGCTGGCCGGTGCGCTGAGCGACGAAACCGAACGTCTCGGCGCCACCATGACGGTGAGCCCCGCCTTTGTGGCTGCCGCTCCCGGTCTTCCTGAACCCGCCGAGACCGCTGCCTACCGCATCGCCCTGGAAGCTATGACCAACGCGGTACGTCATTCCGGTGCCGGCGAAATCAGCCTGGCCCTGGACGTGACCCCGCAGGCGCTCACCATCGAGGTACGTGACGACGGCCGGGGCATCAGTGCCGACGCCGTCCCAGGGCTGGGCCTGCACTCGATGCGGCAGCGCGGCGAGGACCTGGGCGGCACGGTGACGGTCACGTCCGGCCGGCCCGGTAGCCGGCCTGCGGGCACGGTGGTCCGCGCCGAGTTGCCCCTGGCCCGGCAACCGGCTGACCTGCCGGATGAAAACGAGGTGGCGGCCCGGCCGCTCAGCGAGATGGCTGGCTGACCAGTGGGGACCGGGCTGCCGGGCGCCGATCCCGCGCTGCGGGTCGTGGTGGCGGATGATCACCCGCTGTTCCTCGACGGGGTCCGCGCGCTGGTCGCCGCGGCTCCGGGCCTGCAGGTCGTCGGCACGGCCTCCACCGGCGACGAGCTGGTCGAGGCCGTGTCGCGAGCCGACCCCGACATCGTGGTCACCGACCTGCGGATGCCCGGTCTGCCGGTGGTCGAGGCCATCCGGCGGCTACGCGCCGAGCACGCCCAGCGCAATATCCTCGTCCTCACCATGCACGACGAGGACGCCCTGGTCGAGGGGGCACTCCAGGCCGGGGCACGCGGGTACGCGCTGAAGGAGTCGGCGCCCGCCGCCATCCTGGCCGCCATCACCGCCGTCAGCCAGGGCATGCTGGTGCTCGGTCCCGGCGTCCAGCGGCCGCCGTCCGCCGGACCGGACGCCACCGCCCAGGCCTTCCCCGAGCTCACCCCCCGCGAGCGCGACGTGGTCAAGCTGGTCGCGGCGGGTCAGACCAATCTCGCCGTGGCCAGGTCGCTCGGGGTGACCGACAAGACTGTGCGGAACTCCCTGTCGACGATCCTGACCAAGCTGCGTCTCCCCGACCGCGCTACCCTGGTCGACCGCGCGCACGCGAACGGAATCGGGACGCCCGGAGCCAAGCCGCGCACCGGGCAGGCCGGCTAGCCGAAACCCTGAAGCGCGGGCTTCCGATCATCGTGACCCGCCGCTGGTAACAGGCGCTTTCCCGGTCAGTCAGCGGTGATACCGGCGTGTAGCCGCGGTGAAGCGGCGGCCGCCTAGCGTCCCTGCTATGACAGCTACAGCAGCCGTAGACGCCACCGGCCTGGTCAAGACCTTCGGCCAGCTCCGGGCGGTCGACGGAATCGACCTTCATGTCGGCCAGGGCGAGATCTTCGGCGTCCTCGGCCCCAACGGCGCAGGGAAGACCACGGCCCTGCGCATGCTGGCCACCCTGCTCCCGATCGATGCCGGGCAGGCCCGGATATTCGGCGTGGACGTGGCCCGCGAACCGCACCGCATCCGCCAGCTGCTCGGGGTCACCGGCCAGTTCGCGTCGGTGGACGAGGACCTGACCGCTACCGAGAACCTGTGGATGTTCGGCCGCCTGCAGGGTCTGCGGTCGGCTGACGCACGCGCCGCGGCCAAGCGGCTGCTGGTGCAGTTCGGCCTGGAGGAAGCGGCGGACAAGCCGATCGCGCAGTTCTCCGGCGGGATGCGCCGCCGTCTGGACCTCGCGGCCAGCTTGATCACCCAGCCGCCGCTGATCTTCCTGGACGAGCCGACCACGGGACTTGACCCGCGCACCCGCGGGCAGATGTGGGGCACGATCCGCGGCCTGGTCACCGAGGGCTGCACGGTTGTGCTCACCACTCAGTACCTGGACGAGGCCGACCAGCTCGCCGGGCGGATCGCGGTGATCGACCGGGGCCGCAAGGTCGCCGAGGGCACGCCCGATGAGCTGAAAGCCTCGGTCGGCAACTCGACGTTGCAGGTGCAGCTGGCCGAGGGCTCCGATCAGGAACTCGCGCGCCAGGTCGTACGGAAGATCGCGGGGGCCGAGCCGGTCCTGACGCCCGAGTCGGGGCGGCTGAACGTGCCCCTCGACACCGCCGACCGGGCCGCCGACGTGCTGATCGGGTTCCGCCAGTCGGGGGTGGCGATCACCTCGGTCAACGTGGACAAGCCAACCCTCGATGAGGTCTTCTTCGCCATCACCGGCCGCGGCGCCGACCTGGACGGCGCGCACACTCCGGCCGGAAGCGGCGCCCCCGAAGCCGGCGCCGACCACGAAACCGTTCTGGAGGTCCAGTGACTACCATGACCGCGGACCCGGCGACCCCCGGCCGTCCCCCGCCGCACATCGTCGACCCGGCCGCCGTGGTGGCCCGCAGCCGCCCGCGCACCACCATCACCGAGACGATCAGCCAGACGCTGATCATGGCCTGGCGCGCGCTGAAGAAGATGCGGCGCAATCCCGAGCAGTTCTTTGACGTCACGCTGCAGCCGCTGCTGTTCACGGCGATGTTCGCCTACATCTTCGGCGGCGCGATCTCCGGCAACGTGCACAGCTACCTGCCGCTGCTGATCCCCGGCATCGTGGCCCAGACCGTGCTGACCACCTGCATGTCCACCGGCGTGCAGCTACGCGAGGACATGGAGAAGGGGGTCTTCGATCGGTTCAAGGCGCTCCCGATGGCCCGGATCGCCCCGCTGGCCGGCCCGATGATCGCGGACCTGGTGCGCTACCTGATCGCGGCCGGGCTGACGTTCGTGATGGGCGTGATCATCGGCTACCGCCCCGGCGGGGGGGCGCTGGGCGTGCTCGGCGCGATCGCGCTGGCGATGTTCACCGGCTGGGCGCTGGCCTGGATCTTCACCTTTATCGGCACCATCGCCAAGAGTGCCCGGTCGGTGCAGGGGATCTCGTTCCTGTTCCTGTTCCCGCTGACCTTCCTGTCCAACGCGTTCGTGCCGGTCGGCACCCTGCCGGGCTGGCTGCAGGCCTTCGTGAAGGTCAACCCGGTCTCGCACCTGGTGTCCGCCACCCGCGCCCTGGCCAACCAGGGCGCCATCACCAGCCAGGCAGGCTGGACGCTGCTCGCGGGCCTGGCGGTGATCCTGGTCTTCGCGCCGCTCTCGGTGCGGAGCTACCGGCGGCACATCTAGCCCCGGGATCTCATAGCCCCGGGATCTCAGCCGGGAAGCCGCTCCACCGCCAGCCGGGCCTGCGTCAGCAGGTCCGGCTGCGGGCACTTCTGGTACTCGGCCAGTAGCCGGGCCAGCAGGCCGGGCGCGGCTTCCTCGGCTGCTGGGGTGATGCGCTCCCAGCGCATCGTGGGGACCTTGTGGTCATAGGCGAACCGGTCGGCCAGAGCGATCAGCCGCAGCGCGTCCTCGGCCGGCGCGACCCGGCGTAGCAGGCTCCACGTTCCCAGGGCGAACAGCACCAGCCCTGCGGCCGGGTAGTCGACGTGCGGGTTCTCCGTGGACAGAATCTGCAGCGCGCCCTTACGGGAAGCACGGAACAGCGTCTCCCCGTGCGCAACGTCGTCGCCGGCTGCGAAGCGGGCATGCGCCGTCAGCGCGATCGAGGCACCGAACAATGTCCACGGTTCCATTCCGGTGCGGGTGACTCCGGGCAGCTGAATCTCCTGCATCCGGGCCGTGCACTCCCGGTACAGCTCCAGCCCGGCACCGGGGTCGCCGGAAGCGAGAACCAATTCGGCCCGGCACACCAGCCGGAAGGCGGCCGCACCGAACGCCATCGAACTGTCCACGATCTGATCCATCCGGCCAAGCTCGTCGGCCGCATCCGCGAGCCGCCCGTCGCCGATCGCGCAGAACACCAGCAGGGTGCGCAGCTGCAGTTCATCATCGCTGGCCCCGATCCGCTGCATCACCGGCAGGGCGATCCGGGCATGCTCGACCGCCGCCGCATGGTCACCGACGTGCATGGTCAGATCGGCCAGCAGGCCGTGTGGCATCGCCCGCGACCAAGGGCCATCCTCGTCGCGGACGAGGGCCAGCACGCGCTCGGTGGCCTCGATCGCGCCGAGCGGATCGCCGGCGTTCTCGCGCTCGTGACCGAGCATGTGGCTGGCGGCGGCGGCCGTGTGCCGGTCGGGGTCGGCGGCGAGCGCCGCCAGCCGCTCCGCAAACCCAGTGGTACCGGCCCCGCCGGCGCCGTCAGCGGCAAACCGGAGCGGATAGTGGCCGGCCCCGGCCAAGTCGTACGCCAGCAGCACCCGGATCAGGCCCGAGAGGTAGACGTTGCCCCCCGGATCGGGGCCGAGCTGGCGCAGCAGGTCCATCAGCGGGCCGTCCGCCTCGCGGCCGCCGATCATCATCGAGTTGTTCAGGGTGATCGCGGCGGCGACCCGGGCGGCGTTGGCCAGGTCCGGCGGGGGCAGCCAGCCGCAGACCGCTTCGGCAGCCGCCCGGGCCAGGGCTATGAGCCGAAGGTGCTCGCCGCGTATGCTCCAGAACAGCCCGAGCGCGGCCAGCAACTGGACGAGAGCGGCGCGGTCCCCGTCAGCGATCGCGCCGCGCAGCTCGTCGGCCAGGTTGGTCTCCTCGGCGCTGAGCGCGTCGATCGCCCCGAACTGGCCGGTGCCGGTCAATGCGGCCTGATGCGCGGACGCGTAGCCGACGGCCCAGCCGCGCTGGGCGGCGCGGGCGCTGGCCTCCTCACCGGCGCCCGCGAGCTGCATCCGGCCGAACTCGCGGACCGTTTCCAGCATGCGGTAGCGCACCCCGGCCGGGGTCTCCCGGACGCTCAGCAGCGACTGGTCAACCAGGCCGCGGACCCCGTCAAAGGCACGGTCGCCGAGGACGGTCTCGGCCGCCTCGAGGGTGAAGCCGTCATGGAACAGCGCCAGCCGGCGCAGCGCGCGCTGCTCGCTGGCGGCCAGCAGGTTCCAGGACCACTCGATGACCGCGAGCAGGGTCTGGTGACGGTCGGGTGCGCTGCGGTCGCCGCCGCGCAGCAGCGCGAACCGGTCCTCGAGGCGGCGGTCGATCTCCTCGACCGACATGGCGCGGACCCGGGCCGCGGCGAGCTCGATCGCCAGGGGCAGGCCGTCGAGCCGGCTGACGATACTGGCCACGGCCTGCTCGGTGAGCCGGACGCTGGGCCGGGCGGCGATCGCCCGCTCGCGGAACAGCTGCGCCGCATCGCCGGTCTGCAGTTCGCCGAGCGGGTAGACGCGCTCGGCCGCGATCGCGAGCGGCGCCCGGCTGGTGGTCAGCACGCGCAGGTCAGGTGCGACTGCGACCAGGAAGGCGGTGAGTTCCGCCGCCGCCTCGACCAGATGCTCGCAGTTGTCCAGGACCAGCAGGCTCGGGGACTGCGCCAGCCGCTGCGCGATCCGCGCCCGGATGTCGGCCCGCTGCTCGGTGGTCAGGGTGCGGCGGGCGCTGACCGAGTCGCGGACACCGAGGATGGAACCCACTTCGACCGCGACGTCCTCAGCTTCGGTGACGCCGGCCAGCTCGACGAAGTGGACCACCGGCTGAGTTGTGTCCCGGGCCAGCGCGTGCGCCAGCCGCGTCTTGCCCAGACCTCCCGCGCCGACGATGGACACCACCCGCGCAGCGGCCATCAGGGCCCGCAGCCGGGCCAGGTCGCCGTCCCGGCCGATCAGCTCGGTCGCCTCGTAGTGCACGCCCCGGCGGACCGGTCGGTCGAGGGCCAGCAGGCTGCGGTGGGTGCGCTGCAGCAGTTCCCCGGGATCCGTGCCGAGCTGGTCCCGCAGATCCCGGCGGTACCGTTCGAAACGCGCCAGCGCGATCGCCGGGCCGCTCACGGCGGCCTCGCTGCGGAGCAGGTCCGCGAGCAAGGGCTCGTCATGGGGCGACTGAACCTGCGCCGCCTCCAGTACCGGGAGTGCGGCCGCGGGCGCACCGGCCCGGCTGGCGGCCCGGGCCGCAATGACCTGCGCGGTGGCCGCATCCACGGCGGCCCGCCGCCGGACCCCCGCCAGCGGGC
>CAXUJF010000276.1:0-8004 GCA_964250865.1 uncultured Streptosporangiaceae bacterium
CACGGTGCCGGCCGCGGCGAGCTGGGAATGCAGGTGGTCCAGCGTGCGCGGGCCGATGATCGCACTGGTCACGCCGGGGTGGGCGGTGACGAAGCCGAGCGCGAGCTGGATCATGGTCAGGCCGGCGCCGTCGGCCACCTTGGCCAGCTGCTCGACGGCGTCCATCCGGGCCTGGTTGGCCGCGATGGTCAGATCGAAGCGCTGCGGCACCACCTCCGCCCGGTGGGTGGTGACCGGCTGGCCCGCGCGGACCGCGCCCGACAGCCAGCCCGAGGCCAGCGGGCTCCAGGCCAGGACCCCGAGGCCGTACTCCTGCGTCACCGGCAGGACGTGCGTCTCGATCCCGCGCTGCAGGATGGAGTAGCTGGGCTGCTCGGTGACGTAACGGCTCAGGTGGTGCTCGTGCGCCGCCCACTGGGCCTGGACGATGCGGTAGGCCGGGAATGTGGAGGAGCCGAAGTAACGGATCTTCCCGGCCCGCTGCAGGTCGGTCAGGGCGGACAGGGTCTCCTCGTCGCTGGTGGCTGGGTCCCAGCGGTGGATCTGGTACAGATCCACGTGGTCGACGCCCAGCCGGAGCAGGCTGTTGTCCAGCTCGGTGACCAGCCAGCGGCGCGAGCTGCCCTGGTGGTTGGGGTCCTCGCCCATGGGCAGGGCGGCCTTGGTGGCGAGCACGACGTCGTCGCGGCGCCCGGCGATGGCCCGGCCGACCAGCTCTTCCGACTCACCGCGGCTGTACATGTCGGCGGTGTCGATGACGTTGATCCCGCCGTCCAGCGCGGCGCCGATGATCGCGGTGACCTCGCCCTGGGTCGTGCGGCCGATGGTGCCGAAGTTCATCGCGCCGAGGACGAGCGAGCTGACCTGCACGCCGGTACGGCCCAAAGTGCGGTACTGCACTGATCTATCTCCTATGGCATGATGGCTGGCAGACGACAAGCGGAGCGTCGCTCCGCTAACGATACGGAGCAACGCTCCGTTTTGCAAGCCGACGAGGGAGGTGGATTTTGCCCGGTACTGACCAACGGGCCGATGAACAGACCGGCGAACAGGCCGGGGCCCAGCTCCCGAAGAAACGGGCCGATGCCCGGAGGAACGAGCAGACGCTGCTCGAGGCGGCAGCCCAGGTCTTCGTCACCTCGGGGGTGGAAGCGCCGGTACGCGACATCGCCAAGGCGGCCGGGGTCGGCATGGGCACGATCTACCGCCACTTCCCGACCCGGGCCGACCTCATCATCGCGGTCTACCGGCACCAGGTCGAAGCCTGCGCCGAGGCTGGGCCCGCGCTTCTGGCCAGCAGCACCAGCCCGTACGAGGCGCTGCGGCGCTGGGTTGACCTGTTCGTGGACTTCCTCAGCACCAAGCACGGGCTGGCCGCCACCCTGCAGTCGGGCGACCCGAGGTTCGCGCCGCTGCACGCCTACTTCCTCGAACGGCTCACCCCGGTGTGCGCGTCGCTGCTGGACGCCGCCGCCTCCGCCGGGCAGATCGGCCGCGATGTCAACGCCGGCGGGTTTCTCTACGCCATCGGCAACCTGTGTGCCGGGGGCAGGAACGACCCCCGCTACGACGCGCGTGGCATGGTTCACCTGCTCGTCGCCGGGCTCCGGGGCCAGTAGTGGCACCGGAGATCAACACCTCTCAGCCGCATCCGGCGCGGATCTACGACTACTTCATCGGCGGGGACAACCACTTCGCCGCGGACCGCGAGACGGCGGCGCAGGTCTTGCGGCGCTCCCCGGCGGCGCAGGTCGCGGCGCGCGAGAACCGGGCGTTCCTGGGCCGGGCGGTCCGGTACCTGACGGCCGAAGCGGGCATCACCCAGTTCCTCGACATCGGCAGCGGGCTGCCGGCCACGAACAACGTGCACCAGGTGGCGCAGGACATCACCCCCTCGGCCCGGGTGGTCTACGCCGACAACGACCCGCTCGTCCACGCCCACGCGCAGGCCCTGCTGGCCTCGGCGCCGGCGGGCCGCACCGCCTATCTCCACGGCGACGTGCGCGACCCGGCGGCGATCTTGTCCCATCCAGATACCCGCGCCGTACTCGACTTCGGCCAGCCGGTCGCGCTGATGCTGGTGGCGGTGCTGCATTTCGTCCCGGACGAGTTCCGGCCCGGCCAGATCATCGCGACCCTGCTCGGCGCCCTGCCCCCGGGCAGCTACCTGGCCGCCTCGCACCTGAGCACCCAGCACGACCCGGCGGCCACGTCGGCCGGGCAGCAGACGATGCGCGAGGCCGGGATGACCATGCAGAAGCGCAACTCCGATGTCTTCACCGAGCTGGCCTTCTCCGGGCTGGAACTGGTGCCGCCCGGCGTGGTGCTGGCGTCGGAGTGGCGGCCGGCCGGGGATGGCCCGCGGCCGCTCCCGGCCGAGGTGAACTGCTACGCCGGCGTCGCGCGGAAACCCTGACCGGCGTGTCACTGGCCGGCGGTGGGCATGCCGACCGCCAAGGAACCTCCGCCACTGGTCACCGTGAGGCTGCGGGACGCGGACGGGTCGGTGGAAACGCGCACCGACTGCGGGCCGCCCTCGCTGTCGGTGTTCAGCGCGTAAGAGCCGCTGGGCACGTCCAGCGTGGCCGGACCGCCGTCGGTGCTGAGCGTTACCAGTTCGGGCGCCGCGGCGAAGGTCACCTGGCCGGAGCCGCTTGACGGGATCGGCATCCGCGCCGCCACCCCGGACAGCGCCGCGTCCAGGCCGCGGTCCTCCAGCACGGGCGGGTGCAGCCCGCGGATCAGGTTCCGCAGCTCGGCCAGGGCGGCCTTGGCCTCCTCGTGGGCCTCGGCAATGACCAGCTGAGCCCGCTCGCCCTCGGCCCGTTCGGCCCGGGCCATGCCCAGCTGGAGGGCCAGCGAGACCAGCCGCTGCTGGGTGCCGTCGTGCAGGTCCCGTTCCAGGCGCCGCCGTTCGGCGTCGGCCGCGTCGACGACGCCGGCCCGGGTCTGGGTCAGCTGCTCCACCCGCACCTGCAGTTCCTCGGCCTTGCCCGGCCCCAGCAGGGCCCGGGCCACCCGGGCATCCAAGGAACCGACGGCGGCGCTGAACCGGGGCGCGACCACGAGGGCCGCCACGCCGGCCGCGGTCAGGTACAGGTCGAAGGGGATCCACTTCAGCACCAAGAAGTTCACCGACCCGGACGACTGGCCCCGGGCCAGCAGCGACCCGCCGGGCCGGACTGATGTCGGCCGGCGACGCCGTGCGCGCCTGCCGGGCCGACGACAACGTCGATGCCGCATTGGAATGGTCCCAGCGCGGCATGGAGGACTATCTGGCCCTGGGAGCCGGAAAGCATTACCGAGTTCTTACGGGATTTTCGCCACCCGAACGCGCTGATCAAACCGGCCGTACCCGGGAATAGCTGGCCATTTAGCTGCGTCAGAGCGCGAAATGAGCGAGGCAATGCTGTGAATTCTTCATCCCGGCATCGCCGCCCGCACAAAATCCGGCGGAGCGGACGGCACACGGCACCATCGCAGCTTCAGAATGTGGCCGACAAGGCGACCAAGGCCACCCCGGCGATGGCGCTCGCGGGTGTTCTCGCCGCCGCCCCGCACGCCAACGCGGCCGCCGGGGCCGTGCCGGCCACCACGACGATGGTGCAGACCTCCGCCGGCGCCACCCAGGCCGGCATCCAGGCCGGCATCCAGGCCGTTCAGGCCCGTACGGACGCTGTCGTCGTACGGGCGCGGGCCAGCGCGCAGGCCACCCGCCACTACACCGTCCAGCGGGGCGACACGCTGTCCTCCATCGCCCAGCGGTTCTACGGCAGCGCGGGCGACTGGAACCGGCTGTACGCGGCCAACCGGTCCGTGCTGCACAACCCGGACATGATCTTCCCGGGTCAGGTGCTGGCCATCCCCGGCCACCTGCCCGTGGCCATTACCAGCCCGCCGGGCCACGGCGGCTCCACCCAGGTGACCACGGCATCGATGCTGAGCGGGACCCTGAACTGCGGGGGCCTGGAGGAACTGTGGGAACAGGCCGGCGGCTCATCCGGTGCGGCCGTCATGGCCGCTTCGATCGCCATGGCCGAATCGTCGGGCCAGCAGTTCGCCACCGGCGGCGTGGGGGAGCGTGGCTACTGGCAGATCAACCCGAACCACGGCTCGCTGTCGACCTATGATCCGCTGGGTAACGCCAAGGCGGCTGTGATCCTCTCCGATGACGGCCAGAACTGGTCCCCGTGGACCACCTTCACCAGCGGCGCTTTCCGGGGACGCTGTTAAAGAAGACCCTGTTAAAAATAATGATTATTGACAGGGTCACCCGTACCCGACGTCACTGGGCCAGGCGAACCGGGAGCGACTCCAGGCCGTTCATGAGGCTGACCGGCCGCCAGCGCAGTTCCGCCGCGGGGACCGCGAGGGAAAGTCCCGGGAAGCGGGCCAGCAGGGCACCGACGGCGACCTCGGCCTCCATCCGGGCCAGCGGAGCACCCAGGCAGTGGTGCACGCCGTGACCGAAGGCGACGTGGCCGCTGGTGTCGCGGCTGAGGTCGAGGCGGTCGGCGCCGGGAAACCGGGCCGGATCCCAGTCGGCCGAACTGATCGCCGGGATGACCCACTCGCCGGCCGGGATGTTCACGCCGCCGATCGTCACGTCCTCGGCCGTGAACCGGTCGTTGGCGTGGTTGACCGGGCTGGTGAACCGGAGCAGTTCCTCGACGGCCGCCGGGAGCAGCGACGGGTCCGCGCGCAGCCGGGCCAGCTCTCCCGGGTGGATCAGCAGGGCCAGGGTGCCGGAGGCGATCAGGTTGACGGTGGTGTCGAAGCCCGCCATGACCAGCAGGAAGACGGTGGCCACCAGCTCGCCCCCGGACAGTGTGTCCCCGGAGTCGTCACGGGCGAGAAGGAGCGCTGATGTCAGGTCATCGCGGGGCTCGGCCCGCCTGGCCGCGATCAGCTCGGTGAAGTAGGCGGCCAGTTCCCGCTCCACCCGCTCGTGCTCCGTGTGCTCGTCGTAGGCGTACACGGTGTCCCGGATCCAGGCCCGGTCGGCCGCCGGGACACCGAGCAGCTCGCAGATCACCGCGATCGGAAGCGGCCGGGCGTACCGGCCGAGCAGGTCGATGACGTCGCGGTCCGCCCCCAGCCCATCCAGCAGGCTCGCGGCGATCTCCTGCGCCCGCGGCCGCAGTGCGGCCCGGCGCGCCGCGAACGGCTTCTGGACCAGGCGGCGCAGCCGGGTGTGGTCCGGCGGGTCACTGTGCAGCATGTGATCGTTGATACCCGTCGCCTCACTCGGCCGGGTCCGCCCGCCACCGGGCCAGCGGCGGATGTCCCGGGCCAGCCGGGGATCGGTCAGGACGGCCCGCACGTCGGCGTAGCGGGTGACCATCCAGGCCCGCCCGTAGCCCGGCAGGTGCACCGGGGCGACCGGCCGGGACTCGCGCAGCCGCGCGAAGAACCCGGCCGGGTCCTGGTAGTAGGCGTCCTGGTCCAGGGACACCAGCTGGTCTGCGTCGGTCATGCCCGACACCGTAGGCAGGCCGGCCGCGCGACCGCCACCGGATTTCCCGGCCGTCGGGCCAGTGGTCGCCGCCCGGTCAGGTCCCCTGCGGCGCGGGGCGCGGCCAGTCAATCGGGAGGACGACGTTGCGGTCGGTGACGATGCCCGCGCCTACGCCGCCGTCGGCCATGATCTGGTCGCGGATCTGCCAGTCGTTGGCGGCGAGCTCGCGGGCCAGCGCGGCCAGCACGGCCGGGTCGGCCAGGTCCTCCTGACCCTGGTAGCTGACCGGGGCGGCGCTGTCAATCACCGTGCAGCCGAGGGCGAGGCCCTGATCGGTCTCCAGCAGCTCAACGATGCGGGCCTGCTGCGGCCAGTCGATGTGCGAGGACGTGGTGACCTGCCAGAACCCGCCCGGTACGCCGTCCGCGCGGACGGCCCGGATGGCGTGCTGGTGGGTGTGCCCGTTGATCCAGCCGACCACGCACGGGTGGCTGAGCAGCACGTCCTGCAGCTCGGGGCCGAGCACCCGGCGGCTCGCTCCCGGCGGGCGCCGGTCGTTGACCATCGTCTCCAGCGCATGGTGGCTGAACAGCAGCACCGGCCGGGCCGCGCCGTCGGCCAGCTCGGCCACCAGCCAGCTGAGCTGATCGGCATCCAGCGAGCCTTGCCAGCCGCCGTGCGGGTTGACGGTGTCGAGCACGATGCAGCGCACGCGGCCATGGTCGAAGGAGTAGTAGGCGGTGCCCTCGTCGGCGTTGCGGCGGCTGTAGCCATGGCCGGCGGGCTGGCCCGACGTCCGGAAGTGCTCGCGGACGTGCTCGGCCCGGGTCACCGGGGTGCGGGCCGGGTCGGGCGTCACCGCGAGCTGCACGCTGCCGGCCAGCTCGAGCAGGGCGTCGGCCTCGGCTGAGTAGAACCGGCTGAGCACCCCGGCCGGGTCGACGCCGGCCGGCGGGGTGACGAACTTGACCGAGCCGCCCGGGAGGTCGTGCAGCCAGCCCGCGGGTGGCACCGTGCCCTGGAGCATGTTGTCGTGGTTGCCGTGGACCGCGTACCAGGGCAGGCCCAGCCCGGTGGCCCGGAACGGCTGACGGGCCGCGGTCAGCACCCCGGGCACCTCGGGAAATCCGTACCGGGTCCGCGGCAGGTCCGGCCCGCCGCCGTCGGGGTGCCAGTACCGCTCGTCCTCGACCTCCGGCCCGGCCACGCCCTCGTAGCGCTGCGGATCGCCCGAATCCGGCCGGACCTGGCCGCCGTCGAGCAGGTCGATGTAGGCCCGCAGCTCGTTGCGCTGGCAGTTGTCGGTCGCGTCCCCGGTCACGATGGCGAAATCGACCGGGGCGCCGGACAGCGGGGCCGCCTGGGTCTGCCGCACCGCCCGGACCATGGCCTCGGCCACCTGGTAGGTGAACAGCTCCTGGGCCCGGTAGCTGCCCACGATGCCAACCGCATCCCGGATGGGGGAGTCGAAGTCGGAGTAGCGGTCGAGCAGCTCGGCCCGCCCCGGTGACTGGTGATCCATCACGTGGGTGTCGGACAGCTGGGCGATGACCAGCAGCGCCCGGGCCGACCGCCGCCAGCCCGCGGGCAGGCTGGTCCCGGTCAGGTCGCCCCGGACCAGGTGCTCCTCACCGTCGGCGGCCACCAGCGGGCGGTATCCGCCGGTTTCGGCTTCCCCGGGCACGAATCTGCGGCGGTCGGTCGTCATAGGGCCATCTTCACCGGCCCAGACGCCGGGCCGGGGCCGGAGCGCTGAAAGTTTTAGCCCGCTTAAGTCTGGTGTAACGTCAGCCAGCTTCCTGGTGAGCTGCCGGTGCACTTCGCGCAGCCGCCCGACCGCGCGGGGGCCCAGCCCAGTGCAGGGCAGCTCGGCCGAGAACAGCAGGAGGCTCCCGTGTGGCTGCGACGTCAGTACGGCGGCCAGCTGGGCCGCGGGCGGCGGTGCGGGCAGGTCCGGAGTCAGCGCGGCCAGCTCCGCGAACCGCGCCGTAATGCGTCGCGGCAGCAGCTGCGCGCGGGGCAGGCCGCCCGACGCAGGCGGCGGCCAGGACGGCGCGGGCAGCTGGTGCACCCGCCGTAGCAGCCCGCCGAGCATGACCTGATCGGCGGCGCCCCCGTCATCAGGGACGAAATCCGACATCAGCCCGCTGCCCGCCCGCCGCACCTGCGTCAGTCCCCGCTCGGCGGCCGAACGCCAGCACGGGCGCCGGGATACGGATGCGCGGCTCCATTTCAGTGGTAGATGGCTCCGGGGACGCCACCGCCGGCGGCGATCGTGTCGCCGTCGATCGCGATGGACTTGGGTGAGGCCAGGAAGGTGACGACGTAGGCAACCTTGCGGGCGTCGATCATCCGGCCGACGAGGTGAGGTCTGCCAGGGCACCTGGGCCTGGGACACGCCGGTGGCGCGCAAGCACGCGAGCAGGACCAGCCACAAGGTGAGGTAGCTGGTCACGGTGGCGGCCGTGATCCGCCAGCCGCGCGCCCTGAGCAAAGCTCCGGCCCGGTCACGGAAACCCCGGAGCGCTCCGGCGACGTCGGCCGGG
>CAXUJF010000277.1:0-7992 GCA_964250865.1 uncultured Streptosporangiaceae bacterium
GGTAGCGGCGGCGCAGCGCTTGTCCCGCGTCGGCGTTCGGCACGGTTACGGCGCTGAGCGTCTCGAGCAGGAGCACGATGTCGGCCGGGGTCACGTCGGCGCGTAGTGCCCCGTCGCGCTGGGCCCGGTCGTGAACGGCCCCGGCCAGCGTTCCGGCCCGCTGGGCTAGTTCCGACAGGTTGGGGGTGGGGGTGAAGGTGCCGGCTAGGCGCTGGGCTAGGGCCTGGCTTCCGCCGTCGAGGATCCGGGTCAAGCAGTCGGTGTAGACGGTCCAGGGTTCGCCGTCGTCGGCCAGGGCCTGCTCGAGTTCGGTGATGTAGCGCACCAGTCCGTCGCGGGCCAGCTCTTTCAGCAGTTCATCCTTGCTGGCGTAACGCCGGTACAGGGCGCTGATCCCGACCCTGGCCCGTTCGGCGACGGCGGAGATGGGGGCGGAGGGGTCAGCGAGGAGGACCTCGCGCGCCGCAGCCAGGATCTCGATGTCGTTGCGGGCTGCCTCCCGGCGCCGTCCGCTGAGCGGGCCTTCTGCCTTGCGCATGCAATGACCATATCATCGGAACGGAATGATCTGATCTGATACAATGGAATTGTTCATTCCGTTCCAACTAGTCGAGCGTCTGGGCAACTGAGGCATCTGTGCGGCAACGGACGTAGGTGCCAATACCGAGACCTCGAGCGAGGGACTTCACGATTGAGCCGTACGCAACCGCCGCGTCCCGCCCGGCCTGACCACCGTCCCGGCCTGACCACGTCCCGGTGGGGCTGGCGGCCGCGGCCGAGGGTGACTTCCGCTCAATTCGCCGCTTCGCCGCTTCGCCGAGCGCGACCACGCCAGGATCACCTCCTGGACCGAACTGGCCGACGTGACCGGCCACTACAGCGCCCACACCCACCCCGATCAGCTGGCAGCAGACATTCGGAGCTTCTTCCGCCCCCTCCGTTCCGCCACCAGTAACACCGCAACCGCTAGCGCTATGACCAAGGAGCTGTGACCGCCATGCCCGGGACCATCTGGAACGTCATGACCGAAGCCCTCGACCGGCTGCAGGCCGCCGCCACGATGATCAGCGACACGAACGAGAAGGCGCCCACACCGTGCGCCGAATGGACCGCCACCCAGGTTCTTCAGCACGCGGCCGGAGACCAGCTGGCCTGGTCGGCCGCGCTCGGGGTGGGCCGCGGGCCAGCCGAGAACCCCTTCGCCCCCTCCGGGCACCTCGACGGCAGTGCCGCCGACCTCCTCGAGCCGGCCCTCGCCACCGCCCGCACCGCCTGGGCCGGGATCGGCCACGATCAGCCGGCCGTTCCGACGCCGCTGCCGCAGGGCGAGTTGCCGGCCGAGGTGGCCGCGGCGGCCTGCGCGCTCGACGCCGCCGTGCACGCCTGGGACATCGCCACTGCCCTCGGCCAGCCCGGGTTCCTGCCCGACGGGTTGGCCGCCCAGCTGCTGCAGGCCCGGACCATCATCGAGCCACTGCGGCAGTACGGGGCCTACGCCGCCGCGCTGGCCCCGCAGCCGGGTGAAGGCCACTCGGCTGAGCTGCTGCGTTACCTCGGCCGTGATCCTCAGTGGCAGCCCGCCAGTTAGTTACGGCGGCAGCTCGGCGTCGCCCGCTGACGAAGAAGCTGCGGGCGAGATGATCATGGAAGCGCCAGTCCGTAGCGGCCGGTGAACGAGGAGATCAGCAGGACCGTGCCCAGCTCGAACATGGCGATCTGCAGCGGGCCGATGAAACCTGCCGCCGAGAAACGCAGCGCCCCCGGGCGGGCCAGTGCGGCCAGGTACTGGTTGCCGCCGCGCGCGGGCGTCTTGCCGCTGCGCGCGGGCGTCTCGTCACCCTCCTCTGGTACCCCGGACCGCGGCGGCGTGCCACCCCATAACGGGACAGCGGTATAACGGCTGAGATACCGAGGAGGCGCGGATGAGCGACAACGGCTTGATCACGGTCCGGTGCGAACGGCCCGTCCGGGAAACGGTGGACCGGCTGGCCGAGGTGGTGGCCGCGGCCGGGCTCACGGTGTTCGGGCGCGTCGACCACGGTGGGAACGCCACCGCGGTGGGGATGGAGCTCCGGCCGACGGAACTACTGATCTTCGGGAACCCGCGGGGTGGCACGCCGCTGATGCAGGACCAGCAGGCCGCCGGGATTGACCTGCCGGTCAAGGCGCTGGTCTGGGAAGACGCCGACGGTACGGTGTGGCTGACCTACAACGACGCCGAGTGGGTGGCCCAGCGGCACGGCCTCGGGGCCCAGAGCCACGACGCGGTCGAGGCCCTGGCCAGGGGCCTGGCCACGGTGACCGGCAAGGCCGCCGCCGCCGACCCAGCCAGCTAACGAACTAACTCCTCCGTCGGCGCCGCCCCGGGCGCCGGCACCGGCGCGGACGCAACCCCGTGCCGGACGATGGACTGGGCCGTCGCCACCACGGCGTCGATCGAGCTGCGCTTGGGTGACCACCACTCGGCGGCCCAGTTGAGGATGCCGATGATCAGGGGCTGGGCCAGATCGGGGTCCAGGCCCGAGCGGAGTTCCCCGGAGGCGACCGCGTCGGCGAACAGGTCGCGCCAAACGCCGGCGTACTTACGTTCCTCGACGATCTGCCGGGATCGGATCGCAGGCGGGAGCTGGCTGATGTTGCGGATCACCGCGTGCGCGAAGGCGGATTCCGACATCAGCTGGCGCAGGTGCGCGTCGATCGCGATGTCCAGCCGGTCCAGGGCGGTGGCGTCCGCCGGGGCGGTGGCCAGCGCGGCCGACACGTACTCGCGCAGCCGGATCGTGCCGACGGTCACGACCTCCTCGATCAGCTGCTCGCGGGACGGCCAGTAGTAGTAGATCGCGGGGGCCTGGACACCGGCTTCCTCGCCCACGTCGACCAGGCGCATGCCGGCGTAACCGAGCCGGCTCAGCGTGACCGCGGCCGCGTGCAGCAGGCGTTCCCGCGTGCGCTCGGCCTTGGTCTGGCCCTGCCCGGGGGAGTGGTGCGGACCCTTTACTGCTGGCACCGGCTCACCCTACTCAACCCAGGCCGTCGCGGCTGATGAGCTGGGAGACGATCACGTTGCGCTGGATCTCGTTGGTGCCCTCGCCGACGATCATCAGCGGCGCGTCCCGGAAGTACCGTTCGACGTCGAACTCGGTCGAATAGCCGTAACCGCCGTGGATGCGCACGGCGTTCAGCGCGATCTGCATGGCCGTCTCCGAGGCGAACAGCTTGGCCATGCCCGCCTCGAGGTCGCAGCGTTCGCCGGCGTCGAAACGCTCGGCCGCGAACAGCACGAGCTGCCGGGCGGCGGTCAGCTGGGTGGCCATGTCGGCCAGGTAGTTGCCGATGGACTGGTGTTTCCAGATCGGCTTACCGAACGCCTCCCGTTCCTGGGCGTACTTCAGCGAGTCCTCGAAAGCGGCCCGGCCCACGCCCAGCGCCCGCGAGGCGACCTGGATGCGACCGGTCTCCAGGCCTTTCATCATCTGCGCGAAACCGGCCCCTTCCGCCCCTCCCAGCAGAGCCGACCGCGGCGCCCGGTAGCCGGTGAACACCAGCTCGCACGACTCGACGCCCTTGTACCCGAGCTTGCCCAGGTCACGGGAGACGGTCAGGCCCTCACCCGGCTCGACCAGCAGGATGCTGATGCCCTTGTGCCGGGGCTGGGCCGCCGGGTCGGTCTTGACCAACAGCGCGATCAGGCCGGACCGCCGCCCGTTGGTGATCCACATCTTCGACCCGTCGACGGTGTAGGTCTCCCCGTCAGCTCCCAGAACTGCCGTGGTCAGCATGGCCTGCAAGTCCGAGCCGCCGCCCGGTTCGGTCAGTGCCATCGTGGCTCGCAGCTCGCCGGTGGCCATCCGGGGCAGGTACCGCTCCTTCTGCTCGTCGGTGCCGAACGTGACCAGCAGTTTGGACACTACGGTGTGGCCGCCCATCGCCCCGGCCAGGCTCATCCAGCCGCGGGCGAGTTCCTCGGTGATCAGCGCATAACAGGGCATCGACACCTGGACGTCGCCGTACGGCTCGGGGATGGCCAACCCGAAGATCCCGAGCTGCTTCATCTGGTCGATGAGCTTTTCCGGATATTCGTTAGCGTGCTCCATGTCCCGGACCACGGGACGTACCTCGCGGTCCACGAACTCGTGCACGGTGTCGACGATGTCCTGCTCGTCCTGCGATAGCCGGGTCAAAGTCGCTCCTCAGTACGAGGCCGGAAGCCCTAGCGAATGCTGCGCCACGAAGTTCAGCACCATCTCCCGGCTGGTCGGCGCGGTCCGCAGCATCCGGGCCAGGAACCACAGGTCGGCCAGGCCGTACTCGCGGGACAGGCCGTTCCCGCCGTGCACCTGGATGGCCTGGTCCAGCGTCTTCAGCGACGCTTCGGCCGCGGCGAACTTGGCCATGTTGACCGCCTCGCCGCTGCGGTCCCCGGCGTCGGCCAGTTCGGCCGCCCGCGCGGTCAGCAGCCGGGCCTGGGTCACCGCGATGTGGCACTCGGCCAGCGGGTGCGCCACCCCCTGGTGCGCGCCGATCGGGGTCTTCCATACGGCCCGCTCCCGGGCGTACCGGGTGGCCCGTTCCAGCGCGTAGCGGGAGATTCCGTTGCTGATGGCCGCGGCGGTGACCCGCTCCGGGTTGAGCCCGGCGAACACAGCCCGGAAGCCCTTCCCGGCCTGGCCGACCAGCGCGGTCGCCGGCACCCGCACCTGGTCGAAGAACACCGTGAACTGCTTTTCCGGCTGCACCAGCTCGGCCTCGATGGCGTGCATCGTGAGACCCGGCGCGCCAGCCGGCACCACGAACATCGACATCGGCGTGTCCCGGCCAGCGCCGGCGTCGGCGCTAGCGCCAGCGTCCGCGTCTCCGTCCCGGGTGACCAGCAGGATCGCGTCGGCCTGGTCGGCCCCGCTGATCCAGTACTTGGTCCCGCTGATCACGTAGTCGTCGCCGTCCCGGCGCGAGGTCGTGCTCAGCGCGTGCGTGTTCGAGCCCGCGTCCGGCTCGGTGATCGCGAACGACATGGTTTGGGTGCCGTTGGCCAGTCCCGGCAGCCAGGCCTGCTTCAGCTCGGGCGACCCGTGCGCGGCGATGATCGACCCGCAGATGGCCGGGGCGATGACCATCATCAGCAGCGGGCAGCCAGCCGCGGAGACTTCCTCGATGACCGCGCACAGCTCGGCCAGGCCCGCGCCGCCGCCGCCGTAGTCCTCGGGCAGGTGCACGCCCAGGAACCCGGCCGCGCCCAGCTCCTCGTACAGCTCGGTCGGTTCCTTGTGCGAGGTCGCACAGTCGACGAAGTACTTGTGCCCGTACTTGCCCGCTACCTGGCGCACGGCGTCGCGCAGGTCCGCCTCTTCCGGCGAGATCGGGATAATGTCGGTCATCAGCGGCTCCCCGGCGGCAATCTTCTAACGGCCGTTAAAAGATAACACGGGCCAGGGCCGTGGGCCTTAGCGCTCAGGCCCCGGAACCCTCCCTGAGGATCAGGCCGCGGGATCGTTCAGCAGCCTGGCCAGCACCTCGGCGTGGCTGATCTCCGGCGTCTTGGTCGCGGTCAGCAGGGTCAGCGGGCCCTCCCGGCTCAGCTCCCGCAGCCGGTCCAGGGGCGGCCGCGCGCGCCGGGTCGGCCAGTTCGGCCTGGTAGCGGGCGCTGAACTCAGCGAAGAGAGCCGGGTCGTGGCCGTACCAGTACCGCAGCTCGTTCGACGACGCGACCTCTTTGCACCACAAGTCCATCGGCGCGTCATCTTTGCGCAGCCCGCGCGGCCACAGCCGGTCCACCAGCACCCGGGTGCCGTCATGATCCGGCGGCAGATGGTAGCTGCGGGCCACGTGCACGGCGGGGGAGGCGCCCATGCTGGTCATTGTCTCTTAGCTTGGGTGGTAATGGCCGAACATAACCGGGTGACTCCACTGGGGGACATCGTCGCCATCCCGCTGCGCGGTGCGTGGACGGGAAACCGCGGCATCCTGCACGACAGCGACAGCGACAGCGACAGCGACAGCGAGGACCGGGGCCGGGTCGGCCACCGGATCGTCCGCTCGCACGCCAGCGACCTGTGGATCACCTGCGCGCTGGAGTTCCGCGGCCGCTGGCGGGAGCAGTGGCTGCCGCACCACTACACGCACCTGTTCTTCCACGACGAGGCCGTCTCGTTCGCCGCCGGGCACCGGCCGTGCGCCGAGTGCCGCCGCGCTGATTACCGCGCCTACCAGCAGGCCTGGGCCGCCGATGTGATAACAGCAAGAAGCGCCGCAGGCCAGGGCAACCTAGCCCCAGCCACAGCCCTGGTCCCGGGCCCGGTCCCGAGCGCCAAGGAGATAAACGCCCAACTGCACTCCGAACGGATCGTGCCCGGCACCCACCGCCGGCGCCTGCACGAGCTGCCCTGGGCCGGTCTGCCCGACGGCACGTTCGTGCTCGAAGACGGCCAGCCCGCCCTGGTTCTCGGCGACGCCATCGTGCCCTGGACCACCGGAGGCTACGCCGCCCGGCAGCCGCGTCCCACCACCGGCCCGGCCATCGTCATCACCCCGCCGTCCACCGTGGCCGTACTGCGGGCCGGCTACCCGGTCCAGATCGACGACAGCGCACAGCGCTAACCCGGGATCCCGAACATCTGGTCCAGCCCCGCGCGACCCGCGTCGGTGACCTTGACCGCCCGGCTCCCGTCGGAGCGCTGAATCCAGCCCAGCTCGGTCACCCGGTCCAGCAGCCCGCGGCCGAGCGCGCCGGACAGGTGATGGGCCTGCTCGCTCCAGTCGACGCAGTAGCGGATCAGCCGGCGCCGGGGCGGGATCCGGACCCCGAACTCGGCCAGGAACTCCTGCCCGGCCGGGGTCAGCGTGTAGTCCACCTCGTGCCCGTAACCGGCCCGATGGTCGCCCGGAGTCCGGTCGACGTCGTACTCGCCGTCTCCGCCGGCCAGGTACTCGCGCTCGATCAGGGTCCCCATCAGCGTCACCCCGAGCCGCCCGGCCAGGTGGTCGTAACAGGTCCGGGCCTCGCGCAGCGCCCGGGCCCGGGTGTCCTGCCGCAGCGAGCGCACCGGGACGGCCGGAGCCAGCTGTTGCAGGGCTTCGATCAAGCGGCCCACCTCGGGCCCGGCCAGCCGGTAGTAGCGGTGCCGCCCGTGGCTCTCCACCGTGAGCAGGCTGGCCTCGGTCAGCTTGCGCAGGTGGCTGCTGGCCGTGGCCGGGCTGACCCCAGCCTCGTTGGCCAGCCGGCTGGCGGGCAGCGCCCGGCCGTCCCCGAGCGCGAGCAGGATGCGGCAGCGCCCCGCGTCGGCCACCAGCGCCCCGATGGCGGCGATGTTGCTGTCCCCCGCCAGTGGCGTCCGTGTCTGCCGTTCAGCGGTCTGGCTCACCACCCCAGTCTAAGAGCCACGCACTTCGGCCCCCGTCGAAGCGTCCCAGTCAGGGCGGCGGCTTCGGGAACCGTCCGCAGTTTGGGCAGATGACCACGGGCCGCGACGGTGATTCTGCCCTGGCGGCCTGTCCAGCAGTAACGCCGCACGAAACCGGGCCCGCCAGCCACCCAGGTGCCTTTTATTAATTAACAAACTCTCCGGTGGCCGGCGCGCGGCCGATACTGACGAAGCCAGCGGCCGCGGCCATGGCTTCCGGCGCCCCGGCTCCCAGCTCGGCCTGCGCGGCGGCCAGGGCCGGGACCGTCGGGGTGCCTGCCGCTAGCCGGCGATGGAAGGCCACCATCAGCGGTACGGTCTCGGCGTCCGGAACGGGGATCACCGACGCCACGACCTGGCTCGTCCCCAGGGCCAGGAACGTGGCCGATAGTCCGATCAGCTCATCACCCGCTTGCACCGCGGATCGGCCGACGTCGCAGGCGGCCAGCACCACCACCTGGGGCGGTTGCCGCAGGCGTTCCACGTCGTAGACGGTCAACGGGCCGTCACTGAAGGTCAGCGACGTGAACAGCGGGTTGCTGGGGTGGATCCGGCCGTGCGCGGCCAGGTGCACGACGCCGGCGCCGTCCAGGGC
>CAXUJF010000278.1:0-7967 GCA_964250865.1 uncultured Streptosporangiaceae bacterium
GAGCGGGGCGGGCGGGCCGAGCGCCTGGGCCAGCAGCGGCGGGATCGGCCGCTTGCCCGAGCCGTCGGTGCCGATGACGACGTAGACGGTGCGGGCGGTGCAGGTGGGAGTGCCGTCGCGGCGGGTCTGGAAGTCCAGGGCGAAGCTGGTGGTACCGACGCGGGCGGTGGAGACGGCCACGCGGACCTGATCCTGCCAGCGCAGGCCGCTGTACCAGTCGATGTCGCTGTGGACGAGCTGGACGTCGAAGCCGGCTTCGATCATCTTCTCGTAGGGCAGGCCGCGGGCGGCCACGAACGCGGCGAACGCCTCGTCGAAGTAGGTCAGGTACCAGGCGTTGAACACGACGGCCTGGGCGTCGACCTCCATGTAACGGACCTGGATGGGGAACTCGAAGACGTCCGGTTCGGTCATGGACCCGAGTATTCCCCGTCGGTGACCAGCGCGCCCCGGGCGGTCCGGCCCAGCTCGAAGATGCGGCTGGCCGTCCTGCATCTCACCGGTGCGCGGGCCTGAAACCGATTGCGCCGGGACTTTCGGGGCTGTGCTGATTCCCGGGCCAAAATCGGGGTACCGGAGGTGCCCGGTGACGGTGCACGAGCGGCGTGGCGCCCACTCCCGTCACGGTACCTAGGAGGTCTTAATGGGCGACGATCCCCTGATGCGCGGACTCGGCTGGCTCAGCGTCGGTCTCGGAATCCCCCCACTGGTCACACCGGGCGCCTTCGGCCGGGCGCTCGGCGTCGGCGACGCGCCCCCGCACCGGGCCGCGCCCGCATTCGTCGGCGTGCGTGAGCTGGCCGCCGCGGCCGGCCTGCTGGGGCAGGAGAACCCGATCTGGCTGTGGAGCCGGGTCGGCGGTGACCTCATGGACCTGACCATGCTGGCCATCGCGCTGAAGAACCAAGACGGCCGCGGGCTGTCCCGCACTGCGGCCGCCACCGCGGCGGTAGCGGGCATTACCGGCCTGGATGCGTACGCCGCGGTCACCAGGTCACGGAAACCGGTTCCGACGGAGGTGCACGGCACGACCACCGTCGCGCGGTCCCCGCAGGAGACCTACGACCTGTGGCGGCGGCTGGAGGAGCTGCCCCGCTTCATGGCGCACGTGGATGAGGTCCGCACCATCGGAAACGGCCGGACTCACTGGCGGGCCAGCGCCCCGCTCGGCATCACCGTCGAATGGGATGCAGAGATCATCGATGATGTGGCCGCTGAGCACATCAGCTGGCGGTCGGTGGGCGAAGCGGACATCCGTAACTCCGGTGACGTGCGGTTCGGGCCGGCACCGGGCGGCCGGGGCACCGAAGTGCACGTGACGCTGACGTACGACATGCCGGGCGGCAAGCTCGGCGAGACGGTGGCCCGCCTTTACGGCGAAGACCCTCGCCAGCAGCTGGACGATGACCTGCGCCGGTTCAAGCAGGTGGCCGAAACCGGCGAAGTGGTCAGGTCCGAGGGCGCGCCCGGCGGCAAGCGGGCCCGGCACGAGTTCCCGCAGCATCCCGCGCAGCCGCTGTCGCGCGACGAACTCGACAAGGAGACCAGGGCGTGAAGGCCAACTGCTGGATGAACCCGCTCAAGGTGCAGGTCCGGGACGTCCCCGACCCCGCGATCCTCAATCAGCGGGACGCGATTGTGAAGATCACGTCGACCGCGATCTGCGGGTCGGACCTGCATCTGCTCGACGGGTACATACCCACCATGCAGCGCGGTGACATCATGGGCCACGAGTTCATGGGCGAGGTCGTGGAGGTGGGTCAGGGTGTCCACCCGGACACGCTACGGGTCGGGGATCGGGTCGTGGTGCCGTTCCCAATCGCCTGCGGGGCGTGCTCGGCCTGCCGGGCTGAGCTGTACTCCTGCTGTGAGAACAGCAACCCGAACGCGGGCCTGGCCGAGAAGCTGTTCGGCCACCCGGTCGCCGGGATCTTCGGCTACTCGCATCTGACCGGCGGTTTCGCCGGCGGCCAAGCGGAGTACGCCCGGGTCCCGTTCGCCGACGTCGGCCCGCTCAAGATCGACGACGACAGCCTGACCGACGAGCAGGTGCTGTTCCTGACCGACGTCCTGCCCACCGGCTACATGGGCGCGGAGATGTGCGAGATCACCGGCGGTGACGTGGTCGCCGTGTGGGGCGCGGGGCCGGTCGGGCAGTTCGCCATGGACAGCGCACGGGTGCTCGGGGCGGAGAAAGTCATCGCCATCGACAAGGAGCCGTACCGGCTGGCCATGGCGGACGGCGCGGGATACGAGACCATTAACTTCTCCGACACCGACGTGCGGTCCGCACTGCTAGAGCTGACCGGCGGCCGCGGGCCGGACAAGTGCATCGACGCGGTGGGGCTGGAAGCCACCCACGGCAGCGTGCCCATCTACGCCTACGACCGGGCCAAGCAGGCGGTTCGCGCCGAAACCGACCGCCCGTACGCGCTGCGCCAGGCCATCACGAGCTGCCGCAGCGGCGGCATCGTGTCCGTCATCGGCGTCTACGGCGGCCTGATCGACAAGTTCCCGGCCGGAGCGTGGATGAACCGGGCCCTGACCCTGAAGACCGGCCAGTGCCACGTGCAGCGATACATGAAGCCGCTGCTGGAGCGGATCCGCAACCGCGAGATCGACCCGACCCGGGTCATCACGCACACGCTGCCGCTGTCGGAAGCGCCGCGCGGGTACGACATGTTCAAGCACAAGCTGGACAACTGCGAGAAGGTCATCCTGAAGCCGTGACCGGTCAGCGGCGGGTAAGCGGGAGAGCGAACCAGAGCAGCCCGAACATGACCAGCACCAGCGCGGCGATGACCGTCCCGGTACCGTAGCCCGCCACGAAGCCGGTCACCAGCAGAACCGACGCGGACACGGCCAGGCCCACCGTGATCAGGCCCAGGATCGCCAGCTTGTTGGCCGCCCGGACCAGCTTCTCCTTCTGGCCCTGGCGGAACACCACTCGGTGGTAGGCCACCGGTCCCAGCAGCAGCGCCGTGGCCACCGCGGCCAGGATCAGGCAGGCCAGGTACAGGTCGCGCTCTCCCACGCCGAGCTGCTTGAACACCGTGGTGAACGGCAGCGAGAGCAGGAACCCGAACAGGACCTGCACGCCCAGGCCCGCCACCCGCAGCTCCTGCAGCAGCTCGGCCAGGTTGCGGTCGTCCCGCTCGGCCTGGCTCTCTTGCCTCGGGTCCTTCGGCTGCCTCCTTGGCTCGTCGGTCATCGTCGCTCCCTCGTCGCCTCAGCCGATGCTGACCAGGTCGATGACGTCGTCGCCGGGCAGCGTGCCGTCCGTGACCGCGGCGATCTGGGTGCTCACGAGCTCGACGGCGCCACCGTAATTGGACAGGAACGCGGTGTCGGCCGCGTCCCGGCCGGTGGCGATGCGGACCAGGCCGGCCCGGGGCGCGAGCAGGGTAGCGTCCACCACCCGCCAGTCCCCGTCGACCAGGGCCTCGGCCACCGCGTGGAAGTCCATCGGATCCAGCCCGGGCGCGTACACGGCGGCCATCCGGGCCGGCACGTCCAGCGCCCGTAGCAGCGCGATGACCAGGTGAGCGTAGTCGCGGCACACGCCCTGCCGGCTCAGCAGCGTCTCCACCGCGCCGTCGGTCGGGCCGCTGCTGCCCGGCACGTAGCTGAGCCGGGTGCCGACCCAGGACGAGACCGCGGCCAGCAGGTCCTGGGCCTTGGTGACGCCGCCGAACTCGGCCCGGGCCACCGCGGCCAGCCGGTCCGATTCGGCGTACCGGCTGGGCCGCAGGTAGCTGAGCCGGTCGGCTTCGGTCACCGCCGGCCGGGCGGCACGGCCCTCGATCGTGGCCTGGTAGGTGACGACCACCCGGCCGGGGCTGGCCCGCAGGATGTGGGCCCGGCTCGGACCGGGCAGGTTCAGCTCGGTCACGGACTGCGGCTCGCCGTTATGGGTGATGGCCAGGTCCTCCCGCAGGTCGGCGCCGGGCAGGCCGGCCACCGCCACCTGCAGGTCCAGTTCGGCGGGCCCGCGCACCTCGATGACCAGCTGGCTGCCGACGCGGCGGCGGAAGGTGTCGTTCACGGCGACCAGTATGGGGCCAGCCGGAGGCAATTACGGTGGCCGGGTGGCTGGCTGGCCCGATCCGTTGGCATTAGTGCGGTCGCGTCCGCATCATGAACTTGCGCATTTAATTGCCTTCCGATTTAAAAGGGTTACTAAAGAGGAGGAAAATGCCCGTGTTTATGCGCCCGTCATGGCCGGCCGTGGGCAGCCGTGGGCGGCTACAGTGACCGGGTGGCTGACGCGGAGACCGGGCGGGTGGACAGCTGGATCTGGTCGGTCCGGCTGGTCAAGACCCGGTCGGCCGCGGCCTCGGCCTGCCGGGCCGGACACGTACGGGTCAACGGCACCCGGGTCAAGCCGGCCCACACCGTGCGGCCGGGCGACGAGGTCCGGGTGCGCCAGGAGGACCGCGACCGCATCGTCGAGGTCGTGCGGATCATCAGCAAGCGGGTCAGTGCCCCGGTGGCAGCCGAGTGCTACGCCGACCACAGCCCGCCCCCGCCGCCCCGGGAAGAGGCGGTGGTGGTGGCCGTCCGCGACCGCGGCGCGGGCCGCCCGACCAAGCGCGAGCGCCGGACGCTGGAGAAGTGGATCCACGGCCTGCACGATTAGGCTGCGGGCCGACGAGCGCCCGCCCTGGTGCGGCAGACTGAGCCGGTGACTGTGAACGCTGCGCTGGTCGAAGCGGCTGCCGAACGGCTCGCGGGGGTGGTGGCGACCACGCCGCTGGAGCGGAACGGGCGGCTGTCCGCGCTGCTGGGCTGCGAGGTCTGGCTCAAGCGCGAGGACCTGCAGACCGTCCGCTCGTACAAGGCCCGCGGCGCCTACAACCTGATCGCCCAGCTGAGCGAGTCGGCCCGGGCGGCCGGGGTGGTGGCGGCCAGCGCGGGCAATCACGCCCAGGGCCTGGCCTACGCCTGTTCGGCGCTGAGCGTGCGGGGCCGGGTCTACCTGCCGCGCACCACGCCCCGGCAGAAGCGGGACCGGATCGCCATGCTGGGCGGGGACATGGTCGAGATCGTGCTGGGTGGCGACACCTATGACGAGGCGTCCGCCGCCGCCTCGCAGGACGCCGCAGCGTCCGGGGCGACGCTGGTGCCGGCGTTCGACGATCCGCGGACCATCGCCGGGCAGGGCACCGTGGCCCGGGAAGTGGTGGCCCAGCTGGGGCGCGCCCCGGACGTGATGGTCATCCCGGCCGGCGGGGGCGGCCTGCTGGCCGGTTCGGTGGCCTGGCTGGGCGAGCGTCATCCCGCCGTCCAGGTCATCGGGGCCGAACCGGCCGGTGCCGCGTGCGTCACCGCCGCGCTGGCGGCCGGCGGCCCGGTCACGCTGCCCGAGGTGGACACGTTCGTGGACGGCGCCGCGGTCCGCCGGGCCGGGGACATCACCTACCCGCTGATCGCGGCGTCCGGGGCCCGCCTGGTCACGGTGGACGAGGGCCGGGTCTGCCGGGAGATGCTGGCCCTGTACCAGATCGACGGGATCATCGCCGAGCCCGCGGGCGCACTGGCCACCGGGGCGCTGAACGACCTGGCCGCCCTGCCTGAGGGGGCGGTCGGCGTGATTCCTCCGGGCGGGACCGTGGTGGCCGTGGTCTCGGGCGGCAACAACGACGTCAGCCGGTACGCCGAGGTGGTCGAGCGGGCGCTGATCCACGAGGGCCGCAAGCACTACTTCCTGGTCGACTTCCCGCAGGAGCCGGGGGCGCTGCGGCGGTTCCTGGATGAGGTGCTGGGCCCGGATGACGACATCACGCTGTTCGAGTACATCAAGCGCAGCAACCGGGAGACCGGCCCGGCGCTGGTCGGCATCGAGCTGTCCCGGCCCGAGGACCTGCCCGGGTTGCTGGACCGGATGAAGGCCGCCCCACCGTCCATCGAGAAGATCGACTCTTCGAGCCCGCTGTTCCGGTTCCTGCTCTGACGGGCCCGGCTGCGCTCAGCTTGCGACGGAGTAGGTGACCAGGGTCTGCTCCGGGTGGTCCGCGACCTGCAGGACGACGTGGGAGTAGTCGGCCGGGCCGAGGACCGGGTGGCGCAGCTTCTTGGTCCCGCTGCCGACGGCCCGCACGTCGTGCCGGGGCCACCAGGCCCGGACGTGCTCACTGTCCCGCAGCAGGTCCTCGATCAAGGCGGTGAACGAGGGGTCGCCCGGATGCCGGGCCGCGGCGAGCCGGAACCGGGCCAGCATGGCCTGAGCCTCCGGCTCCCAGTCGAGGTAGACCTCGCGGGCTCGCTCGGTGGTGAACATCCAGCGCACCAGGTTGCGCTGGCCCGGCGGCAGGCCGGTCCAGTCGGTGAACAGCACGCGGGCGGCGGGGTTGGCCGCGAGTACGTCCCAGCGCCGGCCCTTCACGATCGTCGGGTGCGGTTCCAGCCGCTGCACCAGGGCCGCCACCTCGGGATCGATCGTTTCCAGCGGCTCGGCCGCCGGAGCAACCACGGCGCCCGGGTCGTCTCCATGGGCCAGCACCCGCAGGTAGCGCCGTTCGGCCGCGGTCAGCCGGAGCGCGTCGGCCAGTGCGTCCAGCACCTGCTCGGAGGGCCGGACCGGGCGCCCCTGCTCCAGGAACGTGTAGTACGTCGGTGACACGCTGGCCAGCAGCGCGACCTCCTCGCGGCGCAGCCCAGCCGTTCGCCGCCGGTGGCCGGCGGGCAGGCCGACGTCGGCCGGGCTGAGCCGGGACCGCCGGTCGCGGAGCAGCTGGCCGAGTGCGCCGGGGTCCGCGCGGGAGCCTGCTTCGGGAGCCATGACAGCCAGCCTAGGCAGGCCAGTACCAGTAAGCCAGTACCAGTAACAGCGTGCTGTGGTTACCCCGGCCGGGCCGGGCCAAGCTGGGCCCATGACGACAACGACTGAACTGATTCAGCTGCCGGTCCCGGACGGCAGCACCCTGCCCGGCTATCTGGCCCGGCCGACGGTGCGCCAGACGGGCGCTCCGGCCCGGACCGCGGTGGTCGTGGCGCACGAGCTGTTCGGGGTGAACCCGGACATCCGCGGGGTGACGGACCGGCTGGCCGGAGCGGGTTACCTGGCGCTGGCACCGGAGTTCTACCACCGGGACGCGGCCTCCGGTCGCTGGCTGGAGCGAACCGGCGCGGGGCGTGAGGAGGGGTTCGCCCTGCTGCACCGGCTGGACCGGGAGCAGGCCCTGGCCGACGTGGCGGCCTGCCTGACCTGGCTGGGCCGGCAGCCCGGCATCGAACGGACCGCGATGATCGGCTTCAGCGCGGGTGGTCACCTGGCCTACCTGGCCGCCTGCCGGCTGCCGGTGAGCCGCACCGCGGTGCTCTACGGCGGCTGGCTGCCCAGTACCGACATCCCGCTCAGCCGGCCCGACCCGACGCTGAGCCTGACCCCCGGCATCACCGGCCGCCTGCTGTACCTGGTGGGCGGGGAGGACGCCCTGATCGACGCGGCCGAGCGCAAGGAGATCGGCGCGGCGCTGGACCAGGCCGGCGTCGAGCACGAACTGATCGTCTATCCCGGCGTGCAGCACGCGTTCTTCTGGCCGGGTACCCCGGCCTACGACCCGGGCGCCACCGAGGACGCCTGGGCCCGGATCCTGGACCTGCTGGCCAGCGACTGACTACCCGCCGGGCGCGACCACGCGGAGCAGCAGGGCCAAAGAATTAACGGGCCCGGCCCGGCCCGGCCCGGCGGGGATGGTTCGGGTGCGCGGATGGGCTGGCGGGGCGGGCGGTCAGGAGAGGCCGAACTCGGCGCGGCGGTCTTCGGGGATCAGGTCGAGGTAGGCCGGGTGCTCGGCGATGTAACGGCGGGCAAAGGGACAGTAGGGCAAGACCGCCAGGCCCTGTTGGCGAGCTTGGTCCAGGACGGCGGCGATCAGGTGGCCGCCCAGGCCGTGGCCGCGGAACTGGGGGTCGGTCTCGGTGTGGATGAGGGCGATCTCGTCCGTGCCGCGCTGGTACTGGAC
>CAXUJF010000279.1:0-7953 GCA_964250865.1 uncultured Streptosporangiaceae bacterium
CGCCGATGCGGTCAGCGAGGGCCAGCGCCAGGGCCAGTTCCGTTGCCGCCGCTTGATCGACTCGGGCCAGTCCAGCCCGTCCAGGTCGGCCAGCAGCCGTTCCGCGAACGCGGTGATCCGCAGCATCCACTGCTGCAGCGGCCGCCGGTAGACCGGGTAGTTGCCGATGTCGCTGCGGCCGTCCGGGGTGACCTCCTCGTTGGCCAGCACCGTGCCCAGTCCCGGGCACCAGTTGACCAGCTCCTGCGACCGGTAGGCCAGCCGGTACCCGTCCACCAGCTCCCGGCGCTGGGCCGGGTCCAGGCTGGCCCAGGGGACGTTGCCTGGCACTGCGCGCGTCCCCGACTCGAACTCGGCCACCAGCTCGGCGATGGGCCGGGCCCGCCCGGTCCGCTCGTCCACCCAGCTGTTGAAGATCTGCAGGAAGATCCACTGCGTCCAGCGGTAGAAGGCCGGGTCGGTGGTGGCCACCTCGCGCCGCTCGTCGTGGCCCAGCCCCAGCCGGCGCAGCTGCCGCCGCATGGCCGACACGTTGGCCTCGGTCGTGAGCTGGGGGTGCTGGCCGGTGTCGATCGCGTACTGCTCGGCCGGCAGCCCGAAGGCGTCGTAACCCAGCGCGTGCATCACGTGCCGGCCGTTCATCCGCTGGTACCGGGCCAGCACGTCGGTGCCGATGTAGCCCAGCGGGTGGCCGACGTGCAGCCCGGCCCCGCTCGGGTACGGGAACATGTCCAGCACGTAGAACGGGGTCCGGCCGGCCACGAACCCGTCGGACAGCGGCCCCACCGGGTTCGGCGTGTGGAACGTGCCCGCGGCGGCCCAGCGCTGCTGCCACCGCCGTTCGATCTCCGCCGCCAGCCGCGGCCCGTAGCGGAAGGGCAGCTCGTCGGCGGTCGTAGCCTCCTCAGTCATCCGCGCCGCTCCCGCTCCCGGTCAGGGATCCGAGCAGATCGTTGAGCGCGGTCACGAACCCGGCCGGGTCGTCGATCCGCGCGCCCAGGGTCAGCACCGCCTGGCTGTACAGCACGTGGGCCCAGTCACCGAGCTGCGGGTCGTCCAGCCGGGTATTCAGCCGTTCCACCAGCGGGTGCTGCGGGTTGATCTCCAGCACCGGCTGGCTCGGCACCCCGGAGCCGCGCAGCCGCCGGGCCAGGTTCATCTCGATGTCCGGCTCGTTGGCCACGATGCAGGCGGGCGAGCTGGTCAGCCGGCTCGTCACCCGCACGTCGAACACCGCCTCACCCAGGATTTCCTTGAGCTTGCCGGTGAGCCCGGCGAAATCGGTGCTGGCCTGCTCCTGGGCCTGCTTCTCGGCCTCGTCGGCCAGGCCGCCCAGGTCGGCCACGCCCTGGGCCACCGACTGCAGCCGCTTGCCGTCGAACTCGGGCAGGTTGGCCACCACCCAGCTGTCCACCGGCTCGCTCAGCAGCAGCACCTCCACGCCCTTGCTCCGGAACGCTTCCAGGTGCGGGCTGGTGGCCGCGGCCGGCCCGGGCGCCAGCAGGTAGTAGATCTTGTCCTGGCCGTCCTTCATCCGGGCCACGTACTCCGGCAGCGACACGTCCGGGCCGCCGGCCGAGGTGGTGGTGGTGAACCGCAGCAGCTTGGCGATCTCGTCCCGGTTGGCGTAGTCCTCGGCCACCCCCTCCTTGAGCACCGCGCCGAACAGCGACCAGAACGTGGCGTAGGTCTCCGGCTCGTGCTCGGCCAGGTCGGTCAGCTGCTTGAGGATCCGCTTGACCGCGGTGGACCGGATGTGGCTGACCGCCCGGCTGCCCTGGAGCAGCTCACGGGACACGTTCAGCGGCAGGTCGGACGAGTCGATGATGCCGCGGATGAACCGCAGGTACTGCGGCATCAGCTGGCCGTTCCCGTCCTCCAGGATGAACACCCGGCGGACGTGCAGCTTGACCCCGCGCCCGGAGTCCGGGATCCACAGGTCGTACGGCGCGGCCCCCGGGATGAACAGCAGCAGCGTGTACTCGTAGGTGCCCTCGATCTTGCTGTGCAGCCAGGTCAGCGGGTCACTGAAGTCGCCGGTGATGTGCTTGTAGAAGTCCCGGTACTCACTGTCGCTGATCTCGCTCTTGGACCGCGCCCACAGCGCCGACGCCTGGTTGACCGGCTCGTCCCCGTCACCGAGCAGGATGGGCAGGCTGATGTGGTCGGAGTACTTGCTGATGATCGAGCGCAGCCGGTACTCGTTCAGCAGCTCGTCCTCGCCGTCCCGCAGGTGCAGCTCGATCGTGGTACCCCGGACCGGGACGCTGACGGCCTCCAGGGTGTACGCGCCCCGGCCGGCGGACTCCCACCGCACGCCCTGATCGGCGGCCAGCCCCGTCCGCGGGGTGGTCAGTACCACCCGGTCGGCCACGATGAACGCCGAGTAGAAGCCCACCCCGAACTGGCCGATGAGTGACGCGTCGCGCTGCTGGTCCCCGGTCAGCCCGTGCAGGAACTCCCGGGTCCCCGACTTGGCGATGGTCCCGATGTGCTCGACGACCTCGTCCCGGCTCATCCCGATGCCGTTGTCGGCGATGGTGATCGTCCTTGTGTCGGCGTCGTAGCTGACCCGGATCCGCAGCGGCCCGGCGGCATCCGGCGACTCGCCGTGGCCCATCAGCTCCAGCCGCAGCCGGTCGATGGCGTCCGAGGCGTTGGAGATCAGCTCCCGCAGGAAGATCTCCTTGTTGCTGTACAGCGAGTGGACCATCAGATCGAGGATCTGGACCACCTCGGCCTGGAAGCTGTAGCTCTCCTGATCCGCCTGCGCCGTCATCGAATATTCCGCCTCTCCAGCAGTCCCGGTCCCACCGGAACCGGCCTCAGCGTACTCACCATTAATGATGTCAAGAAGCCCATCTCAACCGCGACAAAGACCGATTGTTTCACCCGCGTAAGCCTCCCTTTCCCGCGCCAATTGCTAATCCGCGCGAAGGCGAAGTCGTCCCTCCGGCGGCGCCATATCCCTCGCTCCGCGCCCGACCCACAAGCCCCCAGCCCCGCGCCGCAGCCGCAGCTGCTATGGCCTCAGCCCTGCGCCCTCACGTCACCGAGCCTCACGCGCCTCGGGGCTCTCACGAACCCCAGCGGTCGAGACTGGACATTTCTCAGAAGTACCACCGGCCCCGTTCGCCGCAACGCTTTCAGGCCAGAGCTTCTCTGGAGCAGTTGCAGGGATTATCCCTGCAACTGCTCCACTGAAGGCTCAGTGCTCGGGCCAGCGACGTAGCGTTGAGGCGGACAGGAGGCGCCCCGCACCGCGGCCGAGGTGGAGCGGATCGCCAAGGAGGTCGACGCCCCGCTGCTGATCAACCTGGTCCTGGACGGCCTGACCCCCGACGGCGGCCCGGAGTACCTCCAGGACCTGGGCTACGCCATCGCCATCCACCCGGTCGACCTGTTCGCCGCCGCCGCGCACGCCATGATCGCCGCCCTGGCCGAGCTCGGCGGCACCCCGCTCGGCCAGGTCGGCCGCGACCCGAAATCCCTATTCCAGCTGGTCGGCCTGACCGAATGGCAGGCCCTCGGCGACGCCTTCACCGCCCAAGACTGAACCTCGCCGTACGCCGCCAGCGGCCGCCCGGCTCGCTGGTCAGCAAGGTGACCGCCCGGACGGTGGCCACGATCGGCAGGCCCGCCCGGACCACCTCCTCAGCCGCCCGCAGGTCGCCCACCGGCTGGCCGTGGCCCACGGTCAGGTGCGCGATGACCTCGGCGAACCGGCCCTCGAACGGCGGGTAGGCCGGGAACTCCGCGACCACGCGCTCGGTCAGGGCCCGGAACGGCGCGGGGTCCGCGGGCCCGAGCCACAGGACGTCCGGCCCGAACCAGCCGGTGCGATCCAGGCGGACGCCGAACGAGGGCATCGACCCGAACAGGTCCGTCAGCCGCTGCCGGGCCGCGGCATCGATGGTCGCGGGCGGCGCGAACGGGTACACCACCGTGACGTGGGCCGGGACACCGAGCCGCGCGTTCGCGTCGAGCCGGTCCCGCAGCGGCCCGACGGCCGGCTCGGCCTCGGGGATCTCCACGACGAGGGCGCTCTGCGGGCCGGGACTGGTCACCTCTGGACCCTAAACCGCCGCCCAGGACGCCGCTTCCGTCAGCTGCTGACCGGGCGCAGGTGGGTCCGCTGGCCGTCGTGGTCGAAGATGCCGATGATCTCGGCCGGGCCCCCGAGCGCGCCGAACCCGTGCGGGATCATCGTTGAGAACTCGGCCGCCTGCCCGGGCTCGACGGTGACCGTGCGCTCGCCCAGGAACAGCACCACCGTGCCGGACAGCACGGTGAACCAGTCCCGGCCGGGGTGAGCCCGTAGCTCGGCCCGGCCGACCTGGGCCGGCGGCCGGGTGACCCGCATCTTGGCCACGGTCATGCCGTGCGGGCCGTCCTCGTGGTTGAGCGTCCAGGTGGTGATGCCCCGGGTCTGGTCGTGCTGGGGCCGGATCACCACGTCGTCGTCGGCCGACTCGACCAGCTGATCGATGCTGGTGCCCAGGGCCCGGGCCATCGCGGTCAGCTGATCGAGGCTGATCCGGCGGTGACCGGTCTCGATCCGGCTCAGGGTGGATGGGCTCAGGTAGCACTGGGCGGCCAGATCATCCAGGGACCAGCCCAGCGCCAGCCGGAGCCCCCGGATCCGGGCTCGGACCAGCCGGTCGAGTTCCCCGTCTTGCGTCATACGCAAGAGAGTATGTCACTGGCGCAATACGGACCTACAGTGGGGACATGGGTCACCCGCACGGACACGATCACGCCGCCCACCATCACACCGCCCCCGGTCACCGCGAACACGATCACGCCGCCGGGCACGGCGAACACGAGCACGACGAAGAAGCCCTGACCGAACTGCTCGACCTGGACGGCGAGGTCCTGGCCGGGTACCTGGACCAGGCCACCGCCTGGATCGCCGCCACCGCCGAGCCGCCGGTGACCCGCGTCGCCGACCTGGGCGCCGGGACCGGGACCGGGACGTTCGCCCTGCTGCGCCGGTTCCCCGAGGCCCGGGTGACCGCGGTCGACCTGGCCCCGGACCGGCTGACCCGGCTGCGCCACCGGGCCTGCGAACTGGGCCTGGACGGCCGGGTCGACGTCGTGCCGGCCGACCTGGACCAGCCCTGGCCCGAGCTCGGCCCGGCCGACCTGGTCTGGACCTCGATGGCCCTGCACCACGTGGCCGACCCGGACCAGGCCCTGACCCGGATCCTCGGCCTGCTCCGCCCGGGCGGCGCCCTGGTCGTGGCCGAGACCAGCGCGCTGGAGTCCTTCCCCCGCTTCCTGCCCGCCGGGGCCGAGTCGGGCCTGGAGGACCGGCTGCACCACCTCCTGGCCGGCCGGCTGGGCCAACAGGTACCGGAACTAGGCGCCGACTGGGCCCCCCGGCTGACCGCGGCCGGCTTCGACGTCGCCGCGAGCCGGACCTTCGCCGTCGCCCTGGAGCCACCGCTCCCGCCGCAGGCCGGCCGCTACGCCCAGCTCACCCTGGACCGGCTGCGCACCGGCCTGGGCGACGGCCTGGACCCGGCCGACCAGCAGGCGCTGGCCGCTCTGGTCGCCGACGATGGCCCGGACAGCGTGCGCCACCGCGGCGACCTCATCGTCCGCGCTACCCGCCTGGCCTGGCTGGCCCGCCGCCCGTGACGTTCGCCCGGCCGAGTGGCTGGCCGCACTCGGGTTCCGCAACCCGATCGTGGCCTCGGCCGCCATGACGCTGTCCTCGGTCTTCGTGGTCTGGAACAGCCTGCGCCTCAGGAAGTTCAGCGCTGGGTCATACTGAAGGTGACCTGCTACGCCGGAGGGGCAGCATGCACGGGTATACGCACGACAAGGACAACTACCTCAGGCGGCTGCGCCGGATCGAGGGCCAGGTCCGCGGCCTGGAGCGGATGGTCGAGGAAGACAAGTACTGCATCGACATCCTGACCCAGGTGTCGGCGGCGACCAAGGCCCTGCAGTCGGTCGCCCTGGGCCTGCTCGAGGAGCACCTCAGCCACTGCGTGGCCCAAGCCGTGGCCGAGGGCGGCGACAACGCGAACGAAAAGGTCCGCGAGGCCTCCGACGCCATCGCCCGTCTGGTCCGTTCCTGACCCAGTAGTCTCCCGCCATGGCCACCACGACCTATCCCGTCACCGGCCGGCGGCTACCTGATCAAGGCGCCCTGACTAATACCCCGGCAGGGTTTACCCGATACCCCTACCAGGTTTCCCTAATCCCGGGCAAGACCCCTCTGAGCTGGTCTTTAGCCGCCATAAATAGCCGATCTAAATCGACTTGCCGAGCAATTATCCGGCCCTCTACCATTTTTAATTAAATGGTCACAGGCGGCCCGGGATCGGGGCGCCGCCGACGTCGTCGCTCCCGGCCGAAAGCAGCTCCATGCCCGCCACCTGGACGGCCCCGCCGGAGACGGTGGACGCCCCCCGTGCGGCCATGGACGGTCGTCGCGCCCTGCAGCTTGGGCTGGCCGCGGTCTGGCTGCTGGACGGGGTGCTGCAGTACCAGTCGTGGATGTTCACCAAAGCGTTCGGCCGGCTGCTGGCCGGGGCGGCCAGCGGCAACCCGGCCGTCATCGCCCGCCCGATCACCTGGGACGCCCACCTGGTCGAGCACTACCCGGTCCTGCTCAACGCGGTGTTCGCCACCATCCAGCTGCTGCTCGGCCTGGGCATCGCCTGGCGGCCCACGGTCCGGGTCGCGCTCGGCGCGTCGATCGCCTGGTCGCTGGCGGTGTGGTGGCTCGGTGAAGGCCTGGGCGGGGTGCTGGCCACCCCGGACAGCGCGGTGGCCGGCGGCCCTGGCGCGGTCATCCTCTACGCTCTGCTGGCCACGCTGCTGTGGCCCGCAAGTCGGCCCAGCCCGTTGACAACGCCGTTCGTGGCCGCCCGCGCGGTCGGGGCCCCGGTGGCCCGGGCCCTGTGGCTGGTGTTGTGGGGGAGCATGGCCGTGCTCCAGCTGCTGCCGGTCAACCGGGCCCCGCAGGCAACCCACGACGACATCACCGCCATGGCCGCCGGTGAGCCCCGGTGGCTGGCCGCCCTGGTCAACGGGACCGGGTCGCTGACCGCCCACCGTGGCCTGGCCTTCTCCATCGGCCTCGCGGTGGTGTTCTGTCTCCTGGCCGTGGGCGTCTACCTGCCCGCCCCGGCCGTCCGCGTCACGGTGATCGCGGCGGTGGTGGCGGGACTGCTGATCTGGATTCCCGGCCAGGCCTTCGGCGGGATCCTGGCCGGGGGCATGACCGATCCCAACTCCGGCCCGCTGCTGGTCCTGATCGCGCTGGCCTACTGGCGCCCGAGACAAGCCCCAGGACCGGCCCCGACGGAGACCCCCATGGAGGGCGCAGTATGAGCGTCCCGGCCGGGCTCCTGGACATCTTCGCCGCGGTCATGCTCGTAGTGGCCGCGGTCAGCGCCGCCCGCCTGGCCATCGCCTGGCGGGCCGGCCGCCGGTCCGACCCGGACGCCGACATCGACGTCTCCCACCTGCTCATGGGCCTGGCCATGGCCGGCACCCTGGCCGCCAGCCTCCGCACGCTCCCGTCGGGCGCCTGGGAAGTGATCTTCGGTGCCCTGACCGCCTGGTTCGCTTACCGCGTCGCCCGCGAGTACCACGGCCGCGGCCTGCGCGCCCTGGTCAGCGAGCACCACGCCCCCCACCTCCTGCACAGCGCGGCCATGCTCTACATGTTCCTGGCCCTGCGCCCGCCCGCCAGCGCCCCGCGGCTGCCGCATCACCATGGGCGTCACGATGGCGTTCATGCTCATCACCATGATCTGACCTCGCACCCGTCAACGGCGGCGCCGCGTAACGCCCCAGTTGCGCAGGACACGTTATTGCAAGTAATTTGCAATTACCTCTAGACTGGGCCGGGTCCAGGGAGCTGCGAAGGCGGAAGTGGGGCTGATGGCTGATCCGTTTCTCCGCCTGGCCAAGATCCGCCGGGGTCTCAGC
>CAXUJF010000280.1:0-7920 GCA_964250865.1 uncultured Streptosporangiaceae bacterium
GCGGCCAGGCCCGGGCGCTGGCGGTTTTCGTGCCGTAGCTTGGGTGCCTGCCCGTACGGTCCCCTCGGTCCCCGCCCGCCGCCCGCGCATGGCACCCTTGGAGGGCGGGACCAACGGGGTGACCGTGGAACCGCCGATGATCGTGGGAAGGAGCGCAGCGTGCGCCGCTGGCACGGCCTGGACGAGGTGCCGGACGACTGGGGTTCGTCCGTCGTCACCATTGGTGTGTTCGATGGCGTGCACCGCGGCCATCAGCGCATCGTCAGCCGGGCCGTCGAGCTCGCCCGCGCGGAGGCCGGCTACGGCGGCGATCAGCGGCTGCCGGTCGTGGTGGTGACGTTCGACCCGCACCCGGACGAGATCGTCCGCCCCGGCTCGCACCCGCCGTTCCTGTGCACCGCCCGGCGCCGGGCCGACCTGCTGAGCGGCCTGGGCGCGGACGCGGTGTGCCTGCTCCCCTTCACCTACGAGTTCTCCCAGCTCGGTCCGGACGAGTTCGTCCGCACCGTGCTGGCCGACCGGCTGCACGCCGCGGCCGTGGTGGTGGGGGAGGACTTCCGTTTCGGGCACAAGGCGGCCGGCGATGTGCCGCTGCTGGCCACGCTGGGCGAGAAGTACGACTTCAGCACCGAGGGCGTGCCGCTGCTGGGCGCGGACGGCGTGACGATCTCGTCCACCTTCATCCGGGAGCGGCTGGAGGCCGGGGACGTGACCACCGCGGCCGCGGCCCTGGGCCGGCCCCACCGGGTCGAGGGCATCGTCTACCGCGGCCACATGCGCGGCCGCCAGCTGGGCTTCCCCACCGCGAACCTGGAGAGCCCGCCGCACTCGGCCATACCGGGGGACGGCATCTACGCCGGCTGGCTGCTCCGCCTGGACGCGGACGGCGCCGCCGACGGCCGCTGGCCCGCCGCCATCTCGGTCGGCCCCAACGCCACCTTCGGCGAAAACGAGCGCACGGTCGAGGCCTACGCCCTGGACCGGGACGACCTGGATCTGTACGGCGCCCATGTCGCCATCGACTTCACCGCCCGCCTGCGCGGCACCGAGCGCTTCGACTCCGTCGAGGACCTCATAGTTCAGATGCACCACGACGTCGACCAGGCCCGGCAACTGCTGGCCCCGTGATAACGTGAAACGTTGCCGGCGGTTGCCGGCGGGTTTTGCTGCACCCTCATGCGGCGACCCAGGGGACCATCTGACCGCGGTATGCGGCGGTTCCCAACTCACCGAACGAATACATTGAAGGAGCCACGTGCCGCTCGAAAACGCCGTGAAGAAAGAGATCATGGCGGAGCACGCCACCACTGAGGGTGACACCGGTTCGCCGGAAGTCCAGGTTGCGCTGCTGACCCGCCGGATCAATGACCTGACCGAGCACCTCAAGGTGCACAAGCATGACCACCACAGCCGCCGTGGCCTGCTGCTCCTCGTGGGGCGCCGCCGCCGGCTGCTGAAGTACCTGGCGAAGAAGGACATCACTCGCTACCGCGCGCTGATCGAGCGTCTCGGGCTGCGACGGTAACTTCGCTGGCCGGGCGGGCGAGCGGCCTGACCGCACCGCCCGCCCCACCAGACAATTACAGAGCTCAACAGACATCCCGGGTCCCGGTTCCCATGGACGGGCCGGTCCTCGGTAGTGGTCCTCGGGTCCGCCCCTAGCGGACAGAGCCGGGGGCTTCGATCGAAGACCGGCCGCTGGGCAGAGTTTCCGCCCCGGCCGCGCCGTCGCATCGCCGCGGGCCTCGGGATTGACCGCAAGGAGGTCCCTCCCGTGGAGGGTGTTTTCACTGCCGAAGCCGTGATCGACAACGGCGAGTTCGGCTCCCATACGCTCCGGTTCGAGACCGGCAAACTGGCCCAGCAGGCCGCCGGGTCCTGCGTCGTCTACCTGGACGACGAGACTGTGATCCTGTCCGCCACCACGGCGGGCAAGCAGCCCCGTGAGGGTTTCGACTTCTTCCCGCTCACCGTGGACGTGGAAGAGCGCATGTACGCGATCGGCCGGATCCCCGGCTCGTTCTTCCGCCGTGAGGGCCGGCCGTCCGAGGACGCCATCCTCACCTGCCGCCTGATCGACCGGCCGCTGCGCCCCTCGTTCGTGAAGGGGCTGCGCAACGAGGTCCAGGTCGTCGAGACGATCTTGGCCCTGAACCCCGATCACCTGTACGACGTGGTGGCCATCAACGCCGCCTCGCTGTCGACTCAGATCTCCGGGCTGCCGTTCTCGGGCCCGATCGGCGGCGTCCGGGTGGCCCTGATCAAGGGTCAGTGGGTCGCCTTCCCGAACTACTCCCAGCTGGACGAGGCCACCTTCGACATGGTGATCGCGGGCCGGGTGACCGAGACCGGCGACGTCGCGATCATGATGGTCGAGGCCGAGTCCACCCCGAAGACGCTGGGCCTGCTGGCTACCGAGGGCAGCGGCGCGGTCGCCCCGACCGAGGAGGTCGTGGCCCAGGGCATCGATGCGGCCAAGCCGTTCATCAAGGTCCTGTGCGACGCGCAGCAGCAGGTGGCCGCGCACTCGGCCAAGGAGACCCGGGAGTTCCCGCTCTTCCTGGACTACACCGAGGACATCTACGAGGCCGTGGCCAGCGAGTTCTCCGATGAGCTGGCCAAGGTGCTGACGATCGCGGGCAAGGCCGAGCGTGAGGCCGAAACCGACCGGGTCAAGGCCGAGGCCAAGGAGCGGCTCAGTGTCCGCTTCGAGGGCCACGACAAGGAGATCAGCGGCGCGTTCCGCGCCCTGACCAAGAAGCTGGTCCGGGAGCGGATCATCCGCGACGGCCTGCGCATCGACGGCCGCGGCCTGGCCGACATCCGTCAGCTGTCGGCCGAGACGCACGTGCTGCCCCGGGTGCACGGCTCCGCCCTGTTCCAGCGCGGTGAGACCCAGATCCTGGGCGTCACCACGCTGAACATGCTCCGGATGGAGCAGATGATCGACACGCTCAACCCCGAGCGCACCAAGCGCTACATGCACAACTACAACTTCCCGCCCTACTCGACCGGGGAGACCGGCCGGGTCGGCTCGCCCAAGCGGCGCGAGATCGGGCACGGCGCCCTGGCCGAGCGGGCCCTGCTGCCGGTGCTGCCCGCCCGGGAGGAGTTCCCGTACGCCATCCGCCAGGTTTCTGAGGCGATCGGCTCCAACGGCTCCACCTCGATGGGTTCGGTCTGCGCCTCCACCATGGCGCTGCTGGACGCGGGCGTGCCGCTGAAGGGCATGGTGGCCGGCATCGCCATGGGCCTCATCCACGAGGGCGGCGAGTACGTGACGCTGACCGACATCCTCGGGGCCGAGGACGCTTTCGGCGACATGGACTTCAAGGTGGCCGGGACGCAGGACGTGATCACCGCCCTGCAGCTCGACACCAAGCTGGACGGCATCCCCGCGTCGGTCCTGGCCGGGGCGCTGACCCAGGCCCGCGCCGCCCGGCTGACCGTCCTGGACGTGATGCGCGGGGCGGTCTCCGCGCCGGGCGAGATGAGCCCGTACGCGCCCCGGATCCTGACCCTCAAGGTGCCGGTGGACAAGATCGGCGAGGTCATCGGGCCCAAGGGCAAGATGATCAACTCGATCCAGGACGACACCGGGGCCGAGATCACCATCGAGGACGATGGCACGATCTACGTCGGTGCCACCGACGGCCCGTCGGCCGAGGCGGCGCGGAACGCGATCAACTCGATCGCCAACCCGCACATGCCCGAGGTCGGCGAGCGGTTCCTCGGCACGGTGGTGAAGACGACCACGTTCGGCGCGTTCGTGTCGCTGCTGCCCGGCAAGGACGGCCTGCTGCACGTCACGCAGATCCGCAAGCTGCACGGCGGCAGGCGGATCGACAACATCGACGAAGTGATCAAGGTCGGCGACAAGATCCAGGTCGAGATCCGCGAGATCGACGACCGGGGCAAGCTGTCGCTGGTGCCGGTCGAGGTGGTCGAGCGCGAAGCGGCTGGCGAGGATCTGTCCGGTGGCGAGAGCGACCGTGGCCCGCGCAGCGACCGGGGTGACCGGGGCGGCGACCGTGGCGGCAACGGGGGCGGGGACGGCTCGCACCGGACCCGTCAGCGCAGCCGAGGGCCGCGCGACTCGTGAGCACCCTTTCTGACGACGGCGCCACCGTAAGGCGGACCGTCCTGCCCGGCGGGCTGCGTATCGTTACCGAGACGCTGCCCGCCGTGCGGTCGGTCGCGCTGGGCATCTGGGTCGGAGTCGGCTCCCGCGACGAGGACGTCCGGCACGCGGGGGCCACCCACTACCTTGAGCACCTGCTGTTCAAGGGAACCAAGCGGCGGAGTGCGCTGGACATCTCGGCTGAGATGGACGCGGTCGGCGGCGAGATGAACGCCTTCACCACGAAGGAGTACACCTGCTACTACGCGCGGGTGCTCGACGCTGACCTGCCGCTGGCCATCGACATCCTGTCCGACATGGTCACCAACTCGGTGATCAGCCCGCAGGACGTGGACGCTGAGCGCAACGTGGTGCTGGAAGAGATCGCCATGAACGACGACGATCCCACCGACACCGTGCACGAGGCGTTCACCGCCCAGCTGTTCGGTGACACCCCGCTCGGCCGTCCCGTGCTCGGCACGGTGGAGTCGATCAACGCCATCACCCGGGACCAGATCTTCGAGCACTACCGGGCCCGGTACAGCCCGGAGCACCTGGTCGTGTCGGCCGCGGGCAGCCTGGACCACGACGACCTGGTCCAGCAGGTGGCCGAGGCGTTCGGCCAGGCCCTCACCCCGGGGGCCGAGGCCGCTCCGCCCCGGCTCAGCGGCGAGTACGCGGGCGGGCGCCACAGCGCGGGCACCGGCCTGAAGCTGGTGTCCCGCGGCATCGAGCAGGCCAACCTGGTCCTGGGCTGCGGCGGCCTGGCCCGCACCGACGACCGCCGGTACGCCCTGGGCGTGCTCAACGCGGCCCTCGGCGGCGGCATGTCGTCCCGGCTGTTCCAGGAGATCCGTGAGAAGCGGGGCCTGGCCTACTCGGTGTACAGCTTCGGGTCCCAGAACGCCGACACCGGCATGTGGGGCATCTACGTGGGCTGCCTGCCGTCCAAGGCCGACGACGTGCTGTCCATCTGCACCAGCGAGGTCGAGAAGCTGGTCTCCGGTGGGCTGACCGACGCCGAGCTGGAGCGGGGCAAGGGCCAGATGCGCGGCTCGATCGTGCTCGGCCTGGAGGACCCGTCCTCCCGGATGAGCCGGATCGGCAAGTCGGAGCTGGTCTACCCGCGGCTGGAGCCGGTCGAGGAGACGCTGGCCGCCATCGAGGCGGTCACGCACGACGACATCCGGGCGGTCGCGTCTGATGTGCTCGCCCGGCCCAAGGCCCTGGCCGTGGTGGGCCCGTTCGACGACACCTCCAGCTTCGCCTCTGCTCTATGATCGGCGTCGGCGTCCTGGGCGCCCGTGGCCGCATGGGCGGCACGGTCGTCCAGGCCGTCGCCGGGACGGACGACCTGGCCGTCGCGGCGCAGGTCGATGAGGGCGACACGAGGGACCCGCTGCTGAAGTGCGACGTGGTGGTCGACTTCACCCGCCCGGATGTGGTGCTGGACAACCTGCGCTGGTGCATCGGCCATGGCCTGAACGCCGTGGTGGGCACGTCCGGGTTCGGGGACGAGCAGCTGGCTCAGGTCCGGGACTGGCTGGCCACGGCCCCGGCCGCCCGCCCGGACGTGCGCGTCCTGATCGTGCCGAACTTCTCGGTCGGTGCGGTGCTGATGATGCGGTTCGCCCAGCAGGCGGCCCGGTTTTTCGAATCCACCGAAGTCATCGAGCTGCACCACGCGGCCAAGGCGGACGCGCCGTCGGGCACCGCGCTGCGCACCGCGGCCATGATCGCCGACGCCCGCAAGGACGCCGGGCTGGGCGCCCCGCCCGACGCCACCGCCTCCGAGCTGCCCGGCGCCCGCGGCACCGTGGTCGACGGCATCCACGTCCACTCGGTCCGCGTGGCCGGCCTGGTCGCGCACCAGGAGGTCCTGCTCGGCGGCCACGGCGAGACCCTCACCATCCGGCACGACTCGCTGGACCGCGCCTCCTTCATGCCCGGCGTTCTCCTCGCCGCCCGCCGCATCGGCACGCTCCCCCCCGGCCTAACCGTCGGCCTCGACGCCCTCCTCGACCTTTAAACTTCGCCGAACAGCCTGTCGCCGGCGTCGCCCAGGCCCGGGTAGATGTAGCCGTGCTCGTCCAGGCGGTCATCGACGGCCGCGGTGACGACCCGGACCGGCGGGCCGGTCTGCTCGCCGAACGCTTTCTCCAGGCGGGCGATCCCCTCCGGCGCGGCCAGCAGGGACACCGCGGTCACCGACGTTACGCCCCGCTCGACCAGCATCGCGATCACGGTCTGCAGCGTGCCCCCGGTGGCCAGCATCGGGTCCAGCACGAACGCCTCGCGGCCGGTCAGGTCGGCCGGGATGCGGTCGGCGTAAGTCGACGCGACCAGCGACTCCTCGTCCCGGACCAGGCCGACGAAGCCGACGTCGGCCATGGGCAGCAGCCGGATCATGCCGTCCAGCATGCCGATGCCGGCCCGCAGCACCGGCACGATCAGCGGCGGCGGGTTCCCGATCTTGACCCCGGCCGCGTCCCCGAGCGGGGTCCGCACCGTGACCGGCTGGACCCGGACCTCGCGGGTCGCCTCGTACGCGAGCAGGGTGACGAGTTCGTCGGCGAGCCGCCGGAACGTGGCGGTCTCGGTGCTCACGTCGCGCAGCGCGGTGAGCTTGTGGGTGACCAACGGGTGATCGATAACCAGAGTCTGCACGGCACCAGTGTGGCAGGCGGGCCCCGGCCGTGGGGCAGGCGCGCCCGCCGTTACGGCACCCGCCGCGCCCCTGGCCCGGCCGGCCCCCCAGCGGCCACTCCGGCGGCCACTCCGGAGGTCGTCGCGGAGGCCGTCCCCGCGGCCCGGCGCAGGTCGGTTTCGATGGCCTGGGCCGTGCGCAGCAGCGGCGTCAGCAGGTCGTCGACGACCTCGGCCACGGTGCGCCGCCCGGCGTGGGTGGACACGTTGACCGCGGCGATGGCCCGGCCCTCGGCGTCCCGGATCGGGGCGGCCACCGACCGCAGGCCCTCTTCCAGCTCCTGGTCGACCAGGGCCCAGCCCTGCGCCCGGATCGTGCCCAGCTCGGCCCGCAGCGCCACCGGGTCGGCCACCGTGTGCGAGGTCAGCGGGACCAGCGTGACCGAGGCCAGATAGCCGTCCAGCCAGTCGTCCGGGCGGTCGGCCAGCAGCACCCGGCCCATCGACGTGGCGTAGGCCGGGAACCGGGTCCCGACGCTGATCGCCACGGCCATGATCCGCCGGGTCGGCACCCGCGCGATGTACACCACGTCGTCCCCGTCCAGCTGGGACACCGAGGAGGACTCCCGGACCTGCTCGACCAGCTGCTCCAGGTGCGGCATGGCCACCTCGGGCAGCGACAGGCTGGACAGGTAGGCGTAGCCCAGCTCGAGGATCTTGGGCCGCAGGGAGAACTGGCTGCCCTCCATCCGCATATACCCCAGGTTGACCAGCGTGTGCAGGAACCGGCGCGCCGCGGCCCGGCTCAGCCCGGTGCGCGCCGCCACCTCGGACAGGCTGAGCTTGGGGTGCTCGGCCCCGAACGCGCGGATGACCGCCAGCCCGCGCTCCAGGGACTGGATGAAATCCGCGTCCCGGGCGCCGTTCTCGCTGTTCGCTCCGCGCACGAGTCGAACATAGTCCCGGTGGTCCTTTGACACCACTCACGCTGCCGCCCTAAGTTCGCCCTCAGCACCATCGTTCGGACATCGCACATACCATCTCGGAGTAGTCATGGCACTCATGGACGAGTCAGCGTGGCGGGGCAAGGTCTTTCTCGGCAGCCCGGTGCCGGGTGGCGGCGGGGACATCGCGGTGACCGACCCGGCCGATCT
>CAXUJF010000281.1:0-4586 GCA_964250865.1 uncultured Streptosporangiaceae bacterium
GGGGGCCGCCCCCCGGCCCCCCCCGGGGCGCCGGCGGGGCCGGGGCGGGGCCTAACTTTGGCCGGCGGCGCCCGGCCCGGGGGGGGCGGCCCCCGCCCGCCGCACGCCCGCGTCCCAAGCTGGCTTCGTAAGCCCAGCTGAAGCATAAAACGCCTAAATCACAACAAGATCGGACTTGCCGCGCGAGTAGGCCATCTGCCAGAAGGCAATCTCGTACTGGGTCGAGCGGTCGAACGCCGCCGCGGTCAGCGGCTGGTCCGCGACCGTGCAGCAGCGATCGAGCAGGTCGGTGGACGCGCTCACCAGGTCCTCGTAGCCGTCCCCGGCGAACATCGCGATCCAGTCGGCGTAGATCGGATCGGCCGGCGGGGCCTGAACCAGGCGCTGGCCGATCTCGCCGTAGCTCCACTGGCAAGGCAGCAGGGCAGCCAGCGCGACGGCCAGGCTGCCCTGGCGGCAGACGTCCAGCAGATGCCGGGTGTAGGCGTAGGCCGTGGGCAGCAGCGGGTCCAGCGTGTCCGGCGAACCGCCCAGGCGGGTCAGGAACGACTCGTTGGCCGGGATCTCGACGTCGATGATCTGCCCGAGGAACCGGGTCAGGGTGCTCGCGGCGGCCCGGGCGCCCGGGCCAGTCGCGCCCGTGCCAGCCAGGTAGGTGCCAGCGGGGTAGGCGCCCGCCGGTCCGGTCCCGGCCACGGTGAGCGCGATGGCGCGCGCGTACTCGTGCAGGTAGCCCAGGTTCTGCTCGAAGTAGAACCGGAACGTCTCGTGCGGCAGCGTGCCCGCACCGATCTCGGCCACCATCGGGTGGGCCACCGCGGCAGCCCAGGCCGCTGCGCCCCGCGCCTTCAGCCGCTGGGACTCGCTCGTCATCGGGCACCGGCCGGCTCGTCCAGCAGGCCCAGCATGCGGGCGTAGTTGTCGCCCAGGATGCCGTCCACCTTGGCCTGCGGGACCGGTTCGGCGCCGACCCGTCCGGCGTGCTCGTTGACCGACAGGAGCTTGGCCCGCAGCGCGACCGGGTCGTACAGGAACCCGGGATAGTCGGTGCCGAAGAACAGCTTTTCCAGCGGCACGAACGACTGCTGCGCGTGCACCAGGAACCGGAACAGCTCCTCGGGGGTGACGGTGGCGATGTAGTAGCTCAGCTCGGCGAAGAAGTTCGGGTGCTTGGTCAGCATGAACAGGGCCTCGTCGACCCAGGGCAGCCCGCAGTGCGCGATGGTCAGCCGCAGGTTGCGGAAGTGGCGGCCGGCCGCGTCGAGCAGGGTCGGCCGGGCGTACTCCATCCGGGCGTCGATCCGGGTCGAGCCCGCCTGGTGGACCATGACCGGGAGGCCCAGCTCTTCCGCCTTTTCAAAAACAGGGAAGGCCAGTACCGGATCGGCCGGGGACCAGTCCTGGTACATCGGGTACAGCTTGAGGCCCTGCAGGCCGAGTTCGGTCACGGCCCGCTCCAGCTCCCGGACCGCCGCCTTGGGCCCGCGGTAGGCCGGGTTGACCGAGGCGTAGCCGATGAACACCTCCGGCGCAGAAGCCTGGATGGCGGCGATGTAGTCGTTGCACTTCTCCGGGCTCGATGGCCCGGGCACGCCGGTGATGCCGTAGCTGTCGACCGTGCCGATCAGCTCTCCCTCCAGGAACTGCGGCGACACGGCCAGGATAACGATCTTGTCGAAGCCGGGGTGGTCGCGGATGGACTCAGCCGGCCCGATGACCGGGAAGCCCCGCTGGCTGTACCCGCTGGCCTCCCATTCCTCCTCGGTCGGCATCCGGTGGGCCGGCAGCTGACCCAGGCTGCGGTAGATGCACAGCGAGCCTTCCCGGCCGTACTCGGTGGTGAACTCGGCGTCCTCGGCCAGGCTCAGGATGTGCGTGTGCGCGTCGATCAGCACGGCGGCTCCGTTCTCGGTCGCTGCGCTCAGGCACCGATCCGGCTCAGCACCCGGGTCAGCCCCGCGTTGGCCTGGCGCAGGATTTCGGGTTCGTCCATGGTCAGCAGTTCGCGGCCGCGCATCAGCACACGCCCGTCGACGATGGTGGTGTCGACGGCGCTGCCGTTGGCCGCGAAGACCAGATGGGAGTGGAGCTGGTCGGCGTTGGCTTCGGCCAGCGGGGTGAACATGACGTTGCGCGTGTCGACCAGGATCACGTCGGCCTTGCGGCCCACGCTGAGCTGGCCGGTGTCGTGACCCAGGGCCGCGGCCCCGTTCCGGGTGGCCATGGCCAGCACGTCCGGGGCCTGGAACAGGCTCGCGTCGACCCGGGCGGCCCGGTGGATCAGCGCGGTGAACTTCATCACCTCGAACAGGTCGCAGTTGTTGGTGGACTCGGCCGCGTCGTGGCCGAGCCCGACGTTCAGGCCCGCGGCCAGCATCTCCGGGACCCGGGCGATGCCGTTGCCCAGCTTGGCGTTGCTGGACGGGCAGTGGGCGATGTGCGTGCCGGTCTCCCGCATCAGGGCGATCTCGGTGTCGGACAGCCACACGCAGTGGGCGGCCACGCAGTCCGGGCCGAGCAGGCCGGCGTCGTAAGCGACTTCGGTGGGCCGCTGCCCGAACCGCTCCTTGCTGTTTTCCACCTCGGTCAGCGACTCGTTCAGGTGCACGTGGATGCCGGTGCCCAGGTCGTCGGCCAGGGCCCGGGCGTCCCGGAGCAACCCGGGGGAGGCCAGCGGGAGCCACTCGATCCCGACCCGGACCTCGATCCGGCCCTCGCCCGAGCCGTGCACCGCGTCGTAGGCGTCCTGGTTGTCCTGCAGCGTGTCCAGGTTGTGCTCGTCCAGGGCGACGTCGTTGGACAGCACGGCCCGGATGCCGATGTCACTGGCCGCCCGGCCCAGGTCGGGCAGCCGCCGGTACATGTCGTTGACCGTGGTCACGCCGTTCTTGATCGACTCCAGGTAGCTGGCCGCCGCGGCCCAGTAGGCGGTCTCGGCGTCCAGGGCCCGGATCGACGGGTACCAGAACTGCTCCAGCGACTCCCACAGCGGGAGATGGTCGCAGTACCCCTTGCCCACCGCGGTGTGGAAGTGCAGGTCGATCAGGCCCGGCAGCACCACCATCCCGGCCGCGTCGATCACCTCGTCCCCGGGCTGGACCGGGCCCGGGTACGAGCCCGCGCCCACCGTGGCGATCCGGTCGCCGTCCAGCACCACATGGCCGCCGAAGTACACGTGCCCGGCGTCGTCCACGGTGAGCACGGTGCCGTTCTCGATGACGATCACGAAAGGTCGATCCAGACCGTCTTGGTCTGCAGGTACGCGTCGAGGGCCTCGCGGCCCAGCTCCTTGCCGAACCCGCTGAGCGCGAACCCGCCGTAGGGCACGGCGACGTCGAACCAGCCGTAGTTGTTGACCCACACCACCCCGGCCCGGATCGCAGCCGCGACCCGGTGACCGCGCTTGATATCGCGGGTCCACACCCCGGAAGCCAGCCCGAAGGAGGTGTCGTTGGCCGCCCGGACCGCCTCGGCCTCGGTGCTGAAGCGGGACACCAGCGCGACCGGGCCGAAAATCTCCTCGCGCATGACCCGCATCTCCGGCCGGACCTCGGTCAGGATCGTCGGCTGGACGAAGAACCCGCCGGCCAGGGCCGGGTCGTCGACCCGGCCGTTGCCGCCGATGGCCTGGGCTCCGTCGGCCAGGCCCGAGTCGATCAGGCTGTACACCCGGTCCCGCTGCTCCGCGCTGACCAGCGGGCCCATCGTGGTCCCGGACGCCAGCCCGCTGCCCAGGCGCACCTGGTCCACCCGGGCGGTCAGCCGGGCCAGGAAGTCGTCGTAGACCGAGTCCTCGACGTAGACCCGGGCGCCCGCGATGCAGCACTGGCCCTGGTTGAAGTAGACCGCGCCGAACGTGCCCTCGACCGCCGCGTCCAGGTCGGCGTCGGCGAAGACCAGGCTCGGTGACTTGCCCCCCAGCTCCAGCGACAGGCGCTTCATGTTGCCGCCCGCCGCGTTCATGATTTTCCGGCCGGTGCCGGTCTCCCCGGTGAACGTGACCTTGTCCACGTCGGGGTGGGCCGCCAGGGGCGCGCCGGCCGTGGGGCCGTACCCGGTCACCACGTTGACCACCCCGGGCGGGAAGCCGACCTCGGCCATCACCTGCATCAGCCGCAGGGCGGACAGCGGGGTCTGCTCGGCCGGCTTGAGCACCACCGTGTTCCCGGCCGCCAGCGCCGGGCCCAGCTTGTAGCCGCACATCAGTAGCGGGAAGTTCCACGGGATGATGGCCGCGACCACGCCCACCGGCTCACGCCGGGTGTACACGTGGAACGGAGCGCCGCCGGCGGTCGGGATCGTCTCGCCCTCGATCTTCGTGGCCCAGCCGGCGTAGTACTTCATCAGCCCGGTGAACAGCGGCACGTCGACGGCCAGCGATTCGCTGGTCGGCTTGCCGTTGTCCAGCGCTTCCAGCCGGGCGAACTCGCCCGCCAGTTCCTCGACCCGGTGGCCCAGCCGCCAGAGCAGATCCGCCCGCGTGGCCGGGGCCAGCGCGGACCATGATTCGAAGGCGCTGCGGGCGGCGGCCACGGCCAGGTCGACGTCGGCTTCGGTGCCGTCGGCCACCGTGGTCAGAGGTGCGC
>CAXUJF010000281.1:4596-7919 GCA_964250865.1 uncultured Streptosporangiaceae bacterium
CCCCGCACGTGGGCGCCGCACTCGCAGGTCCACCTCAACTTCCCCGGCAACCACTCGGCGCGCCGCTGGCCGGCCCCGGCGCGCGACGGCGGGGGGGGGCCGTCCCTGTCTACGGGTTGACGGTGCCGAAGCTGCCGCCCTTGGCCGCGGGCTGCTCGGTACCGCCGATGACCAGCCCGAGCGGCCGGGTCAGGAAATGATCCAGGCTTTCCAGGGAGCCAGTCATGCCCCGCCTTCCGGAAGCTAGTTCAAGGCTATGAGATCTCAGATCTAACAAACTGCTGCGGGTTCTGTCCAGCCCGGCCGGCAGTCCCGCTGCTTAGCAGGTCATGCAGGCCAGAGTCGAGGGTAGTCAGGTCGTGTTTCGGCACGGTTAACACTGACCTGCCCCTAGAGCCGGACGGGTGCGGTGGATTAAGCTCCTCTAAGATCTCAGATCTTCGATGGGAGCATTCACGCGCATGACTGATGCCGCCGCGGCTGCGGTCGCCGCCATCGACACCGATCGCCTGGTCGAGCTCGTCACGCAGGTGTGCCGGATCCCGAGCGTGCTCGGGGATGAGGGCCCGCTGGCGGAGTTCCTGCACGGCGTGATGAAGGAGTCCGGCTTCGAGGCCACCGCGCTGCAGCCGGTGATCGGCAACCGCCCGAACGCGCTGGGCGAACTGTCCTTCGGCGCCGGCCGGCGGGTCGTGTTCACCGGGCACCTGGACACCAAGCCGGTCTCGCACGGCTGGACCGTCACCGAGCCGTTCTCCGGTGAGCTGGTCGACGGGAGCATCTACGGGCACGGCATCATGGACATGAAGGCCGCCCTGGTCTGCCAGATCGTGGCCATGGAAGCGCTGCGGGACAGTGGGGTACCGCTGACGGGCACGCTGGCCATGGCGGCGGTGTCCGACCACATGGGCGACCAGCTGGGCTCGATCGCCTACTTCGACTCCTATCCGGCCGACCTGGCCGTGCTGGGCGAGCTGTCGGACAACGAGATCTTCCTCGGCCACCGCGGCCGCCTGTACTTCGACATCACCGTGCTCGGCAAGTCGGCCCACACCTGCCACAAGCCGCTGGCCGTCAACGCCAACGCGCTGGCCGCGCAGGCCGTGCTGGAACTCGACGCCTCGCACCTCACCCCCCGGCTCGACCAGTGGGTGACCGACCTGTTCGGCGCGGAGACCTATATGGCGCCGGGCCGGATCTACGGCGGCCTGCCCCCCGGCGGCCCGTCGATGATCCCGGACGAGTGCGTGATCCGGGTCGACTGCCGGCCCCAGCCCGGCGTGACCGCCGACCAGGTCCGGGCCGAGATCGACCGCTGCCTGGCCGCGGCCACCCAGCGTGACCCGCGGTTCCGGGCCGAGGTCGAGCTGGCCGACGTCAAGGACGGCTACCTGGCCGGCCGCGACGACGAGGTCGTGACGATCATGACCGACGCGGTACGGCAGGTGCGCGGGACCGAGCCGGTGCTGCAGGCGGCCAGCTGGCTGGGCGACACGGCCAGCTTCGGGGCCAAGGTGCCGACGGTCATCTTCGGTCCCGGCGGCGAGCCGGTCTACTGCCCGGACGAGCACCTGAGCGTGGCCGACATCGTGGAGGCGACCCAGGTCTACGCGGCCTTCGGTGCGCTGGCGCTGAAGCCGGGAGCCGCGTGACCACGGCCGCGGTGACCTCGCAGGCGCCATCGTTCGAAGCCCTGCTGGCCCGGCCGGACCTGGCCTGGATGGGCCAGAACACCACCCACCTGGAGCCGCCACCGGAGGTGGTCGCGGCGCTGCTGGACAGCACCCGGCGGCACGAGTTCCAGTGGTACGCACCCGCCCTTGGCTTCGAGGAGCTGCGCGAGCTGATCGCGGCCGACCTCGGGCTGCCGGGGCGGGCCGTGATGATCACCGACGGCGCAGTGGGCGGCCTGCACCACATCTGCACCGCGCTGGCCTCCGGCCTGTCCCGGCTCATCACCACCGACCCGGGCTGGCCCTGGCCGGGCCGGTTCGTGGCGCTTGAAGGCGTGCCGGTGACCGCGGTCGGGGTGTACCGCGCCGAAGCGGGCTACCGGCTCAGCGCGGCGGCGCTGGCCGAGGTCATCGAACCGCGGTCGCTGATCTACCTGATCGATCCGCTCAACCCGCTGGGCAGCTCGTACGGGCGGGCCGAGCTCGAGGCCATCGCCGCCCTGGCCCGCGCCCACGACGCGATCATCGTGCACGACTGCACCTACCGGCACTTCGCCGACGGGCACACGCTGATGGCCGAGCTGTACCCGGAGGCCACCCTGACCACCTACAGCTTCTCCAAGTGGCTCGGGCTGGCGGGCTTGCGGCTGGGCGCCGTCGTGGGCGACCCGGCCCTGCTGGAACGGCTGACCGCCACCCCGTCCAACCCGCTCGGGGCCAACATCTGCGCCCAGCGGGCCGCCATCGCGGGCCTGAAGGTCAAAGAACCCTGGCTGCGCGAGCTGCGGGCCACCACCCGGCGCAACCAGCGGACGGTCACCGCGGCGGTCGAGCGCAGCGGCTTCGGCCGCGTGCTGGTCCAGCCGTCCCAGGGCAATTTCCTGGCCGTCGACATCAGCGGGCACGGCTGGACCGCGGACCAGGTGTGCGCCGCGCTGCTGGATCAGGACGTGTTCATCCGGTCCGGCACCTACCAGTCGCCGGCCTTCGGTGCGCGGTTCGTCAAGATCAGCACCTCGGTCCCGCTGTCCTGGGCCGACCGGTGCGCCGCCGCCTGGGCCACCCTGGACCCGGCGGGTCCGGGCGGTGGGGCCGGCCGGAACGGGTCGTCGTGACCGCGCCCGCCCGGTACGCCGCGCTCAGCCCCGGGGAGTATCAGGCCTCGACCGCGCTCGGGCTGGCCCGGCAGGTCGCCGACGGGTCGCTCTCCCCGGTGCAGCTGACCGAGTGCGCGCTGGACCTGGCCCAGGCGGCGGAGCCGGCCATCAACGCCTACGCCGCGCTGCTGGCCGCCCGCGCCCGCCGGGAGGCGGCCGAACGGGAAGCCGAAGCCCGGGCCGGCCGGATCCGCGGCGTGCTGCACGGCGTCCCGATCGCGGTCAAGGACAACTTCTGCTATCAGGGTGAGCCGACCGGCAAGGGCTCGCTGACCAGCTCGGACGAGCCCGCCCGGGAATCCGCGCCGATGGTGGCGCGGCTGGTGGACGCGGGCGCGGTGGTGATCGGCAAGACCACCACCCCGGAGTTCGGCTGGAAGGGCACCGGCAGTTCGCCGCGCACCGGCGTGACCCGCAACCCGTGGGACCCGGCCCGGACCTCCGGCGGCTCGAGCGCCGGGTCCGGGGCCACCGTCGCGGCCGGCGCCGTGCC
>CAXUJF010000282.1:0-4664 GCA_964250865.1 uncultured Streptosporangiaceae bacterium
GGGCCGGGCGCGCGCTTCCGCAGAGTGCGGTGGGGCTGCTGGCCAACCGGCGGCGGTTCGCTGACGTGCTGGCGTTCGGCATCCTCGGCGCCGGGCTGCTGGTGATCGCCCTGGTTTTGCCGCCGACCTGACCGTTGCGCCGGCCCATGGCTGGCCAACCGGCCACCGGAACCACGGGCGTCCACGTCGGCCAGCACAGTGTCGGCCAGCACAGTGCCGGCCGATCCGGAACCGGCCGAGAAAGGACAGACCCAGCATGTCCAGCATCGAAGCGACGGCAGGCCAGGGCAATCCACCCACCCGCCGGGGCAAGGTGACCGTGGTCGGGGCCGGCTTCTACGGGTCGACCACGGCCCAACGGCTGGCCGAGTACGACATCTTCGACGAGATCGTGCTGACCGACATCATCGAGGACCGCCCGGAGGGTCTCGCGCTGGACCTGAACCAGTCGCGGCCGGTCGAGGGCTTCGAGACCAGGGTCACCGGCGTGACCACGGGGCCGGACGGGACGGGGTACGAGGCGGCCGCCGGTTCGGCCATCGTGATCATCACGGCCGGCCTGGCCCGCAAGCCGGGCATGAGCCGGATGGACCTGATCGAGACCAACGCCAAGATCGTACGGAACGTGACCGAGAACGTGGTCAAGCACGCGCCCGACGCCGTCCTCATCGTGGTGTCGAACCCGCTGGACGAGATGACCGCGCTGGCGGCCAAGGTGTCGGGTTTGCCCGCCCACCGGGTGCTGGGCCAGGCCGGGATGCTCGACACGGCCAGGTTCACCAGCTTCGTGGCCGACAAACTCGGGGTTCCGGTCGGTTCGGTGCGGACGCTGACGCTGGGCTCGCACGGCGACACCATGGTGCCGGTGCCGTCCGCGTGCACGGTGGACGGCCGGCCGCTGACCGAGGTGATGGCGGCGGCGGACATCGAGGACCTGGTCACCCGGACCCGCAACGGCGGCGGCGAGGTCGTCGCCCTGCTCAAGACCGGATCGGCCTACTACGCGCCCTCGGCTGCGGCGGCCCGGATGGCCCGTGCGGTGGCCGAGGACGCCGGGGCGGTGCTGCCGGTGTGCGCGTGGGTCGATGGCCAGTACGGGATCTCCGGCGTCTACCTGGGGGTGGAGGCAGAGATCGGCGCGGCCGGGGTCCGGCGGGTGGTCGAGCGCGACCTGACCGAGCCCGAACTGGCTGGCCTGCGTGAGGCGGCCGAGGCCGTGCGGGCCAAGCAAGCCGACGTAGCCAGCCTCTAGCCGCCCAGGACCGGCGCCCGGGGCCCCAGGCCGCCCCGGACAGCTCAGGCGATCGCGAGGCGGCGCAGGGCCAGCTCGGCGTAACACGCGGCCCCGTCGGCCAGGATGGCGTCGTCGAACACGGCCGCGGCCGAGTGGTTCGACGGCGCGGTGGCCGGGTCCCGGTCCAGCGGCACCGCGCCGACGGACAGGAATGCCCCCGGTACCTGCTGCAGCACGTAGGAGAAGTCCTCGGCCCCGGTCATCGGGAACGCCTTGAGTATCGACCGGCCTGCGCCGAACACGTCCGCCACGGCCGCCCGCGCGAATTCGGCCTCGGCGGCGTCATTGACCGTTACCGGGTATTCGTCGACGTAGTGTGCGTCGGCTTCGACTCCATGCGCATCAGCAAGATCATTAATAATTTTAATGATGTTCTCACGGAGCCGGTCCCTGGCCGCTGCGCTGTAACTACGGGCCGTCCCGAGGAAAGCGGCTTCGTCCGGGATCACGTTGTCGGTCGTGCCGGCGTGGAAGCTGCTGATCGTCACGACCACCGGGTCGAACACGTCGAACCGCCGTGTCACCATCGTCTGCAGCGCGGTGACCATCTCGCACGCGGCCGTGATCGGGTCGGCGGCCAGGTGTGGCTGGGAGGCGTGCCCGCCGCGCCCGCGCACGGTGACCCGGATGATGTCGGCCGCGGCCAGCATCGGCCCCGGGCGGGTGGCGAACAGCCCGCACGGATACTGGGTCGACGAGACGTGCAGCGCGTACGCGGCGACCGGCCGCGGACCGGCCGCCTCCAGCACGCCCTCACCGATCATCACGTCCGCCCCGCGATAGCCCTCTTCGCCCGGCTGGAACATGAAGATCACATCCCCAGGCAGCTCCGCCTGCCTGGTGCTGAGCAGCCGGGCCGCCCCGGCCAGCATGGCCGTGTGCAGGTCGTGCCCGCAGGCGTGCATCACGCCCTCGAAGCGGGAGGCGTAGGGCAGGCCGGTGGCCTCGGTGATCGGCAGCGCGTCCATGTCGCCCCGCAACAGGACCGACGGCCGCGCCCCGTCACCCCGGCCGGCGCCGGCCCGTGCGCCGCGGAGCACGGCCGTCACCGAGCTGAGCTTGCGCCCGGTGCTGACCTCCAGCGGCAGCCCGTCCAGGGCGTCCAGTACCTTGGCCTGGGTCAGCGGCAGTTCCAGGCCGATCTCGGGCTCGCGGTGGATGGCGTGCCGCAGCTCGGCCAGGTCCCCCGCGATCGCCGCCGCGTCCTCGCGCACCCCCATCAACCGCTCCCCACTCGACCCACTCGACCTACTTGATCTACTCGGTGTCCGGCACCTGGTAGTGCAGCACGTTCGGGTCGCGCGCCAGCAGGTACCGGTCGTCTTCGGGGTAGTAGACGGCCCGGTTGATGTCCTCGCCCGCGAACGCCTCGATGGCCTGCACCGAGTCCCAGAAGCTCAGGGTGACGATCTCCTCCCGGCCGCCGTCGGGCCGGCGCAGCAGCCAGGCCCCCCGGTTGCCCGGAGTCTGCAGGTAACTCTCGATCCCGGTCTGCTGGACGTAGGCCGCGTAGTCGTCCGCGTCCTGGGCCCGCACCGCTCCCCGCCATAGCCTCGCGATCATATTCAGATCATGCGCTGGGCGGCATCGGATGGGAAGGCGCTGAGGAACTCCGGCTCGGTCCAGCCCCGCTCGGCGAAGGCCCGCCGGATCCGCTCCGACACCCGGTCCACGTCGGCCTCGGGGATCAGGGCCAGGGCGGAACCGCCGAAGCCGCCGCCGGTCATGCGGGCTCCCAGCGCGCCGGCGTCGACGGCGACGTCCACGGTGACGTCGGCTTCCGGCCAGGACACCTCGAAGTCGTCCCGCAGCGAGGCGTGCGACTGGCTCAGCAGCGCGCCGACCTCGCTGAGCGAGCGGAAGTCACCGCCGCCCGAGGCGCGCAGCAGGCTGGTCACCTGGCGCACCCGCAGGTTGTCGGTGACCACGTGCCGGGCCCGGCGGTGCAGCACCGGGTCGTCCAGCGCGTGCAGCCCGCTGACGTCGTGCACGGCGCGCAGCGACGGGACCCGCAGCCGCCGGGCCGCTTCGGCGCACTCGGCCTGCCTGCTCCCGTACTCGCCGTCGGCCAGCTTGTGCTTGGCCCGGGTGTCGATGACCAGTACCCGCACCCCGGCCCGGCCCGGCCGGAACGGCACCTGGCTCGATTCCAGCGACTGGCAGTCCAGCAGCAGCGCGTGCCCGGCCCGGCACAGCAGCGACGCGGACTGGTCCATGATCCCGGACGGCACCCCGGCGAACTCGTTCTCGGCCCGGCGCGCGATGCCGGCCAGCGCGGGCCGCGGCAGGTCCGGCCGGCTCGCCGTACCCTGGTCCGCGCCGCCGGGGGCCCAGCCATGCGGGGCCCAGTCACCCAGCGAGTCCGGTCCGACCAGTTCGGTCAGGGCCAGGGCGACCGAGCATTCCAGTGCGGCCGACGAGGACAGCCCGGCCCCGTCGGCCAGCCACGAGTCGATGGCCAGGCTGGCCCCGGGCACCGGGTAGCCCGCCGCCAGCAGGGACCAGGCCACCCCGGCCGGGTACCGGGCCCAGCCGGGCAGCTGATCCCGGATCTCGTCCAGCTTGGCCGGGGTACCGTCCGGCCCGGGCCGCCGCCGGGCCCGCGGGGTCTCCACGCTGGGACTGGGGTGCCGGCGGGTGCGCCGGGCCCGCACGTCGTCGCGGCGCGGTGACGCGGCGGCCACGATGCCCTCGCCCAGCGCGAACGGCAGCACGAAGCCGTCGTTGTAGTCGGTGTGCTCACCGATGATGTTGACCCGCCCGGGCGCCAGCCAGACGCCCTGCGGCCGGTGCCCGTAGCAGGTGCGGAACCACCGGGCGCCGCGCTCCGCCGCCGAGTGTCGGCCCGCGGCGACGTGACCGTCCGGGCCGGAGATCATCGGGCGCCCGCGCCGGGCTGCGTGGCGTTGCGGGCCGTCTGCTGGCCGAACGTCCAGGCGTCAGCCACCATCGCGCGCAGGTCGCGGGTGGCCCGCCAGCCCAGGTCGGTGCGGATCCGCTCCGAGGAGGCGACCAGCACGGCCGGGTCCCCGTCGCGGCGCGGTGCCAGCTCGGCCGGGATGTCCACGCCGGTCACCTCGCGGCAGACGTCGACCACCTGGCGGACCGAGAAGCCGGTCCCGTTGCCGAGGTTGTACACCCGGTGCTGGCCCGGGTCGGTGGCCCCGAGGGCCAGCACGTGGGCCTGGGCCAGGTCGGCCACGTGGATGTAGTCCCGCACGCAGGTCCCGTCCGGCGTCGGGTAGTCGTCGCCGAATATCTTCACCGCCCCAGCCGCCCCGGCCGGGCCGGGGGGCCCCCCCCCCCCCCCCCGGGGGGGGGGGGGCGGGGGGCCCGGGGGGGGGGGGGGGGGGGGGGGGGGGGGGGGGGG
>CAXUJF010000282.1:4674-7895 GCA_964250865.1 uncultured Streptosporangiaceae bacterium
CCGTCGCCTCCGGCGCCGTCAGCCTGGGGGAGGGCGATCTTGAGCACGTTGGGGATCAGGTGCGTCTCGGGGGCGTGCCGTTCGCCGTACCACCGGCCGCCGGTGTCCTCGTGCGCCCCGGCCACATTGAAGTACCGCAGGCTCACCGCGCCGAAGCCGAACATCCGCGCGTACTCGGTCAGGGTCGTGTCCACGGCCAGCTTGGTCGCCCCGTACGGGTTGGTGGGCCGGGTCGGGTCGGTCTCCTCGATCGGCGTCCGCTCCGGCTCGCCGTACGTCGCCGCGGTGGAGGAGAACACGATCCGGCGCACCCCGGTCTCCCGCATCGCCTCCAGCAGGGCCAGGCTGCCGCCCAGGTTGTTTGACCAGTACAGGCCGGGCTGGGCCACCGACTCGCCGACCAGCGACTTGGCCGCGAAGTGCAGCACCGCGTCGGTGCCGTCGGCCAGTACCCGGGCCGCGTCGTCGCGCAGCGTGCCGCGGACGAAGGCGGCCTCGGGCGGCACCGCGTCCGCGTGCCCGGTGGACAGGTCGTCCAGGACGGTCACCTCGTGGCCCGCTTCGATGAGGGTCGAGGCGACCACGCTGCCGATGTAGCCCGCGCCGCCGGTGACGAGCAGTCTCATCCTGCCTCCCGCAGTCGTTGCGCCGCGGTCTCCGGCGCGATGTCGTTGATCCACACGCCCATGCCCGACTCCGTCCCGGCCAGGTACTTCAGCTTCCCGGGCGCCCGGCGGAGCGTGAACACCTGCAGGTGCAGGCCGAACTGCCGCCGTGCTTCAACGTCCGTGACCGGCGCCTGGTGCCAGGCCGAGATGTACGGGGCCGCCGTGCCGAACAGCCCGTCGAACCGCCGCAGCACGTCGAGGTAGAGGTGGCCGAAGCCGTCCCGGGCCGCGTCGTCCAGGGCGGCCAGGTCCGGCACCCGGCGCACCGGGAACAGCAGCACCTCGTACGGCCACCGGGCCGCGGGCGGGACGAACGCCACCCATTCGTCGTTGCGGGCCACGATCCGGGTGCCCTCGTCCAGCTCGGCCGCCACCAGATCCTCGAACAGGTTCTGGCCGCTCTGCAGCCCGTAGGAGCGGGCCTGGGTCACCTGCTGCCGGACCCGCGGGGTCACGAACGGGAAGGCGTAGATCTGCCCGTGCGGGTGATGCAGGGTGACCCCGATCTCCACGCCCCGGTTCTCGAAGATGTAGACCTGCTCGATCCCGGCCATGGCGCTCAGGGCCTCGGTCCGGTCGGCCCACGCCTCGACCACGGTGCGGACCCGGTGCGGCGTCAGCTGCGCGAACGAGGCGTTGTGGTCCGAGGTGAAGCAGACCACTTCACACCGTCCGTAACCGGGTCGCTGCTCGGCGAGACCGTCGTCCAGCGCGGGCAGTCCCGCCCCGGTCGCGGCGCTCGCCATCGCGCTTGCACCGCGCAAAGAAGGGAAGCGGTTCTCGAAGACGACCACGTCGTAGCTGTCCGCGGGTACCTCCGTCGGGCGGCCCGGCGCGGACGGGTCCAGCGGGCACTGATCGGGAGGAGGCAGGAACGTGCGTTCCTGGCGCGCCGCGGCGATGACCACCCATTCGCCCAGCAGCGGATCCCAGCGCAGCGACTGCTCCGGCGACACCTCATCCGGGTCCGGCACCTTGGCCAGTCCTTCGCGCAGGTCACGAGCCTGCACGCGGTTCAGCTCCGGTGCCTCGTCGAAATATATGATCTCCCGGCCATCGGCCAGGCGGGTGCTGTTCTTCCACGCCAGCCGGCCGCGGCCCGCTGGCATCGCTTGGGTGCCCACAGAAGCCATACGGTATCGGTTTTCCGTGATCTCGTGCGGACCGGGCACTCCCCCGGCCACCTCTGTCCGGCCGGGCGACGGCGCTTCGCCCAGGATACGGGCCCGGGGAATTAGACTGACCGCACGTAGTGGCTGGTCGCCGGGGCGCGGCCGGGGCTACATCAGGAGAACCCGGGGATCAAGGTGACCCAGCTCATCGGGGACATTGTCATCGTCCTCGTCATCGTGCTGATCGGCGGCTTTTTCGCCGCGTCCGAAATGGCGCTGGTCTCGCTGCGCGAAGGCCAGATCCGCAAGCTCTCCCAGGGCTCGCGGCGCGGCCAGAAGGCCGCCAAGCTGGCCCAGGACCCCAACCGCTTCCTGTCCTCGGTGCAGATCGGCGTGACCCTGGCCACGCTGGTCTCCGGCGTGTACGGCTCGGCCACCCTGGTCGCCTTCCTCGAGCGCGGGCTGAAGAGCCTGAACGTGCCGTCCGGCTGGGCCTCGGCGGGCGCGTTCGCCGTGGTCACCGTGGCCATCACGTTCGTCACCCTGATCCTGGGCGAGCTGGCGCCCAAGCGGATCGCGCTGCAGCGGGTCGAGGCCATGTCGCTGCTGGCCGCCCCGATCCTGGACCGGATCTCGGTGCTGGCCCGCCCGCTGGTCTGGCTGCTGTCCGTGTGCACCGACGTGGTGGTCAGGATCCTCGGCGGCAACCCCAAGGCCAACCGCACGGTGATGTCCGAGGAGGAGCTGCGCGACCTGGTGGCCAGCAACCAGGCCCTGAGCGCGGATGAGCGGCAGATCGTGGGGGAGGTCTTCGACGCGGGCAAGCGGCAGATCCGCGAGGTGCTGCGGCCCCGGACCGAGGTCGAGTTCGTGGCCGAGGACCTGCCGCTGAGCGAGGCGGCCGCGCTGGCGGTGCGGGTGCCGTACTCGCGGCTGCCGGTCTACCAGGGCTCCTACGACAACGTGATCGGCTTCGTCCACATCCGCGACCTGCTCGACCCGTCCCGGACCAACCGGCCGCTCACCGTCGGCCAGGTCAGCCGGCACGTGAAGTTCATGCCGAACAGCAAGACCGTGCTGGCCGCGCTGTCGGAGATGCGCCGGGAGCGTGCGCACCTGGCCATCGTGGTCGACGAGTACGGCGGCACGGCCGGCATCGTCACGCTGGAGGACCTGGTCGAGGAGCTGATCGGCGACATCCGCGACGAGTACGACGTGGACCAGGACCGGCCGCGCCGGCTGCGCACCGGCGAGGTCGAGCTGGACGGCCTGCTCAACCTGCACGAGTTCGAGGAGCACACCGGCATCGAGCTGCCCGAGGGCCCGTACGAGACCGCGGCCGGTTTCGTCCTGGCCGGCCTGGGCGAAGTGCCGCAGGTCGGCAACTCGGTCGAGGTGGACGGCCAGCGGATCACGGTCACCGAGATGGACGGCCGCCGTA
>CAXUJF010000283.1:0-7893 GCA_964250865.1 uncultured Streptosporangiaceae bacterium
GCCGTCCCAGTTCAGCGCGGAGCCGCCATCGTTCACGCCCGAGCCGTCCCAGTTCAGCGCGGAGCCGCCATCGTTCACGCCCGAGCCGTCCCAGTTCGGCGCGGAGTCACCGCAGCTGGGAGCGGAGCAGCCGCAGTTCAGCGGGGAGTCACCGCAGTTGACCCCGGAGCGCTCCCCGTTCGGCCAAGGCGGCCCGGACCAGGCCGCCCGGCCGGACAGCGATGTGGACGAGTCCCACAAGGGCCTGCCCCGGCGGGTGCGGCAGGCCAACCTGGTCCCGCAGCTGTGGGACGCGCCCGCGGCGTCGGGTAGCCCGGCCGCCGCCTCCGGTGACAACGTGGTCAACCGGTCACCGGACGACATTCGCAACGCGCTGTCGGCGATGCAGCGCGGCTGGCAGCAGGGGCGCGAAGACCGCGACGCCGGCCGCGGATTTGAAGACCACACCGGGACCGGCAACGTGGCATCCGGCCACCTGCCGCCCGACGGAGAAACGGAGAACACCAGGAACAGCGACGAAGGCAGCCGCGGGGGCGACGATGACAGCTGACCGGAAATCCTGGGGAAACGGATGACTCCTCACTACGCGAATCAGGGCAGCGAGCTCAGCTGGCTGCTCGATGACCTGGTCCGGCGCGTGCCCCAAGTCAGCAAGGCGGTCACGCTCACGCAGGACGGCCTGGCTATCGGGGCGTCGGCCGGGCTGTCCCGTGAGGACGCCGAGCACCTGGCCGCGCTGGCGGCCGGCTTCCAGAGCATGGCCCGCGGGGCCGGCCAGCACTTCGGCGGCGGCCGGGTCCGGCAGACCATCATCGAGATGGAAGCCGCCTTCCTGTTCGTCAGCGCGGCGGGCCAGGGCACCTGCCTGGCCGTGCTGAGCACCGGGGACGCCGACATCGGCCTGGTCGCCTACGAGATGGCCGTGCTGGTGCGCCGATCCAACGAGCACCTCGGGGTGGCGGCCCGGCCCACCGGCCAGCAGCCGGGCTATCTGGCCCAGCCCCAGCCGCCGTACCAGCAGCCACGGGTCGCACCCACGCCGAACTCCGCGTATACGCCTTACTCAACGCCGGCCGGCAGTCCTGGGCCGGCCCCGTACCCGGAGTGAACCCCGTCATGCCGAGTCCCGAGGAACGCTGGCTCGATTCTGAGGCCGGCCCGGTCGTGCGTCCTTACGCGCTGATCGGCGGCAGGACCCGGCACGCCGGTGCGAAGTTCGACCTGGTCGCCACCGTCAGCGCGACCGCCAAGACGATTTCGGACCCGGGCGCCCTGAGCCCCGAGCAGATGGTGGCGCTGAACCTGGCCTGGAGGCCGACGACCGTCGCCGACCTGGCGTCCGAGCTGAACCTCCCGCTGGGGGTGGTCCGGATCCTGCTCGCCGACCTGCGCGACGCCGGCTTCATCGTCATCCGTTCCCCGGAGGCCGGGCAGGGCCACCGCGACACATCCATCCTGAGAGAGGTGCTCAATGGCCTACGGGCACTTTGAGCCGGCGTCCGCCGGCGGGCGTTCCCACACCGCGATCAAAATTCTGCTGGCCGGCGGCTTCGGAGTGGGCAAGACAACGATGGTCGGCGCGGTGAGCGAGATCAAGCCCCTGCGGACCGAGGAGCCGCTGACCGAGCGCGGTCTGCGCACCGACAACACGGCCGGGGTGGAAGGCAAGACCACCACGACCGTGGCCATGGACTTCGGCCGGATCAGCCTGCGCGAGGATCTCGTGCTGTACCTGTTCGGGACGCCCGGGCAGCAGCGGTTCTGGTTCATGTGGGACGAGCTGGCCGTGGGGGCGCTCGGTGCGGTCGTGCTGACCGACACCCGCCGCCTGGCCGACTGCTTCCCGGCGGTGGACTACTTCGAACGCCGGCAGATCCCGTTCATCGTGGCCGTCAACTGCTTCGAGGGCTCGATCACCCACGACCCGGACGACATCCGGGTCGCACTGGACCTGGACCCCGGGTTCCCGGTGGTGCTGTGCGATGCCCGCAGCAAGGACTCGGCCAAGGAAGTGCTGATCGCACTGGTCGAGCACGTGCTCATGGCGGTGGAAGAGGCGCCCGGCCAGCCGGAAGCCGCCGCGCACGGCTGATTAAACCCCGCAGGAGGCTGGGCGCCGGGCGGTGGGAGTTTGTTAAAAGATCAATAATCGACTGGGAGTACCGCCCACACGGCCTTGCCGTGCCCGTCGATCGGGCTCCAGCCCCATACGCTGCTGAGGGCGTCCACGATCTGCAGGCCGCGACCGCTCTCCCGGATCCAGTCGGGCTGGCGCGGGGTCGGGGCGTCGTCGCTGGCGTCGATGACCGCCACCATCAGCTCCCTGATCCGCCGCAGCAGGCAGAGCTTGAGGACCTCGGTCGCCGCGCGGTGGCCTGCCCCCTGGCCCGGGCCCCGGTCCTGGTCGGGCTCGCAGGCGCCGTTGGCCCAGGAGTTCCGGGCCCAGGCCCGCGGGTAGCTGCGGCCCTGCGGGCCGATGGACGCGCTGGCACCGGTGGCCCGCCAGCTGGTCCTGGCCGCGTCGCGGCTGCCGTGCTGGACGGCGTTGACCACGAGCTCGCCGATGATCGTCTCGGCCTCGTCGATCAGGTCGCCGTAGCCCCAGGACAGCAGGACCTCGCGGGTGAAATGGCGAGCGGCGCGGGCGGATTCCGGCGAAGCAGCGAGTACACACGAGGTGACAGCCGGTGTTTCCCACCAGGTCGACGGCACCGGCAGAAGCCGAGGCGAATTAAAGCCCGGCTCACAGTCAGCGGAGCCGCTCATAGCCAATTGTGTCGCCCTGTCCATCGCCATGTAGTAGTGCGCGTCCCTTCTATGCTGCCTGATACATTGTGCAAGTGCAAGGCCCAATGCACGTTCATTTGAATGTGCACTGCGAGAAAAATTCGATAGGCGCGCGGCGGAGGGAAGCCAGAGGCGACGGGGCCGTCTCAGTAGCCGCAACCAGATTGAGCAGGGCCGACGCGTCACCAAGGGGGCCGCGTCCACGGATGGAGACACGTGATGAGCGAGCCATACAACGGGATGCCCGCCACGGGGCTGGGCGACATCAACTGGCTCAAGAGCAAGCACAGCAACCCGAGCGGTAACTGTGTCGAGGTCGCCTGCCTGCCCGGCGGGGAGATCGCGATGCGCAACTCGCGGTTCCCGGGCGGCCCGGTGCTGCTGTACACGCAGGCCGAGGTGGCCGCCTTCCTGGCTGGGGCCAAGGACGGCGAGTTCGACGGCATGGTGGCCGGCCTATTGGGCGGTGCCGCCGGCGGCCTGGTGGGTGATATGGCCAACCTGAGTGATCCTGAAAATCGGGCCGATCGGCGCGTGACCGCAATTGCGCCGGGTGGGCCGAATTGAACTCGATCCCGGAGCGTGACCCGGCCGAGGTCAACGTGCGATACCGGTCATGAAGCCGGGTCCCGGCCCGGCGTTCACGAACCAGTTGCTTAACTCACCGGTAACAAAAAGCCATGTCAAAATATGACATGCGCCCTTTGCAAGGCCAAGATCACGTGCAAGACTTGGCCACGCGTTGCTATGTGACAACGACCGAGGGGTGGCGATGAACGCGTCTGAGGGCGTCGCCTGGGAGGGCCCGGTCCGGACTTTTGGTCGGCGTGCGAGCGGGCCGACGGTACAGCGGATCGTGTTGGGAGCTCAGCTCCGCCGGCTCCGGGAGAGCCGTGAGATCACCACGGAGCAGGCGGCCGACGCTATCCGCGGGTCACACTCCAAGATCAGCCGGATGGAGCACGGCCGAGTCGGGTTCAAGGACCGCGACGTGACTGACCTGCTTACTTTGTACGGCGTGACCGACCAGGCCGAGCGGGACAGCCTGCTCGCCCTGGCGCACGAGGCGGGCAACCCGGGCTGGTGGCACGACTTCGGTGACCTGTTGCCGCACTGGTTCGAGCCGTACATCAGCCTCGAGGCGGCCGCGTCGGTCATCCGCAACTACGAGGTGCAGTTCGTTCCCGGGCTGCTCCAGTCACCGTCCTACGCCCGCGAGGTCATCCAGCTGGGTCACCCGTCGATCACCCAGGATGAGCTGAACCGGCGGGTCGAGCTGCGGATGGGCCGCAAGCGGCTGCTGTCCCGTCCGGCCCCGCCCCGGCTGTGGGCCGCGTTGGACGAAGCCGTGTTGCGCCGGCCGATGGGCGACGCCTCGGTCATGCGCGAGCAGATCGAGCACCTGCTGGAGATGACCGACAACCCGAACGTCACGCTGCAGATCGTGCCGTTCAACGTGGGCGGCCACTCGGCGGCGGGCGGGCCGTTCTCGATCCTGCGCTTCGCCGAGCCCGAACTGTCGGACGTCGTCTACCTGGAGCAGCTGACCAGCGCGCTCTACATCGACAAGCCGGTCGAGGTGGACCGTTACCTTGAGGTCATGGAGCGGCTCTGCGTGCAGGCCGAGACCGCGCCCGACTCGATCACGCTGCTGGAGAAGATCCGCGACGAGCTGACCTGACCTGCTGACCCGACTGGCGCACCACGTACGACGGCCCGGCCCCCGTGGGGACCGGGCCGTTCGTCGTTGCGGGAACCCCTAGTTGTTGGGTGAGCCGGGCAGACCGGCGTCGGTCTCCGGGACCAGGGTCGGGGTGGCCCGGGTCAGGGTCTGCTTCTTGAAGAACGCGGGCAGCGCGATCCGGCAGTAGATGAAGAAGATCAGGCCGGCCAGCGCGGACACGAAGAAGACCATGAACGCGCCGCCGATGTGCCAGTGCGGGTAGAACGGCATCTTCCACGAGGTGTAGCTGTTCTGGGTGCCGACGTCCCAGTCCTCCCACAGGCTCCAGCCGCCGGCGAAGTACATGATCACGCCGCCCAGGAAGGGCAAGATGCCCTGCATCAACAGGTCACGAGGGGTCTTGCTCAGCGTCTTGCGGTAGTACCAGACACAGGTGAAGGCGGTCAGCCCGTAGTAGAGGGCGATGTACAGGCCGATGGAGGTCACGGCGTCGGCGATCACGTTGCCGCCCGAGATGTAGTTCATCAGCACGTACAGCACGATGGAGATCGCGCCCATAACAATGGTCGACACCGTGGGGGTCAGGTACTTGCTGTGCATCTTGGCGAACGCCTTGGGCAGCGCCTTGTAGACGGCCATCGACAGCGTGGTCCGCGCCGTGGGCAGGATCGTGGTCTGGGTCGAGGCGGCGGCCGAGCTGAGCACCATGAGCAGCAGCAGCCGGGTCAGGAACGTCCCGAGGGCACCGCCGCCGAACACCGCGCTGCTCAGCACGTTCAGCACGTCGCTGGCGTTGTCCGGGTTGCCGAGGCCGATGCCCTTGGTGCCGACGCCCGCGAACGACTGGGCCGCGAAGATGACCAGCACGTAGGTGACCAGCAGCAGCACGGTGGAGATGATCGCGGCCCGGCCCGGGGTCTTGCTCTTGTCCTCGGTCTCTTCGTTGACCGCGACCGCGGTGTCCCAGCCCCAGTAGATGAAGAGCATCAGCACCAGGGCGCCGACGAAGGCCTGGAAGCTGGAGATGTGGAACGGGTTCAGCCAGGCCCAGGCGGGGCTGATCGAGACCGACGGGTGGTGCCCGGTGCCGACCCGGATCAGGGCCACGACCGAGAACACCAGCAGCATCAGGACCTCGACCCCGAGCAGGACCCGCTGCAGCCGGGCCGAGACCTCGATGCCGCGGTAGCAGATGTAGGTCATCGCGATGATCCAGAGCACGCCGACCAGCAGGACCCAGCCGCTGGCCGGGTTCGCGCCGATGCCCTTGGCCCCGAACAGGAGGAACAGGTACTGGCCCGCGACCTGAGCCAGGCTGGCCATGACCAGGATGTCGGCCGCGATGATGGCCCAGCCGCCGGCCCAGCCGGTCTTCGGCCCGAACGCCCGGGAGGCCCAGGTGAACGTGGTGCCGCAGTCGGGATCGGCCTTGTTCAGCTCGCTGTAGCCGATCGAGGTGAGGAACATGGGCACGAAGGCCAGCACGGCCACGATGGGTGAGCCGAGGCCGACCGCGGCCACGATCAGGCCCAGGGTGGCGGCCAGGCTGTAGGCGGGCGCGGTCGAGGCCACACCCATGACGATGCTGGAGACCAGCCCGAGGGCCCCGGTCTTGAGGCCTTTGTCAATCTGATCCTCGGCGGGCCGCACCGATTCGTCAGCCGCAGTCATCTTGTGGCCCCCCTTGGTGCTCGGTGGCGTGCCAACATCCTTGACGACGGTTCTAGCACATGAAAGCCCTGGGTACGAGGTTTTCAGTTGTAACATGTACATTTCACTAGCGGAAGCAGTGGACAATACGGCCTCGTTCGACGGCATCCGTAGCGGCGGCGCGGGCTGGCGGGGCGAACTCGGGGCGCCGGGGGCCGGCGCGGGCCCGGTCCGTAAGATCACCGTGTGCAAAATGACGCTGAGATCGGCCGCGTGCTGGCCATCGCCGCCCACCCGGACGACCTCGACTTCAGCGCGGCGGGCACGATCGCCGGCTGGACCAGCGCGGGCGTCGAGGTGGTCTACTGCATCGTCACCGACGGGGACGCCGGCGGCTTTGACGAGTCGTTCCCGCGGACCGAGATGGCGCCGCTGCGGCGGGCCGAGCAGACCGCCGCGGCCGACTGCGTCGGCGTGCACGACCTGCGATTCCTGGGCTACCCGGACGGCCAGGTGGAGGCGACCCTGAGCCTGCGCCGTGACCTGGCCCGGGTCATCCGGCAGGTGCGGCCGGACCGGGTGCTGTGCCCGAGCCCGGAGCGCAACTACCACCGGATCGGGATCGGTCACCCCGACCACCGCGCGGTCGGATCGGCCGCGCTGGACGCGGTGTACCCGGACGCGCGGAACCCGTTCACGTTCCGGGAGCTGGTCACCGACGAGGGGCTGGCCGCGTGGGTCGTACCCGAGGTGTGGATCGGGGGTGGTGCCACCGCGCCAAACCACTACGTCGACGTGACCGGCACGTTCCCGCGCAAGATCGCGGCTTTGCGGGCCCACCAGAGTCAGACCGGGCACCTGCCCGACCTGGAGGACCGGCTGTGCACGCGTTCGTCCGCGCTGGCCGCTCAGGGCGGCCTGGCTGACGGGCGGCTGGCCGAGGCGTTCCAGGTGCTGGAGACGGCCTGAGCGTTGGGCGCGCGAGCCCACGGATGCCGGGCTGAGCCGGGTCTTCTGAGCCTACGGATCCCGGGTCCGGGGCGCGACTAGAGTAAAGCGCCGGGTGCGACACCAGCGGAATAGGACTTGTCATGGCCATGGAGCTCGACCACTCGTTCACCGTCCCCGTTACGCCCGGTCAGGCGTGGGAGGTTCTGCTGGACGTGCAGCGGATCGCCCCGTGCATGCCCGGCGCGACGGTCGACACGGTGGACGGCGACGACGTGGCCGGACGGCTGAAGGTCAAGGTCGGGCCGGTATCACTGACCTACCAGGGCACGGCCACGTTCAGGGACCGGGACAGCTCGGATCGATCCCTGCTGGTGGAGGCGTCGGGCAAGGAACTGCGCGGCGCCGGAACCGCGTCCGCGACCGTCCGCGCCGTCCTGCAGCCGGACCATGAGCCCGACGCCACCCTGGTCACCCTGCACACCACGCTGAGCGTGACCGGCCGGCCAGCCCAGTTCGGCCGCGGAGTGATCGCCGAGGTCGGTTCCCGCCTCATCGACAAGTTCGCCGACAACCTGGCCCTGCAGTTGTCTGGCGGGGCCGATGGTGCGGCTGCTTCTGGTGAGGCGGCTGCTTCTGGTGGCCTGGCTGAGCCTGGCGGGGTGGAGCCGGTCGGGACGGCGGCGGCGGAGCCGGTCGGGACGGCGGCGGTGGAGTCCGCGCCGGTGGAGACGGCCTCGGTGCCGGCCCCCTCACCCAGCAGCGACGACACGGCCGCGGCCACCGCGATCCCGCCGGCCCCGAGGCTTGCTCCCGTACACCCG
>CAXUJF010000284.1:0-6165 GCA_964250865.1 uncultured Streptosporangiaceae bacterium
AACAGTCGTTCGTCGAGTCCCGGGATCTCGTAGATCTCGGCGTAATCGTGAAATCGAAGTCGCCGGCGCTGCCCGGCTACCTCGACCTCGCACCACTCCTCATCCTGCGACAAGGGCCCGGCGCCACGGTCGGGCATGCGCAGGTCCACCGATAGGTGCTGCTCTTGAATAGGCATGAGCTTGTCCTTACCCACGGGGTCGCAGTTTTCTAACAATTACGATTTAGAGGTCGTGGTAGGCCCGCGCCGGGGCCCGCCCGGAAGGCGCGCCGGCCACACGCCCCCCGCCCGCCCCCCCGCACGGGCGCGGGGCACCCGCCCCCCGCCCGCCCCGGGCCCGCGGCGGGGACGGCGATCCGCGACTCGGTCTTGATGGGCGCCAGCTGGGAGTAGCCGCGCTGGGCCCAGAAGGCGCGGGCCGCCGCGAACGTGGTCACCTCGATGTCGGTAACCCACTTGGTCGCGGACACGTAGCCGTACAGGCCGGGCACCACCATCCGGGCCGGGAAACCGTGCTCGATGGGCAGGGCCACCCCGTTCATGGCCACGGCCAGCAGGGCGTCCCGGCCATCCAGCACGACCGGTAGCGGCGTGCCCGAGGTGAACCCGTCGACCGAGGTGCACAGCAGCTGGTTGGCCCCCGCCTGCGGCCGGGCCTGCCGGATCAGGCTGGCCAGGCTGGCGCCCAGCCAGCGGGCGTTGCCCGCGTAGGGGCCGCCGACCACGTTCGAGACGCAGGTCAGCGTGACCCAGGCCTCGATGAGCGGGCGCCGCAGCAGGTCGGCGAAGGTGATGGTCACCTCGCGCTGGACCATCCCGTGGATCCGCAGCTGCCAGCGGTCCGGGTCAACCTGGGGCACGAGCAGGGCCGTGTCGACCCGGTAGAAGCTCCGGTCCGGGGTGACGAACGAGGTGAGGCCGGGCACGGGGAGGTCGTGACCGGCCGGTAGCGGCGGAGCGGGTACCGCGGGCCGGGGGAACCGGATGGCCCGGCGCGTGGTGGCGATGTTGTGCTCGTTGGCCAGGTTGCTCCCGGCCAGCGTCCCGAGCCCGGCCACGGCGGCCGCCGCACCGGTGGTGAACAGGAACTGCCGCCGCGCCGGCCAGCGGGATGGTCGTTGGTCGTCCGGGTGAGCCACGCCGGTGAAGGAGTAGGCCGGGCCCGCACGGACGGCGGCCCTCGCGGGCGGGGCCGGGTCAGGCGGCCGTTCATGACCGGCCTGCCAGGCCGAGCGGCCGGGCAGGCCCGGGGTGGCGGGCACGTCCGGGTCGGCGGTCAGGTCCGGGTCGGGAAGCTCAGGTTGCGGGTCAGGAGGGAAGAGGGAGGCCAGCGGAGCGCCGAGCCGGGCCGCCGCGCGGGCCAGCCAGGTCAGCGCGGCCGCGCCGGCCACCGCTCCCACCAGGGTGGGAACCACGTAGCCGACGGTGGCGTCCGGCCGGGTCAGCGCGGCGGCCAGGCCGATCGCGGCGAACACCACCAGCCCGCACAGCCCGAACGCGAGCCGGCGGACCGCGAGCACCCCGACCACGGCCGCGTACAGGGCCAGGAGGATCAGGATGCCGGCCAGCAGCGCGGTCTTGTCGCCGGTGCCGAACGTGGCGATGGCGAATTCCTTGATCTGGGCCGGGGTGAGGTCGATGGCGGCCTGGCCCACCGCGAGCACGGGCGAGCTCTGCGGGACCCCGAGCCCGGACGCGAACTGGGCCGCGCCCATGGCGACAGCGGCCGCGAGCACGCCCGCCAGCGCACCGGCGAAGACGTGAACGGGCCGAGTCCGGTGGTCACGGCGGGGAGGTGCAGTCATGGCAGGTACCGGCGGGCGGCAGGTAGCGGGTCAGCCAGGGCGGATCGGCGTTGTGATCACGGTATCTCCCGGTACGATCCGGACTCGTGACTGAGACTGGAATCACACGCCGGTACAACCTCCGGGTCCCGCTGCGGGACGGGATCACGCTCGCCGCGGACCTCGTTCTGCCTGCGGGCCAGGCCGCCCCGGCCGTGGTCATGCGGACGCCGTACGGGCGGTCGGGGGAACGGCAGTCGGCCCGGGCCGAGGCGTTCGTGCGGGCCGGGTACGCCTACGTCCTGGTGGACGTGCGCGGCCGCGGCGACTCCGACGGCGCCTTCGTGCCGTACCGCAACGACGGGCCGGACGGGGCCGACGTCATCGACTGGGTCGCGGCCCAGGACTGGTGCGACGGCAAGGTGGCCACGCACGGAGGCAGCTACCCGGGCCGGATCCAGTGGCTGGCCGCGCTGCACCGGCCCGCCGCCCTTAAGGCCATGGTGTGCCTGGTCACGCCGAGCGACCCGTTCGTGGAGTGGCCGACCGGGGTGCCGGACCCGATGAGTGTGCACTGGTTCCGGATGACCGACGGCCGGGCCATCCAGTACACCGGCGACACCGACTGGATGTCGGTCTACGCGCACCGGCCGCTGCTGACCATGGACGAGGCGGCCGGGTTCGTCTCGCCCAACTGGCGGGAAGAGGTCCGGCACACCACGCTGGACGAGTGGTGGGAGCCGGTCCGCTACCAGCACCGCATCGGCGAGCTGGACCTGCCAGTGCTGCACATCTCCGGCTGGTACGACGACGAGCAGATCGGCACCCCGGCCAACTTCGCGGCCATGACCGCGGCCGGGCGCGCCGGGCAGCGGCTGCTGATGGGGCCGTGGGGCCACGCGGTCAACACGACCAGGAAGCTGGGCGAGATTGACTTCGGCCCGGACGCAATGATCGACCTGGACGCCTACGTACTGGCCTTTCTGGACGAGCACGTCCGCGGGATCGTGCCGGAACCGGCGCCGGAGCCGGTCCGGATCTTCGTCATGGGGGCCGGACAGTGGCGGCACGAGGCGACCTGGCCGCCCGCGAGCGCCGGCCCGCACGTGTTTCACCTGGCCAGCGACGGGCGGGCCAACAGCCGGTTCGGCGAGGGGCGGCTGCAGGCCGAGCCGCGCGTCGGGGACCAGGTTCCGGACGAGTGGGTCCACGACCCGGACCGGCCGGTCCCGTTCATCACCGGGGAGGGCAGCGGCCAGGTCGGCGGGCCGGACGACTACCTGGGGGTGGAGAGCCGCGGCGACGTGCTGGTGTACAGCACCGAGCCGCTGGCCGAGCCGGTCGAGCTGATCGGGCCGGTCACGCTGGTGGCGCACGTGGCCACCTCGGCGGCCGACACCGACGTCATGGCCAAGCTGGTCGACGTGCACCCGAGCGGGTTCGCCCAGCGGCTGTGCGACGGCATGGTCCGGCTGCGGTACCGGAACGGGTTCGACCGGGCCGAGCCGGTGACGCCGGGCCAGGTCTACGAGGTGCGCATCGTGATGTGGGACACCTGCGTGCGGCTGGACGCCGGGCACCGGATCCGGGTCGAGGTGGCGTCGTCCGCGCTGCCCAAGTTCGACGTCAACCTGGGTACCGGCGGCGACATGATCACCGAAACCGAGGGCGTCCAGGCCACCAACCGCATCTGGCACGATGCGTCGCGGCCGTCCCGGCTGATCGTCAACGGGTAGCCACCAGGGAGCCGGTTAAAATGAATGATTTTTAACTGGCTCACTCGGCCGGAAGCCCCAGGATGCGGGCGGCGTTGGCGCGGAGCACGGTGTCCAGGGTGTCGGCCGGGATGTCCAGCTCGTCCAGCTCGGCCAGGCAGCGTTCCGGCGAGATGAACGGGTAGTCGCTGCCCCAGATGAACTGGCCCTTCAGGCGGCCCTTGAGCTCGCGGATCACCTCGGGCGGCACGCGCCTGGGGGCCCAGCCGGAAAGGTCGATGTAGACGTTGGTCTTGTGCAGGGCCATGGCGATCAGGTCCATGTGCCAGGGCCAGCCGAAGTGCGCGGCCACCACGTCCAGGTGAGGATGCTCGGCTGCCACCGCGTCCAGCTTGAGCGGGTGACCGTAGTCCAGCCGGATGCCCTGGCCGCCGGGCTGACGGGCTCCGATCCCGCTGGTCCCGGTGTGGAACAGCGCCAGCAGCCCGTGCTCCTGGCAGGCTGCGAACACCGGCCAGTACACCGGGTCGTCCGGGGCGAACGCCTGCAGCTGGGGATGGAACTTCACGCCCCGCAGTCCCAGGTCGGCGATCTTGGCCACCTCGTCCACCGCGCTGCCCTTGTGCGGGTCGACCGAGCCCAGCCCGGTGAACACGTCCGGGAAGTCGCGGCAGGCCTGGGCCACGGTCTCGTTCGGTACCCGGGGCCGCCCGGTGGCGGTCTCGGCGTCCCAGGCCAGCAGGACCGCGCGCAGGTCCAGGCCGCGGTAGTAGTCGGCCAGTTCGGCCAGGGACTTGCGGTCCACCTTCGACCGGAAGTACGCCTCGGCCGCCTCGATGTAACCCCCCAGGCTGCCGTCCAGCCAGTCCGGGGTGGGGAGGTGGACGTGGAAGTCGATCCCGCGCGGTGACATGCGGATCATCGTACGAGGGGCTGGTGTCGCGTACTGCGACAGGGCCGCGGGGCGCAACGGCGGATACTGCGCACGGGTAGGCGACGCAGGGAGGCGCGCGATGAGTGCGGTCAACGACACAGCGGCCATTGACCTGGTACTGAGCAGCGCGGTGGCCGACGGGGCGGTGCCGCACGTGGTGGCGATCGCGGCCGACCGCGACGGTGTGATCTACTCCGGCGCCGCCGGGCCACGGGCGGTCGACGGCAGCGATCAGGCGGGCGCCGACACGGTGTTCCGGATCATGTCGATGACCAAGATGCCGTGCACCGTGCTGGCCCTGCAGGAGATGGAGAAGGGCAACCTGGACCTGGCCTCCCCCGTGGTCAACTACTGCCCCGAGTTCGCCGAGGTCCAGGTGCTGAGCGGGTTCGCCGACGGGGTGCCGCAGCTCCGGCCGCCGGCCAGCCCGGCCACGGTGAAGCAGCTGATCACGCACACCTCCGGCCTGGGGTACTGGTTCTGGAGCGGCGACCTGGTGCAGTGGGAGAAGATCTCCGGCATCCCCAACGTGGTGGCCGGGTCCCGGGCCTCGCTGCGGGCGCCGCTGGTGGCCGACCCTGGCACCGCGTTCGTCTACGGCATCAACACCGACTGGCTGGGCCAGGTGGTCGAGGCGGTGACCGGCCTGCCGCTGGACGTGGCCATGAAGCAGAACATCACCGGGCCCCTGGGTATGGACCACACCTCGTTCCTGATGAACGACAGCGACCGGGCCAACTGCTCGCCGGTGCACATCAAGGGCGAGGACGGCCAGTGGTCCTCGATCGGCGAGATCCTCAACCAGGCGCCGGAGTACTACGCGGGCGGGCACGGCCTGTACGGGCCGCCGAGCGACTACATCAAGTTCGAACGGGCCCTGCTGCGCGGCGGCGAGCTGGACGGGGTGCGGATCCTGCAGCCGGACACAGTGGACGCGGCGTTCCGCAACCAGATCGGTGACCTGGACTTCCCGGCCGAGATCACCACCGCCGACCCGGCCTCCAGCGGCCCGTTCGCCCTGGGTCCCGGCTACAAGTGGGGTTACGGGCTGTTGCTGAACACCGAGGACGTGCCCGGGCGCCGCCGGGCCGGGACCGGAGCCTGGGCCGGGCTGTGCAACACGCACTTCTGGGTCGACCGGACGACCGGGATCTGCGCCTCGATCTACAGCAACTTCCTGCCGTTCATCACCCCGGAGGCGCTGCGGCTGTACAGCGACTTCGAGCAGGCGCTGTACGCAGCGCTCTAGTTTTACTTTCCCGACCTGCTTCACGGCGGGTTCGGTCCGGGGAACATCACGGCAACTGCTAGCGTTGGAGACCGAGGCGGCACTGATGCCGCTTGTCCGCGGGTGCAACGCCCGCCTGGTCGGTTGTGTGAGCAGTCCGCTGATGGGCGAACCCCAGGTTCGCCCCAGCCGTCGACGTCTCTGACATGACGCGGCCCACGAATCAGCGATGGAGTTCATGCATGCCTGAGAACGCACGGCGCCGGCGCGCGCCTGCCCGCCAGTACGGCCAAGAGCCCGCCCGCCGCGGGCAGGAGGGCCGATACGGGCAGGATGCTCGCCGCGGGTCGGACGCTCCGCACCGCGGCGGCCAGCCCGCCCGGCGGAACGGCCCCGGCCGCCGCCCGCGTACCACCCCCCCCGTCCCGCCCCCCCCGCCCGAACCGTATTACGAGCGTGACCACGCCCGGTCAGACCCCCCCGCCCAGCCGGCGCCGCCGCTCGC
>CAXUJF010000284.1:6175-7893 GCA_964250865.1 uncultured Streptosporangiaceae bacterium
GAGGTGGAGCGAGTCGATGGTGTCGATGGCGTAGAAGAGCTGGGTGGCGGGGGTGGATTTGTTGGACTGGAGATGGCCGATGAGGTGGACTGCCAGTGTGCTTTCTTTCTGAGCTGGTAAGGCAAAAGCAGGTCCTTCGCTGCGCTCAGGATGACCCGTATTTTTTAAAGTCTCACTCTCGATGGAATCGGCCCAGCTTTCGGGAGGTTGATTCGCGCAAGTACGCACCATAGTTTCCGACGTATCTGCGCCGAGATCGACCGCGTAGCCTGCCGCCGTAAGCACCTGCGCTTTCCCGGCGAACTCCTGCACCCGGTTCTCGCCGAAGAGTCTTTGCCCGGCGGCGGCGGCCTGGAGCAGGAGCTCGACCGGGTGCGTTTTCGATACGGCCATGAGCCGAACCTCCTCGCGCGGGCGGCCCGCATTGCGGCAGGCCGCGGCGATCGCGTCGTGGACGCGCGCGAGGTTTTCGGCGATATTCAGCGGCCCTGCTCCTCAAGGAACTTTTCTACCTCGAGCGCCGCGGCGCAGCCGGAGCCGCAGATCGACAACTTTGCTCAGCTGGGCCTGCCCGAGCGCCTGATCCGGGCGCTGGCCGCCCGCGACATCGAGGCCCCGTTCGCCATCCAGCGCCGGGCGCTGCCGGACGCACTGGCCGGCAAGGATGTGCTCGGCCGGGCCCAGACCGGATCGGGCAAGACGCTCGCGTTCGGCCTGCCCCTGCTGACCCGGCTGGCCGCTGACGTCGAGCCGCGGCGACGCGGCAAGGCGCCGCGCGGCCTGGTGCTGGTGCCCACCCGCGAGCTCGCGCAGCAGGTCGCGGACGTGCTCGGCCCGCTCGGCCGCGCCATCGGCGTGACCACGATGACCGTGTACGGCGGCGTGCCCTACTCGCGGCAGATCACCCGGCTGCGGGACGGCGTCGACCTGGTGGTGGCCACCCCGGGCCGGCTGATCGACCTGATGGACCAGCACGCCTGCAACCTGGGCGAGATCGAGATCACCGTGCTGGACGAGGCCGACCACATGGCTGACCTCGGCTTCCTGCCCGCGGTGACCCGCATCCTGAACGAGACCCCGGCGGGCGGGCAGCGGATGCTGTTCTCGGCCACGCTGGACCGCCGCGTCGGCCTGCTCGTGACCAACTACCTGAACGACCCCGCGCTGCACGCGGTGGCCCAGCAGGAGGACTCAGCCGTCCTGGCCGAGCACCGGGTGCTGGTGACGCCGGACAACGCCGAGAAGCTGGCCGTCGCCACCCAGCTGGCGGCCCGCCCGGCGCGGACCCTGTTCTTCGTCCGGACCAAGCACGGCGCGGACCGGCTGGCCCGCCAGCTGACCCGGGACGGGGTGGCGGCGGAAGCCATCCACGGCAACCGCACCCAGAAGCAGCGCCAGCGTGCCCTCGATGCGTTCGCGCTGGGTCACCCGCGGGTGCTGGTGGCCACCGACGTGGCCGCCCGCGGCATCCACGTGGACGACGTGGAACTGGTCGTGCACTTCGACCTGCCCAACGACCACAAGGACTACCTGCACCGCTCCGGCCGGACGGCGCGCGCCGGGGCTTCGGGCCTGGTCGTGACGCTGGCCGACGAGAGCCAGGTCCGTGAACTGCAGCGGATGCACCAGGCGGCCGGCGTGACCGCGACCCGCCACTACGTGAACGCCAGCCACGAGATCGTGCAGGAGATCGCGACGACCGGCACCCCGGTGCCGCC
>CAXUJF010000285.1:0-7890 GCA_964250865.1 uncultured Streptosporangiaceae bacterium
GCTGGGCAGGATATAGCGGCTCAGACGTTGCCGGGCATGACCGGCTCGCCGCCGCCAGCCAGCTCGCCGCCGACGTGGACGGCCCGATCGGCGAGGCCGCTGTGGCCCGCTACTACCACGGCCGGGCCGAGGCCAGCGGGTTCTCGGTCTCGGACCGGACCGTGGAGGGCCGGCTGACCGATGCCCTGGAGCAGCTGCGCTGGGCGCTGTCCACCGGGGTGCCGCCGGTCCTCATCACCAGCGCGCTGGCCTCGGGCATCCGGCTGCTGGGCCGGGTCGGCGCGGCCCCGCGCGGCAAGAACAGCGCCGCCCTGGCCGCCGAGGTGGGCGCCCCGCCGTGGAAGATCGACCGGGTCCGCCAGCAACTGCGGGGCTGGGCTCCGGACGGCGTCGCCCAGGCCCTCCAGGTCGTGGCCGAGGCCGACATGCAGATCAAGGGCGAGGCCGCCAGCGCCGACTACGCCCTCGAGCGCGCCATCCGCAAAATAGTCGCCTGCCGCACCTGACCCCCTCGCCCGCGGCCCGGCCAGCCCGCCCGGCCTGGCCCAAGACGCGTAAAAACCGGATGCGGCGTCCGCACCCGGTTTCGCGCTCAGGGCCGGGAAGGCCCGAAGGCCTTACTTGGCCGCGAGCTCCGCCGCCTGCTGGGTGATAGCAGACTTGCGGTTGGCGGCCTGGTTCTTGTGGATGACGCCCTTGCTGGCCGCCTTGTCCAGGTCACGGCAAGCAACGCGCATGGCCTCGGTGGCCGCGTCCACATCGCCAGCCTCCACCGCCTGGTGGAAGTGGCGCACGCGCGTCTTCAGGGCGGACTTGACCGCCTTGTTGCGCTGACGGCGCACTTCGTTCTGCTTGTTGCGCTTGATCTGGCTCTTGATGTTCGCCACGCGAAAGCCTCGCTCAAAATTTGCTTGGGGTCGTGCCTGCAGTCGTTCAGGCGACGTCGAAGGATATCCGAGATCGCCGCCGGTTCTCAAACCGGGCGCCACGACAGGCGCCCCACGACCATCCCAGTGTAGCCGCCCCGGTCACTCCCCGGTGACGCCGTCGATGGATTCCCGGATCAGGTCGGCGTGCCCGAGGTGCCGGGCGTACTCGGCGATCATGTGGCCATAGACCCAGCGGACCGACATCGTGCCCCAGCGCTCGTGCTCGAACGTGTCCTCCAGCGGCACCCCGGCCACCGCGAGCCGGGCCAGCTCCCACTCCCCGGTGAGCCGGGCCAGGTCCGCCTGCGCCGCGGCCGGGTCGGTCTCCTCGAACGCCACCTCGGGCCGGTCCGGCCGGCCGTACACGTCCGGCAGCGCCTGCCCGCCCACCCGGCGGCGGAACCAGGCCCGCTCGGTGTCGGTCAGGTGCCGGATCAGCCCGAGCAGGGACAGGCTGGACGCGGGCACCGGCCGCAGGGCCAGCTGCTCGCCGGTCAGCCCGGCGCACTTGATCAGGAGCGTGGCCCGGTGCCACTCCAGCAGGCCGTCCAGGGTGGCCCGCTCGCCCCCGGTCACCGGTTCATGGATCCGCGGGACGGGCGGAACGGTCCAGTCGGTCATTTCCGGACCCAGTCTGCCTGATAAGCCGACCAGTCCGAGGCGGTGGCGGTGCCGGCGGTGTACAGGCCGACGCCGAACAACGCCTGCCGCCGGCCGGTCGCGGTCAGCGCGACCCGGGCCCCGTGGATGGTGGCCGCCACCGATTCGTCGCTGCCGCCGTTGGCGGGCGCGGCGATGACCAGGCCGACGCTGGCCGGGACGGCATGCAGCGCCACCGACGTCTCGCGCTTCACGTACCCGCTGTACCAGGAGGACAGCGGCATCCCGGTGTCGAAGCCCAGCACCGCGACCTGGCTGACCCGGCTGGCCACCTGGCTCAGGTAGGCCGACGTCCAGAACACCGGGTGCCGCATGACCAGCGCGGCGGGCAGGCCCATCCCGGTCAGCGGTTCGAGCTTGGGGGTGTCGACCGACAGCACGGCCGGGTGCAGCGCCCGGGTCTGGTCCAGCACGGCCAGCAGCCCGGCGTCACCGCTGGCCACCGGGGCCAGGTCGTAGCTGATCCCGGTGAAACCGGCGTGCAGCGATGACCGGGCGCTGGCCACCAGGGCCCGGGCAGTAGCGCCATCGTCCAGGTCGAGGTGACCGCGGCCCACGGTCCCGGTCAACCAGGCACACACCTGGACGTGCGGGAACGTGCGCCGGAACCAGGTCACGAAGGATGCCGTCCCGGGCGGCGGGGTCAGTTCGCCGGTGCTGCTGACCTGGCCGGCCGGCACGTACACGTCGGCTGCACCGGACGCCCTGATCCGTGCGGCCAGCCGGCTGCGCCCGGCTACGTCGGCCACGCTGCCCGGACCGAGCCACAACCCGTCGTGACCCGAGGAGGCGGCCCAGCTCGCGGTCGGCCCGCTGGCCTGGTGGGCCAGGAAGAACCCGGCCACCACGATCACGATCAGGACCGCCGCCGCGGCCGCGGCGACCCGGGCCACGACGAAGCCCACCACGTCGGCGGGCTTGCGAGGCATGGTTACCCTCCCGGGCACGACGGCCGCATAGGCTAGGGGAACGTCGCACTCGACCGTACGCACGGAACGCGACCGTACGCACGCTCACCCCAACCTCTCACCTCAAACGGATGTCTGTGTCATCTACGACGTCAGCTGCCACCGATGTTGAACCCGGGCACACCGATCCTTCGGTGCTCCGGAACTTCTGCATCATCGCGCACATCGACCACGGCAAGTCCACGCTGGCCGACCGCATGCTCCAGCTCACGGGCGTGGTCGAGAACCGCAACATGCGCGCGCAGTACCTCGACCGGATGGACATCGAGCGGGAACGCGGCATCACGATCAAGAGCCAGGCGGTCCGGCTGCCGTGGACCGGCAGCGACGGCCAGCCCTACGTGCTGAACCTGATCGACACCCCCGGGCACGTCGACTTCTCCTACGAGGTGTCCCGGTCGCTGGCCGCCTGCGAGGGCGCCGTGCTGCTGGTCGACGCGGCCCAGGGCATCGAGGCCCAGACGCTGGCCAACCTGTACATGGCCCTGGAAGCCGACCTGCAGATCATCCCGGTGCTGAACAAGATCGACCTGCCCGCGGCCCAGCCCGAGCGCTACGCCGAGGAACTGGCCGGGATCATCGGCTGCGATCCCGGCGACGTGCTGCGGGTCTCGGCCAAGACCGGCCAGGGCGTGGAGGAACTGCTGCACGCGATCGTGGCTCAGGTCCCGGCGCCGACCGGGGACCCGGACGCGCCCGCCCGGGCGATGATCTTCGACTCGATGTACGACACCTACCGCGGCGTGGTCACCTACGTCCGGGTGGTCGACGGCCGGCTGTCCAAGCGCGAGCGCAGCCTGATGATGTCCACCGGCTCGGTGCACGAGACGCTCGAGGTCGGGGTGATCTCGCCCGAGCCGCAGCCGTCCGCCGCGCTCGGGGTGGGCGAGGTCGGCTACCTGATCACCGGGGTGAAGGATGTCCGGCAGGCCCGGGTCGGTGACACCGTCACCAGCGCGGCCCACCCGGCCACCGAGGCGCTGGCCGGCTACGACCATCCCCGGCCGATGGTGTTCTCCGGCCTGTATCCGGTGGACGGGGACGACTACCCGGACCTGCGGGACGCCCTGGACAAGCTGCGGCTGAACGACGCCGCGCTGATCTACGAGCCGGAGACGTCGACCGCCCTGGGTTTCGGCTTCCGCTGCGGCTTCCTGGGCCTGCTGCACATGGAGATCGTCCGGGAGCGGCTGGAGCGGGAGTTCGACCTGGCCCTGATTTCCACCGCGCCGAACGTGGTCTACCGGGTGGTGATGGAGTCCGGGGTCGAGCTGCGGGTGACCAACCCGAGTGACTTCCCCGGCCCGCTCGGCGCGCCCAGCGCCACCCTGCCCGGCAACGCCACCAACGCCGAGGGCAAGGCCGTGGGCGGGAAGATCGCCAAGGTCTACGAGCCGATCGTGCGGGCCACGCTCATCTCCCCGAGCGAGTACATCGGCACGATCATGGAGCTGTGCCAGAGCCGCCGCGGGGTCCTCGGCGGGATGGAATACCTGTCCGCGGACCGGGTCGAGATCCGGTACACGATGCCGCTGGCCGAGATCATCTTCGACTTCTTCGACCAGCTCAAGTCGCGGACCCGCGGGTATGCCTCGCTCGACTACGAGCCGGACGGCGAGCAGGAAGCCGACCTGGTCAAGGTGGACATCCTGCTTCAGGGCCAGCCGGTCGACGCCTTCAGCCAGATCGTGCACACCGACAACGCTCGCGAGTACGGGCTGTCGATGACGGCCAAGCTCAAGGAGCTGATCCCGCGCCAGCAGTTCGAGGTGCCGATCCAGGCCGCGGTGGGCGCCCGCATCATCGCCCGCGAGAACATCCGCGCGCTGCGCAAGGACGTGCTGGCCAAGTGCTACGGCGGTGACATCACCCGTAAGCGCAAGCTGCTGGAGCGGCAGAAGGAGGGCAAGCGCCGGATGAAGACGATCGGGCGGGTCGACGTCCCGCAGGAGGCCTTCGTCGCCGCGCTGTCCACCGGCCAGACCGCCGACAAGAAGCCGCGCTAGCCGACCCGCCGCCAGCGCGCTAGCCAGCAGCCGCGCGGCTAGTGGCTGTGGTGGTGGTGGTTCACGATGAAGGGCATGACCTGGGCCTGCTGGTTCTGCAGCCCGCTCGACGGCACCGCGGAGCCGGTGCGCGCGGTGGTGAGCACCGCCACCAGGATGCCCAGCGTGACCAGCAGCACGAACAGGCTGATCGCGGCCCAGCCGATGATCAGGCCGGTCAGCGCCATCCCGTTGCCCCGCTCGCCGGTGCGCCGGATCTGGCTGCGGGCCTTGTGGCCCAGGATGACCGCGGGGATCGCGGTCAGCCCGAACAGCGGCGTGGCGATCCCGAACACCATCGAGGCCACGGCCATGCCGTTGGTCGGCTTGGGCTGGAACTGCGTGAACGAGTACGGGACCTGCGGCAGCGGGCCGGGCAGGTCGCCGACCAGGGCCCGCAGCTCCCCGTAGGTCTTGGCCGTGTAGGCCCGTTCCATCCGGGCGGTGTACTCGTCCTGGTCCAGCCGGCCCTCGCTGAACGCGGACTTGAGCACGTCGACCAGCTGCTCGCGATCCGTGTCCGACGCCCGCAGTGCGGCGTGCATGTTCGCGGCCCCGCCGGGGTCGAAATAACCGGGACGGGCGCGATACGACGGCTGGTCTGCCACCAGGACCTCCCGCGGGTTGGACACCTTGATACTAACCGACGCCGGCCCACTTATCGGCGTCGATTAGCCTGCGGGCGTGCCTTCGATCCTTCCGGACGGCGAACCCGTCCCGCCGGACGGGGCCCTGCCCGCCCGTGCCCTCGACGGGATCGGCGGGCGCCCGTTCGGCTTCTACGTCCACGTCCCGTTCTGCGCTACCCGGTGCGGCTACTGCGACTTCAACACCTACACCGCCGCCGAGCTGGGCGACCCCGCCAGCGGGCACCACTCCTCCCGGGAGGCCTACCCGGGCCAGGCCGCAGCCGAGGTTCGGTTCGCCCGCCAGGTGCTCGGCCCGGCGCAGGTCCCGGTCCGGACCGTGTTCTTCGGCGGCGGCACGCCGACGCTGCTGCCCCCGGGCCAGCTGGGCGGCCTGCTCCGGGTCATCGACGGCGAGTTCGGCCTGGTCCCGGGGGCCGAGGTCACGGTGGAGGCCAACCCGGAAACGATCACCCCCCAGGTGCTGGCGCAGCTGCGGGCCGAAGGCATCACCCGGATCTCGTTCGGCATGCAGTCCGCCCAGCCGCACGTGCTGGCCGTGCTGGACCGTGTGCACCAGCCCGGGCGGCCGGCCCAGTGTGCCCGCTGGGCCCGGGAGGCGGGCTTCGAGCACGTCAGCCTGGACCTGATCTACGGCACGCCGGGGGAGACCGACCGTGACTGGCGGGCTTCGCTGGAGGCGGCGCTGGCCGCCGGGCCCGATCACATCTCGGCCTACGCGCTGATCGTGGAGGACGGCACCAAGCTCGCGGCGCGCGTGCGGCGGGGCGAGCTGGCCGCCCCGGACGACGACGCCATGGCCGACCGGTACCTGATCGCGGACGAGGTCCTGACCGGCCACGGCCTGCACTGGTACGAGGTGTCCAACTGGGCCGCGACCGGGCCGGACCAGTGCGCGCACAACCTGCTCTACTGGACCGGCGGCGACTGGTGGGGTGTGGGTCCGGGCGCGCACAGCCACGTCGGTGGCACCCGCTGGTGGAACGTCAAGCACCCCGCGGCCTACGCGGGCCGGATCGCGGCCGGGGCCAGCCCGGGCCACGGCCGGGAGACCCTCACTGCCGCCGAGAGCCAGCTGGAACGGGTCATGCTGACCACCAGGCTGGCCCGCGGCTGCCCAGTGACCGAGCTGGAAAGCGCGGGCCGGGACGCCGCGGCCAAGGCGGTCGCGGACGGCCTGGCCGACGCCGGCGCGCTGGCCGCGGGCCGGGTGGTGCTGACCCTGCGGGGCCGGCTGCTGGCCGACGCCGTGATCCGCGACCTGACCGTCTAGGGCCGCCGGTCGGCAGCTCGTCGCTGACCTGCCGCGGGTGCGCCTCGCCCCACGCGCCGCCCAGCGTGACGGCGGTCATGGCCAGCGCGTACACGACGTCCCTGGCGCCCGCACGCCACCAGCGCAGCACCGGTTCGCCGTTCATGCCGCCCAGCGTAAGCCCGGTGGCCCGGCCCGGTCGTCCCCCCGAGGACGGCGCCGCCCTACTCCACGTGGAGTAACCGTTACTGGCGCGGGCGGATGCACAGCCAGGTCGGCACCGGGTAGAACTGGCCGTGCCGGGCCGCGTCGGCCGCCCGCACCAGGTACCACAGCACCACTGCTGCGAACACGAGGCCCACTGGCCCCATGATGTACAGCGCGTCCCGCGGGCTGTCCACCGCGAGCAGGGCCGCCACGATCAGCCCGGAGATCGCGAACACCGTCACGGTCAGGGTCAGGCGGAACGCCTGGACCGCGTGCCGCCGTACGAACTCCGAGCGGCGGCCTCGGGTCAGGAACACCGCCAGCGGCGCGGCGAGCCAGAGGACGATCGCCGCCACGTAGCTCGACGCCGCCCACAGGCCGTCGTGGCCGGGTGTTTTTTCATCATTTTTAATGACGTCAGCGACAGCACTGGCTGGCCCGGCCGGTGCGGGCTCGCTCGCCATCAGCGCGAGCTCAGCCGGCAGGGGCCGGGGCAGGGCACTGCCCTCGTGATGCTGCTGCAGCCGGCGCGCGGCCGGAGGTTCGGTCATCGCGGATTACGCCACTCACTGTGAGGCCTTGCTAACACTGTGAGGCCAGCTAACACTGTGAGACTAAGTAACGCGGTGCTATCTAGCTAACTCCGTAACGAAGTCAATAAGTTCCTCGACCCGGCCCAGCAGTTCCGGCTCCAGGTCGGCGAACGTGTGCACCGCGGCCAGCATGCGCTGCCAGGCCGCGCCGGTGCTGCCGGTCCAGCCGATGGCGGCCAGCACGCCTTCCTTCCACGGCTGGCCCCGGGGCACGTCCGGCCAGCGCTCGATGCCCAGCACGGACGGCTTCACCGCCTGCCAGATGTCGATGTACGGGTGCCCCACGATGAGCAGGTCGGGCCGGGTCAGCCCGGCCGCGATCCGGCTCTCCTTGGACCCCGGCACCAGGTGGTCGACCAGCACGCCCAGACGCCGGCCGGGCCCGGGCGGGGATACGGCCAAAATCTCCGGCAGGTGGTCGACGCCCTCCAGGTACTCGACCACCACGCCCACGTCGCGCAGGTCATCGCCCCAGATCTTCTCGACCAGCTCGGCGTCGTGCCGACCCTCGACGTAGATGCGGCTGGCCCGGGCCACCCGCGCCCGCGCCTGCGGGCGGGCCACCGACCCGGACGCGGTCCGGGTGGGC
>CAXUJF010000286.1:0-7881 GCA_964250865.1 uncultured Streptosporangiaceae bacterium
GTACACGAGCGCCGCGGCCCGCCCGGCCGGCCCGGTGGCGACGGCCCGCCCCAGCCCGGCCAGCGCCGAGACCTGGGCGCCGAGCTGGGACATCCCGGCGTTCAGCTCGTCCATGCCGTCGGCCACGGTGCTGGTGGCGTCCAGTTGCTCGTGGGCGCGATCCACCGCGGCCTGGGCGCGGTCGAACACGCTGTCGCTGCGCGTGCTCACATCGGCCAGCAGCCGGCGAGCCTCGGTCAGCACCCGGGCCAGCCGGATCAGGACGTAGATGGCCGCGCAGACCAGGACGGCGAAGAAGAAGGCGGCGACCAGCGCGGCCACATCTCCCCAGTTGACCATGCGTATTTCCTTCGACAGCTTCGTTCGGATGGCGGGCGGGTGCGCGTCTGGCCGACCCTATCGCGGGGAGGTTCCGCCTGACCTGCGAAGGATGGCGCGGATCTTCCCGGCGCGTTCGGCCACCCGGGCCTCGTTACCGTGCCCAGTGGGCTCGTAGTAAATCCGGTCGGCCACTGAATCAGGAGCATAACGCTGCGTCACGACTCCTTCGTCGAAGTCGTGCGGATACTTGTACTCTTCGCCGTGGCCGAGGGTCTGGGCCCCGGCGTAGTGGGCGTCCCGCAGGTGCGCGGGCACCGGCCCGATCAGCCCGGCCCGCACGTCGGCCGAGGCCTGGCTGATAGCCTTGATGACCGCGTTGGACTTGGGCGCCAGGGCCAGGTGGATCACGGCCTGGGCCAGGTTGATCCGGGCCTCGGGCAGCCCGACCATCTCGACCGCCTGGGCCGCGGCGATGGCGACTGGCAGCGCGGTCGGGTCGGCCATGCCGACGTCCTCGCTGGCGTGCACGATGACCCGCCGGGCGATGAACCGGGGGTCCTCCCCCGCCTCGATCATCCGGGCCAGGTAGTGCAGTGCGGCGTCCACGTCGCTGCCGCGGATGGACTTGATGAACGCGCTGATCACGTCGTAGTGCTGGTCGCCGCCACGGTCGTAGCGGACCGCGGCCCGGTCCACGGCCCGTTCGAGCACGGCGGAGTCGATCAGCCCGCCTGCGGGCATGCCGAGCGCGGCTGCCTCCAGGTAGGTCAGCGACCGCCGGGCGTCGCCCCCGGCCAGCCGGACCAGGTGATCAAGCGCCTCGTCGTCGATCCGGACGCTGTCGTTCAGGCCCCGCTCGTCGCTGATCGCCCGGAGGATCACGCCACGGATATCGTCGTCGGACAGCGAGGTCAGCGTGAGCAGCAAGGACCGCGACAGCAGCGGGCTGACCACGGAGAAGAACGGGTTCTCGGTGGTGGCCCCGATGAACGAGACCCAGCGGTTCTCCACCGCGGGCAGCAGCGCGTCCTGCTGGGTCTTGCTGAACCGGTGCACCTCGTCGATGAACAGCACCGTCTGCACGCCGGTCATGCCGAGGTCCCGGCGGGCGGTGTCGACCGCGGCGCGCACGTCCTTGACCCCGGCGGTGACGGCGGACAGCTCGACGAACTTACGCCGCGTGACCTGTGAGACGACGTAGGCCAGGGTGGTCTTCCCGGTCCCGGGCGGGCCCCACAGCAACAGCGACATGGGTGCGTCGTTGTCGATCAGCTTGCGGAACGGGGTGCCCTCTCCGGTCAGGTGCTGCTGGCCGACCACTTCGTCGACGGTACGCGGGCGCATCCGCACCGCGAGGGGCGCCGCCGCGGCAGCCGCCTCCGCCTCCGCGTCATCGAACAGGCTGCCGGACTGGGGCGCCTGGCCTCCAGAGGTTCTGACCACACACTGACAGTAACCGACCCGCGCACCAAATCGTTACAACGTGGGAGTTTCCATGATCGTGTGTCGCTTTAGGTGCTGGTGGGCGGTTTTGGGCGTCCGGGAGTGGCCTGGGGCTGGGCGTCGATGCCCGCTTCCTTGCGCTGCGCCGCCGTGATGCGGGTGGGGGCGCCGGTCAGCGGGTCCAGGCCGGAGGCGGCCTTGGGGAACGCGATGACCTCGCGGATGCTGTCCTGGCCCGCCAGCAGCATGATCAGCCGGTCCCAGCCGAACGCGATGCCGCCCATCGGGGGCGGGCCGTACTTGAACGCCTCCAGCAGGAAGCCGAACTGCGAGTTCGCCTCCTCGCGGGTCAGCCCGATCACGTCGAACACCTGCTGCTGCATCTTTGACTGGTGGATACGGATCGAGCCGCCGCCGATCTCGTAGCCGTTGCACACCACGTCGTAGGCGTCGGCCAGCGCGCCACCGGGCTCGGCGGTGAACTTGTCGGCCCACTCGGGCAGCGGCGCGGTGAAGGGGTGGTGCACCGCGGTCCAGCCGCCCTCGCCGGTCTCCTCGAACATGGGGGCGTCCACGACCCAGGTGAAGGCCCAGGCCGTGGGGTCGATGAGGTCGCAGCGGCGGCCGATCTCCAGCCGGGCCGCGCCGAGCAGTTCGCGGGCCTCGCGCGGGGTCCCGGCGGCGAAGAAGATGCAGTCCCCCGGCTGGGCCCCGGTCGCCTCGGTCAGCCCGGCCCGCTCGGCCTCGGACAGGTTCTTCACCACCGGGCCGGACGTGGCCAGCTCGCCGTCCGGCTGCACCACCACGTAGGCCAAGCCGCGGGCCCCGCGAGCCTTGGCCCAGTCCTGCCAGGCGTCCAGCTCGCGCCGGGTCTGCGTCGCGCCGCCAGGCATCACCACCGCACCCACGTACGGGTTCTGGAACACCCGGAACGAGGTCTCGGCGAAGTAGTCGGTCATTTCGACCAGCTCGCAGCCGAACCGCAGGTCGGGCTTGTCCGAGCCGTACCGGGCCATCGCGTCGGCGTAGGTCATCTGCGGCAGCGGGAGCGGGACCTCGTAGCCCAGGATCTCGCTCCACAGCCGCTGCACCAGGGCCTCGCCGACCCTGACCACATCCTCGCGGGTGACGAAGGACATCTCCAGGTCGATCTGAGTGAATTCGGGCTGGCGGTCGGCCCGGAAGTCCTCGTCACGGAAGCAGCGGGCCAGCTGGTAGTACCGTTCCAGGCCGCCCACCATGAGCAGCTGCTTGAACAGCTGCGGCGACTGCGGCAGCGCGTACCAGTTGCCCGGACGCAGCCGGACCGGGACCAGGAAGTCGCGCGCACCCTCCGGGGTGGACCGGGTCAGGTACGGCGTCTCCACGTAGGCGAAGCCGTGGTCGCGCAGCACGTCGCCGATCAGGTAGGTGGCGTCCGAGCGGATCCGCAGGTTGCGGGCCATCGGCTCGCGGCGGATGTCGAGGTAGCGGTACCTGAGCCGCACTTCCTCGTTCAGGTCGGCCGGGCCGCCCTCGATGGGGAACGGCAGCGGCTCGGCCTCGCTGAGTACCTCCAGCTCCGTGGCGTCGACCTCGATCGCGCCGGTGGGCAGCTCGGGGTTCTCGTTCCCGGCGGGCCGGGGCCGCACGGTGCCGGTGATCCGCACGCAGAACTCGGCCCGCAGGTGGCCGACCTCCTGGCTTTCGGCTGAGTTGGCCTCGGCCGGGTTGCCTTCGCCGCGCCACACGACCTGGACGATGCCGCTCACGTCGCGCAGGTCGATGAAGACGACACCGCCGTGGTCGCGCCGGCGGGCAACCCAGCCCGCGAGCACGACGGTCTCACCGGCGTTCGACGCGCGGAGCGTCCCGGCCTCATGGGTGCGGATCATTGCCTTCTCGCTTTCGCATTTTTTGCATTTAACGGCCGTCGTGGCCGGTCAGAGTCCCCGGGCCGGGCCGCGTTCCGGCGTGAGCCCGGTCAGGAAGGGATTGTTGTGCCGCTCCGCGCCGATCGTGGTGCCGGGGCCGTGCCCGGACAGCACCATCGTCTCATCGGGCAGCGGCAGGCAGACCCGGGCCAGGCTGGCCAGGATGGTCTGATAGTCGCCACCGGGCAGGTCGGTCCGGCCGATCGACCCGGCGAACAGCAGGTCACCAGAGAGCATGGTGCCCGCCGGATCGTCGACGTCCTCGATGCCCGAGGGTAGCCGGAACGTCACCGAGCCCGGGGTGTGTCCCGGCGCGTGGTCGACCACGAACTCCACGCCGGCCAGGGTCAGCGTCATGCCGTCGGCCAGTTCCCGCACGTCATCGGGCTCGGTGAAGGTCAGCCCGCCGAACAGCTGCTGCTCCGCGCCGAGCGGCAGGCTCCGGGCCGGATCGGACAGCAGCGCCCGGTCCTCCGGGTGGATGTAGGCCGGGATGTCCCTGGCTCCGCACAGCGGCGCCACCGACCAGATGTGGTCCAGGTGCCCGTGGGTGGCTATGGCGGCGACGGGCTTGAGCCGGTGCTCGGCCAGGATCTGATCGATGCCGTCCAGCGCGTCCTGCCCGGGATCCACGATGACGCATTCCTCGCCTGCCGCGGGCGCGATCACATAACAGTTCGCCGCGAACGCCCCCGCGGGGAACCCGGTGACCAGCACGGTCGTCCTCTCTGATGGAACACTCGGCAAGTTTTGCGGAACGGGCCGGGTTGGCCCGTGATAATGCCGTCCTCAGCTTTCGCGGCATGCCACGGTTTTAGCGACACTGCGGCGCCGGTACGCGACCGCCCTGCTTGAGGGGTGACCCGTACAGGCTACCGATCCTGGCGGCACGGCTGCGAACCGATAACGGCGGTACCGCAGAAACGGCTATCCAGGTACGATTCGCGAAGATTCCTGGTGCCAGGACCGCCGGCACCATATGAGGAGGACCAGACCGGTGGCGGGAAAGAAGGATCGTCAGCGCCAACTTGCCCGGGAGCGATTGGCACGACAGCAGGCGCGCCGCACCCAGGCTCACAAGGTGCGAGTGCGCGCGATAACCACCGGGGCGGTATGTGTGGTAGCAGCGCTGGCCGTAGGCGGGTACTTCCTGTTCGGCACGGGTGACGGTAAGTCCGCCGCCGCGACGCCGTCCACGAGCCCGTCGGCCACGGCGTCAGCATCAGCATCAGCATCAGCGACGTCGTCGGCCGCGGCGGTGTCCGAGCCTGCGCACAGCTGCACCTACACCAAGAACGGCACGGCCGCCCGCACGGTCAAGCTGCCGTCGGCCACGCCCGACTACAAGGCGACCTACCAGACCACGATCGTCACCAACCGCGGGACGATCGTCATCGATCTGGCCAACAGCAAGGCCACCTGCACGGTCAATTCCTTCGTGTCGCTGGCCAAGCAGAGCTATTTCAGCAACACCAAATGCCACCGGCTCACCACGAGCGGGATCTACGTGCTGCAGTGCGGAGACCCGACCGGGACGGGTGAGGGCGGCCCGGGCTACGTGTTCGGAAACGAGAACCTGACCGGCGCGAAGTACAACGCCGGAACTGTCGCCATGGCCAATACCGGCGCGGCCGACAGCAACGGCAGCCAGTTCTTCCTCGTCTACAAGAATTCGTCGTTGCCGGCCAGCTACACGCCGTTCGGCACAATAGAGCAGGGCCTGCCGGTCATCCAGGCCATCGCCAAGGCCGGAAGCAACAACTCCAATGGCACTGGCGACGGTGCCCCGAAGGAAAGCGTCATCATCAAGAGCGTCACCATCAAGCAAACGTGATGCAGACTAACGAGCAGAACGGTGTTAGATCCGGAAAGGTGTGATTTTCCGGATCTAACCCCGGGCCAGCACTACCAGGAGGTTCGCCGTGACCACCGCCAATCATCCGTGGGGCCGGGTTGATCCCGACGGGACGGTCTACGTGCGCACCGCCGAGGGCGAGCGAGTAATCGGCTCGTGGCAGGCGGGCAGCCCGGAGGAGGCCCTGGCCTTCTACCGGCGCAAGTACGAGTCGCTGGAGACTGAGGTCACGCTGCTCGAGCAGCGCCTCAGCTCCACCGACCTGTCCCCGGCCCAGGCGCAGGCCACCGTGGAGCGGCTGCGCAAGACCGTGACCGGGGCGAACGCGCTGGGCGACCTGGACGGACTGTGCGGCCGGCTGGACAAGCTGGGCGGCGTGGTCGGGCACAAACGCGAAGAGGTCAAGGCCCAGCGCGAGCAGGCCCGGCAGAACGCGCGCGGGATCAAGGAACGCATCGTGGAGGAAGCCGAGCACATCGCGGCCGAGGCCACCCACTGGAAGAGCAGCGGCGAGCGGATGCGCGAGCTGCTGGAGGAGTGGAAGACGGCCCCGCACGCCGAGCGGTCGGTGGAGGCGGTGCTGTGGAAGCGCCTGTCGGCCGCGCGGAACGCGTTCACCAAGCGCCGCAAGGCTTACTTCGCGACCCTGGAGGAGCAGCGCGAGGAGATCCGGGTCCGCAAGGAACGGCTGGTCGCGGACGCCGAGTCGCTGGCCACCTCGACGGCCTGGGGCCCGACGGCCGGGACGTTCCGTGACCTGATGCGGGCCTGGAAGGCGGCCGGCCGGGCCAGCCGGGAGGTCGAGGACGAGCTGTGGGGCCGGTTCAAGGCCGCGCAGGACCAGTTCTTCGCCGCCCGGACCGAGGCCCTCTCGGAGAAGGAAGCCGAGCTCCGCGAGCACGCGGTGGCCAAGGAAGCCCTGCTGGAGCAGGCGCAGGCGCTACTGCCCGTGACCGACATCCGCTCGGCCCGAGCCGCGCTGCGGGGCCTGCAGGAGAAGTGGGAGCAGATCGGCGGGGTCCCCCGCGACTCCCGCGACCAGCTCGAAGGCGGCCTGCGCAAGGTAGAAGAGGCCGTGCGCAAGGCCGAGGACAACCAGTGGCGCAAGTCCAACCCCGAGGCCATCGCCCGGGCCGAGGGCACCGTGACCCAGCTCCGTTCGGCCATTGAGCAGCTGGAACGCCAGCTGGCCAAGGCCCGGGACAAGGGCGACGCCAAGGCCGAGCGCAACGCCCAGGAAGCCCTGGACGCCCGCCGCTCCTGGCTGGAAGAAGCCGAACGGACGCTGGCCGAGTTCAGCGGCTAGAGGGCGGGTCTACGGGCCGTCGTTTTTCTGAGAGCGCTTCGCGGAAGGACGTCAGGTCGGCTTCGGTGCGGGCCGCGGCGAGAGCCATGGTGTCGGCCAGCAGGCTCTCGGCCGCCTGGAACGCGTCGGCGGTCGTGGGGGCGAAGAGCTGGCCGAGGCGCTCGGTGAGCCGGTCGGGGGCCACCGCGAGCCCTGACAGCAGATGCTGTTGCCACTTGAGCTGACGGTGGGGCAGGTAGAGCCGGTTCAGGGCCAGAACCGCTCCGGCCACCGCAAAACCGATCCGGCTGAGCAGGGCCCGGGCGGCCAGATCGTCACCGCGGCGGGCCAGGGCCTCGCGGGCACCCCAGCCCGTGAGCACCTGCGGGTTCAGCGACCGTTCGATCATGGCCACGACGAGCCGGCCCGGATACTGGTCAGCTCGTTCCCGCCAGGAGGTGACCAGCGACTCCCCCGCCAGCGGGTACGAACGCTGCACCGCGGCCAGCCGCATGTGCTTGACCGGGTCGGGGTCGGCCTGCCCGGTTACCTGGTTCAGGAACCGGTCGACGGTGCTGGTCAGGAAGTTGCTCACGGTGACGTCCAGCTGGCCCAGGCGGTAGTCCTCGCTCCACTCCTCCTCGTCGGCGTCGTAGTCCCACAGCGCGGTCAGCGATCCGCCGAGGGCCTCGATCGGCGCGGTGCGGTCGCGGTCGTCGGGTGCGGCCAACCAGTAGCAGTCCAGTTCCAGATCCGAGAACCGGTCGGCCAGGCCCGCGCCGACCGAACCGGCCACGGTCAGCGCGGCCAGCTTCGGGTTCTGCGTATAGGCCGCCGCGGCTCGTTGCGCTATCGCCATCCGCCACTCGGCATGGACGTTCGGCTCGCTCGGCACGGCGCTCATCCTGGCATCCGCCGGGCGGTGGGGCGTCCGGTTTTCCGGCCTTGGTGGCGGCCGCCATCCTGGCCCTAACCATGGGGGGCGAAGGTAACTTTGCTCCCCCTCTTGGCTTGTTCTTTAACCTGTCTGGGCTGCGAGCTGGGTGTTTGGCGGATCTGGGCTG
>CAXUJF010000287.1:0-7854 GCA_964250865.1 uncultured Streptosporangiaceae bacterium
ATCGCAAGCTTGAGCGGGCGCTCGCCCTCCTCCGCCTCGTCCGCGCCCGGCAGCGGCTCCAGCAGCAGCGCGTGCCGGATGGCCAGCGCGAACAGGGTTTCCTTGCCGTCGACGTAGCGGTAGACGGCGGCCTCGGACAGGCCGGCCTCGCGGGCCAAGTCGCTCATGCGCGCCAGCCGGTAGCCGTCCCGCGCGAACACCCGCACCGCGGCCGCGATGACCTCGGGGAACCGTACGTGGGCGCTACGGCGTGCCGTCATATGACCGACTATAAGCCAGTAAGTGAGTCAATCACTCACTTCCTGGGGCGGCTGCGTGGCTGTGAAGCGGAAGGCCGGCGGCGGGCGGGGTGCCACCGCGCACGTCGCGGGTGAAGACCGGCATTCTCCGTGACCGGCTCGTGCTCCGCCTCTCGGCACACGGGGCTCCCGGCCGGCGACAATGAACGGGTGCAGGAGGCGATGACAGACCGGGCCGCCCCGCGGGCGGACAGTGGCGAAGGAGGCCGGTGAGCGGGTTCGACGTGCCGCTGACCCGCCGGGAGGCGGTGGCGCGGCAACTGCGGGAGGAGATCTTGTCCGGGCGGCTCCCCCCGGGAACGCTGCTGAAGGACGCCGAGCTGGCCGCCCGGCTGGGAATGAGCATCACCCCCGTCCGCGAAGCGATCACCCAGCTCGCGGCCGAGGGCCTGGTCGACATCTCCCCGAACCGGACCCGCAAGGTGGCCGGCTTCACGCTCAAGTCCGCCCTCGACCTCATCGACGTGATGGAGCTGCTGGCCTGCGCCGGGTTCATCGACGGGACCGAGAACCTGACCGACGAGCACCTGGCCGGGCTGCGCACCCGCTACGAGGAGTTCACCGACGCGCTCAAGCGGGGCGACACCGCGATGGCGCAGGCGTCGGGGGCCGACTTCAGCACGATCGTCATCCTGGCGGGCGGCAACGTCGAGCTGCAGGCGCTGGTCGACCAGGTGGTGCTGCGGACGATGCGGCTGCTACGGCTCAGCTCCGACAGCGACATGTGGAGCCCGTGGATCTCCGGGTACCGCGAGGTGCTCGAACTGCTGGACCGGGGCCCGCCGCGCCGGGCCCCCCCGCAACCCCCGGGGCCCGGGCCCCGGGCTGGGCAGGGGCCCGCCAGCGGCGCCGTGGCCGGGCTTATGCGGTCAGCGTGAAGCCCTCGTAGTCGTTGGCCGCGACTTCGTCGCACTTGTTCCGGTAGACGTCCAGGCCGCCCGCGTAGGGCATGAACACCCGGGTCTTGCCGGGCACGTTGGCGCCCATGTACCAGGAGTTCGCCTTCGGGAACAGCGTGTAGGAGGCGATCTCGTTGACGTGGTCGACCCAGTCGTCCTGCGCCTGGCGGGTCGCCTCGATCGCGTTCAGGCCGGCCTTGTCCAGGTGCACGATGGTGTCGGTCACCCAGTCCACGTGCTGCTCGATCGACATCATCATGTTGGTCAGCACTGACGGGCTGCCGGGACCGGTGATCATGAACAGGTTCGGGAACCCGGCCGAGGAGATGCCGAGGTAGGTCCGCGGCCCGGCGGCCCACTCGTCCTTGAGCGAGACGCCGTCCTTGCCGCGGAAGTCGACGCGGGTCAGCGCGCCGGTCATGGCCCCGACCAGCTGCTCGACGCCCGTGTCGGCGGTCCGGAACCGGGCCACCCGGCGGCCCATCCTGAGCACCTCCACGCGGTCGGCCACGGCCAGCACCTCGGGCATGTTGTGGCTGATCAGGACGACCGCTATGCCGCGGTCGCGAACCCGCCTGATGTTGTCGAGCACGCGCTCGCGCTGGACCACCCCGAGCGCGGCGGTGGGCTCGTCCATGAAGATGATCTTGCTGGCGTAGGCCACGGCCCGGGCCACCGCCACCGACTGGCGCTGACCGCCGGACAGCGAGACAACCGGCGCGCCGACGTCGGGCAGCTCGACCCCGAGGTCCTTGAACGCGGCCACGGCCCGGCGCCGCATCTCGGTTTTGTTCAGGATCTGCAGCGCCCGGACCCGGTAGATCTCCCGGCCCAGGTGCAGGTTGGCCGCGGCGTCCAGGTCGGGCGCCAGGGCCAGGTCCTGGTAGACGGTCTCGATACCGTGCCGCCGGGCGTCGAGCGGGCTGGCCAGCGTGACGGCCTGGCCGTCGACGAAAATCTGCCCGCGGTCCGGCCTGATGGCCCCAGAAAGGGACTTCACCAGGGTGCTCTTGCCCGCCCCGTTATCTCCGATCAGCGCCACCACTTCGCCGGGGTAGGCGGTGAAGTTGGCGTCATCGAGGGCCAGCACCTGTCCGTAGTGCTTAACCAGGTTGCGCGCTTCGAGCAGTGGCTCAGCCTCGGCCACGGATGCCCCCTTCCGCTCTAGGTCGTGTTACGGCACTCTATTGGTTGATAACGTTCCCATCGTGGCGTGATTCTTCAATTGCCTGGCACAGATGTCAAGAGCGAGGGATGAGCGGGAGCTTCTTTGCGGCAACAAACTGATAACGTTCCCATCCTGGTCGGAGGAGCGCGGCTGAGAGGCGTCCGGGGGTGAACAAGCGGCCGACCATGCGGGACGTGGCCGCCGCGGCCGGGGTGAGCCTGATGACCGTCTCCCGGGTCGTCAACGGCGAGGCCGGGGTGCTGCCGGAGACCGCGGCGCGGGTCGAGCGGGCCATCCGCCGGCTCGGTTACCAGCGCAACGACATGGCCCGGCAGCTGCGCCGCCAGGGTCAGCTCACGCAGACCATCGGCCTGCTGGTGGACGACCTGGCCAACCCGTTCTTCGCCGCACTGACCCGGGCGGTCGAGGACGCGGCCCGGCTGCACGACTGCGTGGTCCTGATCGGCAGCTCGAACGACAGCCTGGCCCGGGAAAAAGAGGTCGTGTCGGCGTTCTGCGCCCGCCGGGTGGACGGCCTGATCGTGGTGCCGGTGGCGGGCAGCCACCGCTTCCTGAAGGAGCAGCAGGACCTCGGGGTCAAGGTGGTCTGCGTGGACCGGCCCGCCGACAACCTGGACGCCGACACCGTGCTGGTCGACAACCGGCGCGGCGCCTACCAGGCCGTCCGGCACCTGCTCGACCAGGGCCACCGGCGGATTGGCTACCTGGGCGACCGGGAGGACATCTGGGCCATCCACGAGCGGTTCGTGGGCTTCACCGACGCGTTCGCGGCCGACGGGCTGGTCCCGGAGCCCGCCCTGGTCCGGCACGGCCTGCGCAGCCGGGCCGACGCGGCCGGGGCGGCGGAGGACCTGATGCAGCAGGCCGCCCCGCCGACGGCCCTGTTCGCCAGCAACGACCTGGTCACGATGGGCACGGTGGACGCGTTGTACAGCTCCCGGCAGCAGCGCGGCAGCGTGGCCCTGGTCGGCTTCGACGAGTTCGCGCTGGCCGACAAGCTGAGCCCGCCGGTCACCGTGGTGGCCCAGGACCCGGCCACGATCGGGGCCACCGCGGCCCAGCTCCTGTTCGGCCGCATCGCCGGCGACACCTCCCCGCCACGTGAGGTCATGCTGCTCACCCGGCTGGTCATCCGCGGCTCGGGCGAGATCGCCCCGGCCGCGCCCTGAGCGGGCCCCGCGGCTTGCCGCCGTGGTGACCACCATCACCGCGACCACGGGCGGCCCAGGGGCATACCGTCCGGCCCGGGCCGGTTGAGCTAGTTAGAGATGAAAAACCACGCCCTGCTGACGATTCCTCGCGCCGAGCCCGCCACGCTGCGCGATGGTTCCACCGTGCTCATCCGGCCGGTCAGCCCGGCCGACGCCGGGCTGCTGGCCGACGGGTTCACCCGGCTCAGCCCGGAGTCGCGACGGCTGCGGTTCCTGACCGCCAAGGACGAGCTGCGGCCGGCCGAGCTGCGCTATCTGACCGACGTCGACCACTACGACCACGAGGCCATCGGCGCGCTGGACGCGGCCGACGGGCAGGGCGTCGCCATCGCCCGCTACATCCGGGACCAGGCCGACCCGGGCACGGCCGAGACCGCGGTCACCGTGGTGGACGGCTGGCAGGGCCGTGGCCTCGGCACCGAGCTGGTCACCCGGCTGGCGCAGCGGGCCCAGCAGGCGGGCATCGGCCGGTTCGTCGCGCTCACCGCGGGCGGCAACGTGGCCATGGGCCTGCTGCTGCGCCGGATGGGCGGGACGGTGCTGCACCGCGAGTACGGCACCCTGGAATACGAGCTCCCGCTGGCCGGCAGGATTAACCCATCTCTTAATTAGGCTCAGCAGCATGAGCCTCTCCCCGCCACCCCGTTCCCTGCCCCGGAGCACGCCCGTCGGCCAGCAGGCCGACCCGGCCGCCATCCTCGCCTTCCTGGACGCGGTCGAGTCCCGGCCGGACATCGAGCTGCACAGCCTGATGGTGGTGCGGCACGGGCAGGTGATCGCGGAAGGCTGGTGGGCCCCGTACGGCGCGGACCGGCGGCACTTCCTGTACTCGCTGAGCAAGAGCTTCACCTCCACCGCGGCCGGGTTGGCCCGGGCCGAGGGACGGCTGGACCTGGACGACCCGGTGGGGAAGCACTTCCCCGAGTTCGAGGCGGACATCACCGACCCCCGCAGCCGGGCCATCCGGGTCCGGCACGTGGCCGCCATGGCCAGCGGCCACGACCGGGACACGAGGGGCGAAGCACTGAGCCGCGACCCGGCCGAGCCGGTGCGCGGATTCCTGCTCATCCCGCCCGACCAGGAGCCGGGCACGCTGTTCGCCTACAACCAGCCCTGCACCTACACGCTGGCCAGCATCGTCCAGCGCAACGCGGGCCTGCCGCTGACCGAGTACCTGCGGCCCCGCCTGTTCGAGCCGCTGGGCATCGGCCCGGTCGGCTGGCAGACCTGGCCCCCCGGCCGGCAGCAGGGCTTCAGCGGCCTGTTCGCCCGCACCGAGGACATCGCCAAGCTGGGCCAGCTCTACCTGCAGGGCGGCCGCTGGGACGGGCGCCAGCTGCTGCCCGCCGACTGGGTGGACCAGGCCACCACCCAGCAGGTGGCCACCCCGGACCGGGAGAACCCGGACTGGTGCCAGGGCTACGGCTTCCAGTTCTGGATGGCCCGGCACGGGTACCGCGGCGACGGGGCGCTCGGGCAGTTCTGCGTGGTGCTGCCGGAGCAGGACACGGTGGTGGCCATCACCGCCGCCACCTGGGACATGCAGGCCGTGCTGGACGCACTGTGGGACCACCTGCTGCCCGGCCTCGACGGAGCTGTCGGGGACCCAGCCGGGGACCCGGCCCGGCAGGACGAGCTGAGCACCCGGCTGGCCGGGCTGGCGCTGTCCGCCTGCCCGGCCGGTTCAGCCCCGGCCGTGACGGGCGATGTGGCCAGTGCTCCGTTCCCGGTGGTGGGGGTAGACGGGGAGCTGGCCACCACATTGGACTCCGTCTCGGTGACGCCGCAGGGCGACGGCTGGACGGTGACGCTGGCCGAGGCGGACAACGCGGTGACGTTCGGCGCCGGCGCGGGCACGTGGGCGGTATCCGCCCCGGCCGACCGGCACGGCGGCGCGGTCCCGGTCGCCGCCTCAGGTGGGTGGGCCGCCGGCGGTGGTCTGCGGGTGGAGGGCATCTTCCTGGAGACGCCGCACCGGATGGACATCGAGCTCCGCCGGGACGGCCACACCGCCACCGCGGCCTGGCGGATCCCGCCTCTGTTCGCCGGCCACCTGGCCGACCTGCACTGTCCCTAGCTGGCCCTAGCTGGCCCGGCCCGGCCCTAGGCGTCGCGCTCGATCGGGCAGGTCATGCAGCGCGGGCCGCCGCGGCCCCGGCCCAGCTCGCCGCCGGGGACGGTGATGACCTCGATGCCGTGGTCGCGCAGGTAGGTGTTGGTGGTGACGTTGCGCTCGTAGGCCACGACCACACCCGGCTCGACGGCCAGCACGTTGCAGCCGTCATCCCACTGCTCGCGCAGCGCGGCGTGCACGTCCTGCACCGCGGTCAGCACGGTGATCGCGGGCAGCTCCAGGGCGGCGGCGATGGCCTTGTGCATGTCCTCCGGCGGGTGCTCGGTGACCTTGAGCTCGTCGCTGGCCGCGCCCGGCTCGACCGTGTACGACGGCAGCATGCCCATGCCCGCGTACTTGTTGAAGACGCCGTAGTCGGCCATGGTGAACAGCGTGTCCAGGTGCATGAAGGCCCGCTGTTTCGGCATGTCCACCGCCACCAGGCAGCGAGCGGCGCCGGTCTCGAACAGCCGGTGCGCCACCAGCTCCACGGCCTGCGGGGTGGTCCGCTCGCTCATCCCGACCAGCACCGCGCCGTTGCCGATGACCAGGATGTCGCCGCCCTCGATGGTGGCGGGCTCGGCGTCGGCGCCGTGGTACCAGGTGTCGAACTCCGCCCCGGCGAACATCGGGTGCCAGCGGTAGATGGCCTCGTCGTAGACGGTTTCCCCCATCCGGGCCTTGAGCCGCATGGCGTTGATCGACACCCCGCCGTAGATCCAGGCCGAGGTGTCCCGCTGGTAGAGCAGGTTCGGCAGCGGCGGCAGCACGAAGCCGTCCGGATCCAGCGAGTGGAAGGCGATGCTCTTGGGCTCCGGGCCGAACTCAGAGATCTCCCGCTTGGTGATCCCGCCCGCCAGGAACTGGGCCAGCCGGGGCGAGTCCAGCCCGCCCATCGTGGCCCGCAGCGTGGCCGCCGCCAGCGGGCCCTGCCAGCGGGGGTCGAACACCCGGTCCAGGATCCAGGCCCGCGCCTCGGCGATGTCCAGCGTCTGGGTCAGCAGGTCGCTGTAGTAGTGCACGGTCACGCCGCGGGACCGCAGCGCCCCGGCGAAGGCGTCGTGCTCCTCCTGGGCCCGACTGACCCAGAGCACGTCGTCGAACAGCAGGTCGGCCGCGTTGTCCGGGGTCAGCCGCTTCAGTTCGAGGTCAGGGCGATGCAGGATCACCTGCCGCAAGCGGCCGACCTCGGAGTCAACGTGAAACATGGTCTCCCCGTCCAGGCGCGTGGCTAGCAGGTCTTCATATGCTAGGGGTGTGGTTCCCCGTTGACCGGTCCGGTCCAGGCGGCGACCCGATCCACCTACCTCGTGTTCGCGGTGTCGGGCTTCGGCTTCGCCAGCTGGGCGTCACGCATTCCCCAGGTCAAGCAGCACCTGGGGCTCGACCCGTCGGCCCTGGGCCTGCTGCTGCTGGCCATCGCGGCCGGCTCGGTGGCGGCGCTGCCGCTGGCTGGGGCGATCGTGGCCCGGTGGGGGTCCCGGCGCACCGTGACGGTGATGGCCATGCTGTCCACGGTGGCCCTGCTCACGGTGGCGTTCGGTTACCTGGCCGGGGTGGCGCCGGTAGCGGCCGGGCTGTTCGGTTTCGGCGCGTCGGCCGGCATCTGGGACGTCGCCATGAACGTCCAGGGCGCCGCGGTCGAACGCCGGCTGGGCCGGTCGATCATGTCCCGGTTCCACGCCGCCTGGAGCCTCGGCACCGTGACCGGCGCCCTGATCGGGGCGGCCGCGGTCGCCCTCCGGGTGCCGGTCACCGCGCACCTCGTCGTAGCCGCCCTGCTGGAAGGCCCGGTGGTCTGGGTCGTGGCCCGCGCCTATGTGCCCGACGTGCCTGAAGTGGCCGGCCCGCCCGGAGTGCCGCAATCCGGAGCTGGCGGCGGCACGGGGGCCGGGAGCGCGCTGGCGGCGTGGCGGGAGCCGCGGACGGTGCTGATCGGGGTGTTCGTGCTGGCCTTCGCGTTCGCCGAGGGCACCGGCAACGACTGGATCAGCGTATCGGTCATCGAGAACTACCGGGCCCCGGCCACGCTCGGCACGCTGGCCTTCGCGGTGTTCCTGGCCGCCATGACCCGCGGCCGCGGGTTGGGCACGGGGCTGCTCGGCCGCGACGGCCGGGTGCCGGTGCCGCGCGCCCGGGCCGC
>CAXUJF010000288.1:0-7833 GCA_964250865.1 uncultured Streptosporangiaceae bacterium
GCGCATCAGCCCGGCCGTCCGGCAGCGCATCAGCCCGGCCGTCCGGCAGCGCATCGGTGAGCCCGTCGGCGTCCGCTTCGGGCTCCGGCGGCGGCGCGGTGCTGCCCGCTGGTTTCCAGCGGTTCACCAACTCCACCGGGTTTTCCATCGGGGTGCCGGACGGCTGGCAGGTCTCGCACGTGGGTCACTACGTGTATATCCGGGACCCGGCCGACGGCGGGATCTTCCTGCTCATTGACCAGTCGGACCAGCCGCAGCCCAACGCGCTGGCGGACTGGAAGCAGCAGGCCGCGGCCCGGCAGGACACCTACCCCGATTATCGCCTGCTCCGGCTGCAGTCCGTGTCCTACCCGCAGGCCGAGCAGGCCGCGGACTGGGAGTTCACCTACGACAGAGACGGCGTACCGGTCCACATCCTGAGCCGGAACGTGCTGGCCAACGCCACGCACGCCTACGCGCTCTACTGGTCCACGCCGGCCAGCGACTGGAGCGCCGACTACCACTACTTCCAGGCCTTCGCGGCGACGTTCCGGCCCGCGGGCGTGAACCAAGGCTGATAAGGGCGCCATGCCAGCCGTACGGAAGATCAACGTCGCCGAGGTGGCCGGGCTGCCGGCCTTCTGCCAGGCTACGGTCGCGGGCCATGAGGTGTTCGTCTCCGGCACGCTCGGGACCCGGCCCGGGGCCCTGGAGCTGGTGCCCGGCGGGATCGCGGCGCAGACGACCCAGGCGCTGCGCAACATCGAGACGATCCTGGCCGCCTGCGGCTGCGGTCTGGCCGATGTGGCCAAGGTGAACGTGTACCTGACCGACATGGCCAGCTTCGCCGCCATGAACCAGGCCTACCTTGGCGTATTCGGCGCCGGGCCGCCCGCGCGGATCACCGTGGGCTGCACCGCGCTGGCCCTGGGCGCTCTGGTCGAGATGGATTGCGTGGCTTTCCGTCCGGATGACGCACCAGACCTCGGTGACATGCCCTGAAGGCCGGCATTCCCAGCTGACACGTCACAGAGCTGAAGCTTGATCAACATAAAGCAACATTATAAAAGGTTATTACGACGCCGTAACCGGTTACATCATCAGATTCCTTCTTAATTCGGCAGAATAAGTGTTAGTCTCGCGGTCACCTGGGGATCGTCGTGTCACCGGCGGTCGCGCGAGACCTGGTCGCGCGGGGGCCGGACACGCTTGAGCTGGACCACTAGACAAGGAGTAGCCGTGATTTCCCGCAGGAAGTTCGTCACCGGTTCGCTGGCCGCGCTGGCCGTACCCGCCGCCACCGCCACGCTGGTCACCGAGGAGCGGGGCCACCGCGTACGCCTCCGCCCGGCCGCCGCCACGACCACGGCCTCGACGCTCGCCGTCGGCCTGGTCAACAACACCGGCTCCGACACGGTGTACGCCTACGTCACCGGCCAGGCCATCGACAACAACAACGCGCTGATGCTGCTCGAGGCGGACGGCCAGACGCCTTACTACCCGTCCTCGCCGTCGGCGCCCAACCAGCCGGTGCCGGTCAACTGCGCCATCCCGCTCAACGCATCCGGCGGCGCGGCCAAGTCGATCACGATCCCGCACCTGGCCGGGTCCCGGATCTGGTTCTCGATCGGGTCGCCGCTCACCTTCCAGCTCAACCCGGGCCCGGCCCTGGTCGAGCCGTCGGTGACCAACCCGTCCGACCCCAACATCGGCCAGCAATGGGACTTCGCCGAGCTGACCTACAACTCGTCGCAGCTGTTCGCCAACATCAGCATGGTCGACTTCGTCTGCATCCCGATCGGGCTGAGCCTGACCGATTCCTCCGGCGGCCAGCAGAGCGCGGCGGGCCTGCCGAACGGCGGCCTGGACACCGTGTGCTCCGGCCTGTCCGCTCAGGCCAGCGCGGACGGGCAGGGCTGGAACCAGCTCATCGTGACCAGCAACGGCCAGAACCTGCGCGCGCTCAGCCCGACCAACGGCATCGTGATGAACTCCGGCCTGTTCTCCGGCTACTACGACAACTACGTCAGCCAGGTCTGGCAGATGTACTCCTCGGCCACGCTGAGCGTCGACACCCAGGCGTCCTACGGGACCGTCACCGGCCAGGTCAGCGGGGGCGCGCTCACGTTCAGCGGCGTCGGCTCATTTGGCCAGCCGTCGGCGGCGGACATCTTCGGGTGCAACAGCGGCCCGTTCAACCCGGCCGGGATGAGCGGCGAGATGCTGGCCATCCTGCCCCGGCTGGCCGCCGCGTTCAACCGCAGCACGCTGCTCATCGACTCCAGCCAGCCGGACGGGGAGAATCCGGCCGACTACTACGCCAACGCGACCACCAACCACTACGCGCGGATCGTGCACGCCACCGCGCAGGACCACCGCGGCTACGCGTTCCCTTACGATGATGTCGCGCCGACCGGCGGGACCGACCAGTCCGGGGCCGTGTCCAGCGGCAGCCCGAGCCTGCTGACCGTCACCCTCGGGTCGGTGCACTGACCCGCGGTAGCTTGCCCGGCAGGGCCGGTCCGGCAGGCGTTATTGAAGCGTTGCGGCCAATCGCTCCCTATACCGCGCTGCGGTGTTTATGATATTTTCCGACCCTAATCAGAGGTCGTCCTGCGGGTTTTCTGAGCTGGAGATCAGTGGCATACCAGACTGACCGGCCTGCGTAGTTCAGGTACCAACTGCTCCGCACCACCAATATCTGGAAGGCCTTGGCCATGAACTCGGCGTGCGTGATCGGTGATTGAGGCACAGAAGGCTGCCGCGCAGCCGACGACCTGGCTTGACCGTTTCCTGCAGCGCTGGCGGATCCGGATGGCCGTCCGTGAGCTGCCCAGCGGCAGCCAGCTGCTGGACATCGGGACCCACGACGGGGCCCTGTTCCGGCTGACCGGAGCCAGTGGCGTCGGCATCGACCCCGAGCTCATCGACGTGCCCCCGATGCCCGGCGTCACCATGGTCAACGGGCTGTTCCCGGGCGACCTGCCGCCGCTGCCGGACCAGCTGTTCGACGCGGCGACGGCGCTGGCCGTTTTTGAGCACATTCCCGAAGCCGAGCTGGCCACCTGGGCCAAGTCCCTGGCCGGGCTGATGGCTGCGGGCGGGCGGCTGGTCATCACCGTGCCGGCGCCGACGGTCGACCACATGCTGCACGTGCTGATCCGGCTGCGGCTGATCGCGGGGATCGAGGCGCACCAGCACCACGGGTTCCAGCCCGCCGACCTGGAGACGGTGTTCACCGCGCCGCACTGGCGGCGGCGCAAGCACCAGCGGTTCCAGCTCGGCCTGAACCACCTCTACGTCTTCGAGCGCACCAGCGACTGAAGCGGCAGGCCCGGGTCCAGTTGGGCGGTGATTTCGCGCAGCTGAGCGGTCAGCGCGGTGCCGTTACGCCGGTTGTAAAGCGGCCCGGTGGCGTCGGTCAGCAGGACGCGCGCCGCCGCTACGCCCGCCGCTCGTACCGGGAGCGGGGCCCGCAGCTGCGCGGCCAGCTCGCGCACGTCGGCCTCGGCGGCCAGAATCCGGTCCCGGCTCAGCAAGGCTCGGGCGCCGCTTCGCGGCGGCCGCCGCGCCGCGTCCAGCAGGGGCTCCCAGTGGCGGGCCAGTTCGCGGCGGCCGCGCAGCGCGACGAGCTGCTGGGCCCGGACGGCGAGCAGGCGGCCCGACTCGGGCGCCTCCCCGATGGCCAGCCGGCGGTCCAGCGACTGGCCGGACAGCCGCGCCAGTAGCCGGCTGGTGATCCCGGCCGGGCGGATGACCAGTTGCCCCGAGCCGGGCGAATCCGCGAGGATGAGGACGGTTTTGCTGCTCATAGCTTCATTCTCGGCGATTCCGTGCAGCGCGGTAAGTGGCATCATTGCCAACATGCACGACAAAACTGCCACGATGCCACAACCGGCCCGGGAGCCGGCTCCGGGACCGGCCCGGGGACCGGAGCCGGAGTCGGTCGCGCTGGTGGTCTACGACGGGGTTCCGGCGTTCGAGATCGGCGTCGTGTGCGACGTTTTCGGTGGCCACTACGCCCAGCAGTTCGGCGTCCCCTGGTACCGGCTGACCGTCTGCGCGGCCACGCCGTCGGTCCGGCTGGACGTCGGCCTGCGGATGGAGGTGCCGCACGGCCTGGACGCGATCGCTACGGCCGGGACCGTGGTCGTCCTGCCGACCGAGCAGGCCGACCAGGTGCCCGGTTCCGTCCTCGACGCGCTGCGCGCGGCCCGGGCCCGGGGCCAGCGCATCCTGTCCCTGTGCACGGGGGCGTTCGTCCTGGCCGCGGCCGGGATCCTGAACGGCCGCCGGGCCACCACGCACTGGGCCGAGTGTGCCGAGCTGGCCGCGCGCTTCCCGCAGGTCACGGTGGACCCGGACGTGCTGTACGTGGACGAGGGCGACCTGCTCACCTCGGCCGGCAGCGCGGCCAGCATCGACCTGTGCCTGCACGTGGTCCAGCGGGACTTCGGCCGTGAGGTGGCCACGCGGCTGGCCCGGGAGCTGGTTGTGCCGCTGTACCGCGACGGCGGCCAGGCCCAGTTCATCGACACCCCGATGCCGGTGCTGGACGAGCGGCACCTGTTCGCTGACACCCTGGCCTGGCTGCAGGCCCACCTCGATCAGGAGGTGACCGTGCGCGACCTGGCCGACCGGGCGGCCATGAGCCCGCGCACGTTCGCCCGGCGGTTCCTGGCCAGCACCGGCGTGACGCCGTTCCAGTGGATCGTGCGGGAGCGGGTCCGGCTGGCCCAGCGGCTGCTGGAGACCACCGATCTGCCCATCGACGCGGTCGCGGTCAACGCCGGTTTCTGCACGGCCGGCAACCTGCGCAAGCACTTCGGCCGGGCGGTGCGAACCAGCCCGCACGCCTACCGGGACTCGTTCCGCACCGGCTGAATCGCGGGGCCGCTCGGGCGGCCGGCCGGGTCAGGCGGCCGGCAGAGTCAGCGTGAGCTCCGTGCTCTGCCGGTTCATCCCCGGCGGCCGGACCGCAGTCACGTTGTGTTGCGGACTTATCGGTTACCCACGGCGACGATTTGTACCCGCTACCGCGGTGGCCGCGGTGGCCTGGGCCGTGTACTCGTTCTTCATCGGCCGGCCCGGCGGCCGGGCCTTCGAGGACAAGCCGTGGGCCGGGCTGCTGCTGTCCGTTGGCATCACGCTGGTCATCAGCGCGCTGATCGAAGCGTTCCGGCGAATCCGGCGCTGGTCACAGCGGCGTCAAGCCGGATCGGCGGAAGCGGGATCAGCGGAAGCCGGTCACCCCGGCCCGCAGCTACCGGAGGCCCACCACGGTGAGTCCGGAGACGCGGCCCCTGAGGAGGACCAGGCCGGAGGCCGCCCGCCGGACGCGCTGATACCGGTCCCTGTCGAGTAGGCCGCCCCGGCCGCTAGCCTGATTGATAAGGCGTGTCATTACTCAAATACCCACACGCACCTGAGCGTTTTGGGGACACGTTTGGGCCGACCTCAGCCCATTTTCGTTGACCGCCGTGGCGTGAGACAAATTGACTTAACTGGGCAGTAAGTTGGCGTCTTTACCCAAACTGGCTGACCAGAGCCCATCCGGGTGGCCTCCGGCTCGCATCGCCGTCGTGGCGGGCCAGCTGGAGTCCGGCGGCCCAGCCAGGTTGGTGACTTTTCACCGTCTGATTGATAACGTTCAGCCCTTATCGGACCATTGGTGTCGATGACCCTGATTACTTGTAGTTCGTCAACGGCAGCAGCAAATGAGGGGGCAGGAGCTTGATCCCCAGCCGTCCCATTTTGCCTTCTGTCCGTTTATGCGGTCCGGCTTTCGGCCTATTTCCCGGGCAGATCCGCCCGGCCGGGGGCAGGTCCGGTTACACTACGGTGCGTGAGCATAAGGCCCGGAAACGAGTCTTGGTGCAGCGCGTGCTGGACGATACGGTGCGTGAAGAGCGCAGTGCGCACGACAGGATGTACGGAAGGTGATCGAGAGCATGACCGCCTCGGACACCCCAGCTTCTGAGCTGGCGGATTCGCGGCGCGCCGAAGTCCGCTGGCCGCTCCGTGTGGGTATGGCGCCGGCCCGGGCCAGTGAATTCAGTGCCCGGCCGGAGACTGCGCCGAACCTCGTGGCGGCGCTGGCGCCCGGGGCCCCCGTGGCCCTGGTGCCCAGCCGTACCGGTGGCCCGGCGGCACCGGACTGGACGCGGTTGTCGGGCAAGACCCAGCTCGCGGTGGCCACGGCCGAAGCGCTGTGGCAGGCCCGGCAGGTCGAGCTGCTGGTGTGGGTCACCGCGACCAGCCGGTCCTCGGTGCTGAGCACCTACGGTGAAGCGGCCGAGGCCATGACCGGCTCGGCCCCGGCGGGTACCGCGGAGCTGGTGGCGGCGAGGTTGATCAGCTGGCTGAACGACACCAGCCGGCCGTGGCTGCTGGTCCTGGACGACCTGGCCCGCTCGGCCGATCTGCGCGGACTGTGGCCAACGGGACCCGCGGGCCGGGTGCTGGTCACCGCGGCCGACGCGGCGACGGTCACCGAGGTGATGCCGCGCGGGACCCGGACCGTACCGATCGGGCTGTACAGCAGCCGGGAAGCACTGAACTACCTGATGGGCCGGCTGAGCGCCGACCCGGACCGGCGGCTGGGCGCCATCGACCTGGTCAAGCAGCTTGACTCCGAGCCGCTGGCGCTGGCGCAGGCCTGCTCGGTGATCACCAGCTCGGCGTGGACCTGCCGCGACTATCAGGAAGCGTTCGTGCGGCGGCGGGAGCAGATGACCGAGGCGTCCCGCCCCCCCCCCCCCGCCCCCCCCGCCCCCACGACGACGACGGGGGTGCTTTCGTCGAGGAGCGCGATCGGCCCGTGCTTCATCTCCCCGGCGGCGTAGGCGTCGGTCGCCGTGTAGGAGATCTCCTTGAGCTTCAGCGCCCCCTCGAGGGCGACCGGCACCCCGACGTGGCGGCCGAGATAGAGGAAGAACGGCGCCTCGTGCGTCGCCTGGGCGATGCGCTGCACCTCGTCGAGACCGCCCTCGAGCATCTCGGTGATCAAATGCGGGAGGTGCCCGAACTCGGCGACGAGCCCGGCGAGCCGCTCGGCGGGCATGGTGCCGCGCAACTCGGCGAGGCGCAGAGCGAGCAGGTACATCGCCACCACCTGGGTGACGAAGGTCTTCGTCGCCGCGACGCCGATCTCGAGCCCTGCCCGGGTCAGCAGCACGCCGTCGGCCTCGCGCGTCGCCTGCGAGCCCATGATGTTTGTCACCGCGAGCACGGTCGCGCCGCGCGTACGAGCGGTGCGCATCGCCGCCAGCGTGTCGGCCGTCTCGCCCGACTGCGAGATGCCGATGACGAGGTCGCCGGCGCCGACGAGGGGGTTGCGGTAGCGGTACTCAGAGGCGATCTCGACCTCGACGGGCACCCGTGACCACTCCTCGATCGCGTAGCGGCCGATCAGCCCGGCGTGGTAGGAGGTTCCGCAGGCGACGACGACAACGCGACGCACGCCGGCGAGCAGGCGGTCGTCGATGGTGCCGAGGTCGCCGAGGTCGACCCCGGTCTCACGGGCGATCCGCTCACCCAGGGTCTCCGCGACCGCGTCGGCCTGCTCATGGATCTCCTTGAGCATGAAGGTGGGGAAGCCCTGCTTCTCGGCCGTCTCGGCGTCCCAGTCGACCTGTGTCACCTCGCGCGCGAGCGGCCGGCCCGCGGCGGTGAGGAACTCCACTGCGTCGGGACGCAGCACGACGATCTCATCGTTCTCGATGAACTGGACCGTGCGGGTGTCGCGCAGGAAGGCGGGGATCGCCGAGGCGATGAACTGCTCCCCTTCACCGCGGCCAACGATGAGCGGGCACTCGTGGCGCGCGCCGACGAGCAGGCCGGGATGGTCGGCGC
>CAXUJF010000289.1:0-7765 GCA_964250865.1 uncultured Streptosporangiaceae bacterium
CGCCAGCCCGGAGAAACCAAGACCACCCAACCGGATTTCCCAATGACCGTTGACACTGGAGGCCTGGTCGTGGTCGGTGCGCAGCCAGCACGCCGAAAGATACATACAACCGGCCGGGCTGCTGCGGCGTCCAGAGAGGCGTCCGGTGTTTCATACGCTTTGCAACCAATATGAGGTGGGCTATGAGGGTCTTCGCCGTGGCCGGCTCGTTCCTGATCGCAGCGGTACTCATGGCCGCCTGCGGGTGCTCGGCCTCTGGATCCGGGCCAGCCAGCACATCTGCCGCGGGCGCTACGTCCACGACATCAGCGGCCGGCACCTCCGTACGGTCGACGGCGCAGGCCGCACACCCGCAGCATTGCCCGTCCAGTGCGCTGCGGATCAAAACCGCTCCCGGCAGCGGGGAGGCCATGGACGGCGCCTACTGGGACCTGACCTTCACCAATGCCGGCCCGGCGTCATGCACCCTGGACGGCTATCCAGGCGTCTCGTTTCTCACCGCGGGTCGCACTCCGATCACTGCGCCCGCCACCCGCGCAGATGCGAGCCTCCACCAGGTCACGCTGGCACCAGGCCAGACCGCCAGCGCGCAACTGAAGACACCCAATATCGGCAATCTGCCGAAGGCCGCCTGCCACCGGGCGACCGCCGCGTCCCTCAGGGTCTACCCGCCGAATGACACCGTCCCCGTCTTCGTATCCACCCGTATAGGCGTCTGCGCCGGCCGCGGCCCCGGGGGATCAGTATGGGCCGTCGTACCGGGCGACCACGCTGGCATCTGAAGCGAGCCTGTGACCTCAAGGGCTCTGTCGCACCGGCTGAAGTATCCATGAGCATCAAAGACTGAGATCAGCGATCCGCCGTGTTTCCGTCTCCGGGCTGAGCCGCAGGGTCGTGGCTGCGGCTGTGGTTACCGTCATGGACGAGCTGCTCGAGCTTCCGTATTTGCTGCGGTAGGCGGTGTCGATGCTCTCGCGCAGTCCGGCTGTCCCTTCGCCGACGTCCTCCACGGTGCTGCGCTACTTCCCCGACGCCCAGGCCGTCGCCGCGGAGAGAACCGTCGCCATGATAGGCGTGCACGGCTCCCCCGATCTGCGCGCACAGATGTGGGACCAGGTCTTCCCCGGCCAGATCGGCGACACGTCCGTGCTGGCGCGCGACTCCAGGAGCGGGACCATTGACCTGGAGGATAACGAGCTACGCATCATCACCTCGGTGCTGCACGTGCCCTCGCTCTCCCTCTAGTCGTCGGCGACGTGGCCTACACCGGCGTGAACCAGTACCTCGCGGAGTCAGCTCGCCGGGTACCCGCGACTACCTCAGGGACGCCGGGGGCGTGCTCGCCGAGCAGCAGACCCCCGGCCGGGTTCTTCACCGCGATGATCGAGCGGGACCCAGAGCTGCTCAACCGCGCCGTGGTCTGGCTCAACGCGGGCGTCCTGTGCGCGTGAGCCTCGCCACGACGTCGCTCGACGACCCGAGCCCCGGTGGCAGCGGCCCGCGATGGCACCCGCGGCAAGGAAGTCGTGGAGCAGACACTCGCACTCGGCGGGCGAGCCGGCTTCGTCCAGGCCGACCTGGCCGGAACCTACGCGGACCTTCGCGCCTTCGCCGATACTGTGACCTCACTCCGGTGGACGCGTCGACATCCTGGCCAACAACGCCGGGGTCTACCCGGTCACGGCGACCGGGGACCTAGAGGACGGTGACCTCGACCGGATGCGGGCCGTCAATATCCGCGCCCCGCACGTGCTGGTCGCGGCCCTCGTGCCGACGATGGTCCGCCAGGGCAGCGGAGCCGTGATCATGATCGGTCCTGGATGGCGAGCACGGGCAGCCCCGGCGGGGCGATGTATACCGCGACCAAGGCCGCTGCCGAGCGCTGACCCGCGCGTGGGGCGGGGAACCAGGCCTACCGGGCGGTCCTTGATGCCACGACGGCAGCCACCCTGGCCGGTGTCGTGGTCCAGCCGCAAGACGTCGCCCGGGGGGTGGTGTTCCTTGCCTCCGACGACGCGTCCATGATCACGGTACGACGCTGTACGTCGACGGTGGTATCTCCGCCACCCGGATGAGCTGACGGGGCCCTGATGACTGATACCCATTTCGATGCCGCCCTCCATGCTTTTACCACCGCCCTGGGTGATCGCCTGCGCCCCGGGGCGGTCACCTTCGCGGATCTCTTCACCCAGGACGGGGTGATCGAGGTGTCCTTCGACGGGTGACGGCACCGCTGCCCCCCTCAAAGGGCGGGCGGCGATAGCGAGCATGGTCGAAGCGCTGCGCGGGGTGCTGCGCTTTGAGCAGGTCGAGTTCACGCACACGTACGACGTCAACGTCGCCACGGTGATCTGCGAGTACCACGCTCGATTGCACCGCGCGGACCTGGGAGGCAGCTTCCGCCGCCGGGTACATCTCCGTCATAACACTGCGAGACGGCCAGATTGCGCACGTACGCGAGTACGGCGGCCCGCTGAACCCCATGCCCTCATAACAGACCTGCATCCGCGCGCCCAATCTGCAGATCCATCAGGTCGACCTGGTGTGCTCGACCAGGTAATCGGCACCTCCACCGCGAATGGGCGGCTGTTCTTCCAGATCCTCGGCTCGATCGCCGAGTTCGAGGACGCCCTGATGTCAGCTCGCACCATGGAAGGACTGGCCGCCGCCCGGGGCCCGCGGGCGCACCGGGGGGCACCCCGAACTTGATGAGCAGGTGCGGCGGCCGGTTTTGGGCTCTGCACGTCGCCATCTTCGGCGGCTCGGAGTACTCGGCCGTCATGACCATGGGTGGCCATGCGCGGCACCTCGGTCCCCGTGCTAGCCGTCATTGCGCTCATCGCCGGCCATGTCGATCACGTCCTCGCCCGGCGGCGGCCGATACCGGTAGGACCGCAAGGGCAGAAGGTGGTTTGCGCGCCGAGCATGCCGTGGATGGCCTTCTCGTTCACCGTGACCGGTCCGGCGTGGTGCGTCCAGGCCCAGGACAAGCCGCATCGTCGTGGACTTGCCAGTGCCGTCGGGGCCCTGAATCTACCTGACCTCAAGATCCTCCACGACGCGGCCTACAACGTGCTCACCTACGACCTGCGTAACCACGGCCTGAGCGGCTCCGCCAACGGCGGCATCTCGGCCAGCGGCTGGTTCGAAGCCAGAGACGTGGCCGGCTCGCTCCGCTACGCCCGCCACCGCGACGACACACGCCACATGACCATCGGCCTGTTCAGCCGCTGCCTTGGATGCAACTCCACCTTCGCGGCCATGACGCAGTACCCCGGGGACTTCGACGGCGTCCGATGCCTGGTGGGTGCCCAGCCGGTGACCACCGAGGTCATCGTCAAGCACCAGCTCGCATTGGCCGGCGTGCCAGCTGAGCGTCTTGGCGACGCGATCACCGACCTCGATCAGCGGATCAAGCTGACCACCAGCCTGGGCTTCGCCGCCCGGGATAACCGGGAATGGGCCAAGCACGTCACCGTCCCCACCTTCCTGTACGGCGTGCACGACGACGTGCTCACCGAAACCAGCGACCTGGAGACCATGCACGCCAACCTCCCAGCCACCCACAAGTCACTCCACTGGGTCCGCAACACCACCGCCCGCTGGGACGGCTACCTCGAATTCCAGCGGCGACCCCAGCCGATGCTGGACTGGCTGAACGCCCACATCGCATAACCGGAACGCATTGGGCACGTTCGAGCTACCAAGCCAGGAGCTTCACCGATCTAAGCCTCGCCGAGAGTCCTGCAGCGCATCCTGGCCCTGACCGCCGCGATCTGGCACAACGACCACACCGCCCAGCCCAACAAACGCTCACTGGTGGCCTCTATGACCACTGAGGAACCCTTGGCATAAGTCATCTAGCGGCGGCGATCACGTTATTCCCCAGGGGTTTTGATCAGGTAATTCCCCAGGTCCTGGCCCTGTCCTTATTCTACTTTCCGCTCGTGTTCCCGGTGAGGACGACACGTCCGGGACTCTTGTTCGGCCGGTAGCTAGGCCCGTTCATGAAGGCCTGGTGACTGTTGTTGATGAGCCGGTCCAGGAGTGATTCGGCGACGACGGGGTTGGGGAACAGCGGATACCAGTCGGCGGGTGCCCGGTTGGATGTGAGGATCAGTGATTTGCCGGCGCGTTCGGTGATGAGCTCGTAGAGGTCGTCGGCCTGGGGTGCGGTGAGTTCGCGCATGGCGAAGTCGTCCAGGACGAGGACGGCGGGGCGGGTGAGCTCGGCGAGCCGCTTGTCCCAGGTGCGGTCGGCCCGGCCGCCGGCCAGGCTGGCGAGCACGCGGCTGGTCTTGAGGAACCGGGCCTCGGCTCCGGCGCGGATGGCGAGGTGGGCGAGGGCCTGGGCGATGTGGCTCTTGCCGACGCCGACGGGGCCGTAGAGGATGACGGACTCGCCGGATTGCAGCCGCCCAAGTTCGAGCACCATGATGCCCGCCACAAGCACACGTTGATCGCGGCCGTCAGGTCCCAGATAACCGCGAGTTCCCCGCGCGGCACCTTCAGTCCCGCTGAACTCACAGAGGTCCGGGTGATAACCCGCTGTATCACCCGGTGCTGGCGCCCGGGGATGGTTAGGATGAGTGAGCGTGTTGGGGCCGATGACAGGTGGAAGGTGCTCTGGTGACCGCGGACTCCCCTATCGTGCCGCCTGACGTCACGGTGTCGCACTCGGCCCGGGTCTGGAATTACTGGCTAGGCGGAAAAGACAACTACGAGGTCGACCGGGTGACCGGCGACCGGGTGGCCGAGCTTTATCCCGATATCGTGCTGCTCGCCCGGGCGGCCCGGGGTTTCCTTGGCCGGGCGGTGGGCTACCTGGCCGCCGACGCCGGGATCCGCCAGTTCCTCGATATCGGCACCGGCTTGCCCACGGCCAGTAATACGCATGAGATCGCCCAGTCCATCGCACCGGAATCGCGGGTCGTCTATGTCGACAACGACCCCGTCGTGCTGGCGTATGCCCGGGCCCTGCTGACCAGCAGCCCGCAGGGCGCCACCGACTACATTGACGCCGACCTGCGCGATACCGGCGCGATCTTGCGGGAGGCGGCACGGACACTGGACTTCACCCAGCCGGTCGCCATCACCCTGATGGCGATCTTGCATCACATCAGCGACTACGACCAGGCGCGGCTGATCGTGAACCGCCTGATTGGCGCCGTGCCATCCGGCAGTTACCTGGCGATCGCCCACTCCACCAACGTCATCTACGGCGCCGCCTCCGATGAGGCCGTGGGCCGGTGGAACAAGTTCGGCAAGCCGCCGGTTACGCTGCGCAGCCCAGACCAGATCGCGGGGTTCTTCGACGGCCTGGAACTGCTGCCGCCCGGTATCGTCTCCACCACGCGATGGCGGCCTGCTCGCGCCGACATCGGCGGCGAGACCCGCGAGGTGGATCAGTTCTGCGGAGTCGGGCGCAAACCCTGACGCTATCCTCGGCCGTGGCCGGCAGGCCCTCCGCCGGGACACTCAGGATACTCACCCGCGGGGTAACCGGCTGCGGAGCGGGTCTCGGGCGTGCAGGGCTTACTGCACGGCCGCTTGGCTGGCGCGGTCGCTGAGGCGGCCCAGCTCGCCGCCTACCGATACCCCTTCACAGCATTCTCCTCTGCCAGGCATCGCACCAAGTCGCGAACCTGCAGGCCGGCCTTGACGATCTTCGCCGTGGCCTCGAGGCCGCCCTTGGACTCCGGGTCGAACGGCACGTAGGTCTCCACCGTGCAGCCGTAGTGCCGCGTCCTCGAACCCGAGCACCCGGTACCCGTGCTCCAGCGCGTCGGCCAGGTGGCCCATCCGCGAGGAGGTGATCGGGAGCAGCTCGCCCGGCCCCGATCCGCCCGCTCCCAGATCGAGCTCCAGCTGCCCGGCCGCCATCCGCTGCCGGGCCGCGGCCTTCAGGGCCTCCAGCTTGGCCTCGTCGTGCGCCAACCCCAGGTGCTCTATCTCCCGCGACCCGCGCTGCGAGGACCACACAAGGCCGGTTCGGTCAGCGCGTTCGAAGCCCGGTGATGGCCTGCTCGGCCATCGGGACCAGGACCTCCGCCGTCATGCCGCCCTTGCTGAGCGCTTCGAGCCCCCGATGGGTGGCCAGGATCAGGCCGCCGATTGCTGCTGGATCGGCGGCCGGATCCACGTCGCCGGCACGCTGGGCCGCGCGGGCGACGTCCGTGAGCGCATCATGGATATTCGTGAACGCGCGCAGTGCCCGCTCGGCGACTTCAGGATCTTCGCTCGACAGCTCGGCCGTCCCTTTGGCGAGCAGACAGCCACAGGTATCAGATCCACGGGCGACGGCGAGCAGCCACTCGCGCGCCCGGTCGAGCGCTCCTTCGTCGGGACCGTCCATGAGTCTCGCCACCGACGCCTCAGCGCCGGTGCAGTACTCGTCGAAGATCCGGAGGTACAGACGGTGCTTGTCGCCAAAGGCGCCGTAGAGGCTGCCCTTCCCCAATCCCGTTGCCGCCGAGAGGTCGCCGACCGACGTGCCGTGGAAGCCGCTGCGCCGGAACGCTGTGCGGGCAGCGGTGATGACCTTGTCTTCGTCGAATGTGCGGGGCCTCGCCATGGGAATGAGATTAGGCGATCCCGAACGATCGGTCCAATACTCTGTTATATTGGACCGTATGTTCAGAACTCTTCCAGAGACCGATCCCGCTGAGTTCGCCGGCAAGCGCGCGCTAGTGACTGGTGGCTCGCGCGGGCTTGGCGCGGCCACCGTCCAGCGTCTGCTCGACGGCGGTGCCACGGTGGTCACGACCGCCCGCGCGCCCACCGACACGACCCCTTCGGACGCCGTCTTCATCACCGGCGACATCAGCACGCCTTCCGGCGTTCGGGCGCTTGCCGACGAGACACTGGCCGCGCTCGGCGGCGGAATCGACATCGTGGTCAACAATGCCGGCGCAGCACGGGCTCACCCGCTCGGAGCCGATCAGACCCCGGACAGCGAATGGGTGGACTCGCTCGCGCTGAACTTTCTGTCGGCCGTTCGCGTCAGCAATGCTCTGCTGCCCGCGCTGCGAGAGTCGGGCGAGGCCTCGATCATCAACATCTCATCGGCCGCCGCGCTCATCGCAGCTCCCGGGCTCAGCCACTACGGCGCGGCGAAGGCCGCACTGATCGCATACTCGAAGAGTCTCGCAACAGAACTCGCCTCTGCCGGGGTCCGCGTCAACGTGGTGACACCTGGGAACGTGCTGACTCCGGGAGCCGACGAGATCCGCCAGACCTTCGCCGACGCGATAAACATCTCCCTTGAGGACATGACGGCGACGGTGCCTCTCGGCCGCCCCGGAGACCCGCGCGACATCGCCGAGATGGTCGCCTACCTCGCGTCCGCACGCGCCCAGTGGATCACCGGCTCGAACTTCATCGTCGACGGAGGCGAGCACCCGGCAGCCTTCGGCTGAGACACCCAAGTACCGAGAGAACCAGGGTAGTGACCTGCAGCCAGTCCGAGAACCGGCCGGGCAGCACGTCGGCTGCCGCGCGTCGCGGCGTCATCGCACGAGAACACGGCAGCGAGTGGTGCTTCCGTAGCGACGAGTAGACGATCTGGACCGCCGTCGCGCCTGACTTGGTCTTCACCGTGCTGACGTACGGCACCAGCCAACTCTACGGGCCACCGTTAGTGCGCAACTTCGACTTCACAGAAGCCCAACCAGCAGGTCACAGCATTGCGCTATCGGGAACTCCCGTTTCTGTCCTAAGTCAGGCGGAACGGGCGTAACTGGTCCCGGTAAATATCGGATGGCCG
>CAXUJF010000290.1:0-7753 GCA_964250865.1 uncultured Streptosporangiaceae bacterium
CTCGCCCAGCGCCGAGCCGGTCGGGGCGACGATCGTGCCCACGCCAAAGGCGAAGCCGGGTCCGAGGCAGAACGCGATGGCCCAGACCACGGCGTTGGGCACGTAGGCGGTCTGCACGAGGAGCAGCAGCAGCGCGCCGATCGGGCCCGGTGACAGCTTGTCGGTCAGCGCGCGAACCTGGCCCAGGTGCATGAGCAGCGAACCGCCGGCCAGGATCGCGCCGGCCGCGATGAGCAGGCCCAGCGTGACCAGCATGCCCATGGTCACCGAGCGGGAGCGGACCGGGAGCAGCCGGACGAGCCGGTGCCACGGGGCCAGCGCGTGGGCGCCGCCGAGGCCACCGGCGACCGCGGCGACCAGGAATGGTTCGGTCACCGCCTGGATGAGCGAGGGGGCGGCCAGCGAGCTGCGGGCGGCCAGGGCCAGCGCGCCGGACAGCAGCGCGTACGGCACGGCCAGGGCCAGGGTGGCGTAGCCGACGTGGCGCAGGCGGCCCACCTCGCCGGTGCGGACGACCCAGCGTCCCGCTCGCCACAGCAGCGCGCCCGGGATGAACAGCAGGCCCAGCGGCAGCATGCCGATCCGGCCGGCCCCGTGCAGGGTGAAGCCGACGTGGTGGGCGGCGAGCCAGGTTGTGATGGCTGTCCGCAGCACGCCGGGCAGGCCGTTACCCAGGCCTGCGTGCGGCGCGGTGATCCAGCCGATCGCGACCAGGGTGGTCAGCAGCGCGACGCCGGTCGCGGCCACCGCGGCGGCCGCGATAGCGCCGGTGATGACCAGCGGGCGCCGGTACACGCCAGGCCCCTCAGAGCCGCCGTCCGTGCGGGGGGCACGGGCGCGGCCGGGAGGAGCCTGCGCGGAAGCACTCACGACCTCATCCTGGCCACGGCCAGGGGTGATCTTGGGGAGGCGCGCCGGGTGGCGAGCTTAGCAACGGCGCGCCTCCTGGGGAGGAGGCGCGCCGTAGTGCTGTTAGAGGCTGGGGGTCAGGACTTCTTGAAGGCTTCGCGGGCCAGGACAGCGGTCTCGGAGGGGGTGCGGCCGACGCGGACACCGGCCTTTTCGAGGGCTTCCTTCTTGGCCTGGGCGGTACCGGCGGAGCCGGAGATGATGGCGCCGGCGTGGCCCATCGTCTTGCCCTCGGGGGCGGTGAAGCCCGCTACGTAGCCGACGACCGGCTTGGTCACGTGCTCGGCGATGTAGTCGGCCGCCCGCTCCTCGGCGTCGCCGCCGATCTCACCGATCATCACGATCGCGTCGGTCTCCGGGTCTTCCTGGAAGGCCTTGAGGCAATCGATGTGCGTGGTGCCGATGATCGGGTCACCGCCGATGCCCACCGCGGTGGAGAAGCCGATGTCGCGCAGCTCATACATCATCTGGTAGGTCAGCGTGCCGGACTTGGAGACCAGCCCGATGTGGCCCTCGGAGGTGATGTCGGCCGGGATGATGCCCGCGTTGGACTTGCCGGGCGAGGCGATGCCGGGGCAGTTCGGGCCGACGATCCGGGTGGCGTTGCCGTTGGCGATGGCGTAGGCCCAGAACTCGGCCGAGTCGTGCACCGGGATGCCCTCGGTGATGACCACGGCCAGCGGGATGCGGGCGTCGATGGCCTCGATCACCGCGTCCTTGGTCCGCTCGGCCGGGACGAAGATGACCGACACGTCGGCGCCGGTCGCGGCCATGGTGTCAGCCACCGTGCCGAACACCGGGACGTCGGTGCCGTTCAGCTCAACCGTCTGGCCCGCCTTGCGCGGGTTGGTGCCCCCCACGACCTGCGTGCCGGCCGCCAGCATGCGGGCGCCGTGCTTGCGGCCCTCCGAACCGGTGATGCCCTGGATCAGGACCCGGCTCTGGGCGGTGAGGAAGATCGCCATCTCATGCTCCGTTCGCGGAGTTCGCGGACGCCAGCTCGGCGGCACGCCGCGCGGCATCGTCCATGGTCGCTACCTGCTCGACCACGCCGATCCCGGCTTCGTCGAGGATCCGGCGGCCCTCGGCCGCGTTGTTGCCGTCCAGCCGGACCACGATCGGGTGGCTGACCTGCTCGCCCCGGTCGTTCAGCATGCCGATCGCCGACACGATGCCGTTGGCTACCGCGTCGCAGGAGGTGATGCCGCCGAAGACGTTGACGAACACGCTGCGCACGGCCGGGTCGGACAGCACGATCTCCAGGCCGTTGGCCATGACCTCGGCCGAGGCGCCGCCGCCGATGTCGAGGAAGTTGGCCGGCCGGACCCCCCCGAACTGCTCGCCCGCGTAGGCCACGACGTCCAGCGTGGACATGACCAGGCCGGCCCCGTTCCCGATGATGCCGACCTCGCCCTCCAGCTTGACGTAGTTGAGGTGCTTGGCCTGGGCCTGGGCCTCCAGCGGGTCGGTGGTGCTGTCGTCGGCGAAGTTGGTGAAGTTCTCCTGCTGACGGAAGGCGGCGTTGTCGTCCAGCGTGACCTTGCCGTCCAGGGCCAGCACCCGGCCGTCGGCCGACAGGATCATCGGGTTGACCTCGACCAGGGTGGCGTCCTCGTCGGCGAACACCGCCCACAGCCGCTCGGCCAGCTGGGCCGCACCGGTGAGCGCCTCGGCCGGCAGCCGGCCGGCGTTGACGATCTCGGTGGCCTTGTCCTGGTCCACCCCGGTCAGCGCGGACACCGGGATCCGGGCCACCGCCTCGGGGTTGGTGTGCGCGACCTCTTCGATCTCCATGCCGCCCTGCACGGAGCAGATGGAGAGGAAGGTCCGGTTGCCCCGGTCCAGCAGAAAGGAGAGGTAGTACTCCTGCGCGATGTCGCTGGCCTCTTCGACCAGCACCTTGTGCACGGTGTGGCCCTTGATGTCCATGCCGAGGATCTGCTGCGCTATCTCGTAGGCGGCCTCGGGGCCGTCGGCCAGCTTCACGCCGCCGGCCTTGCCCCGGCCCCCGGCCTTCACCTGGGCCTTGACGACCACCTTGGGCTGGCCCGCCGCGGCGAACTCCGCCGCGATGTCGCGCGCCTCCTCGGGGGTGTACGCGACCTTCCCGCTCGGCACGGGAACGCCATATTCAGCGAAGAGTTCCTTCGCCTGATGTTCGAACAGGTCCACGTCTGACCGTCCTCGGTCTTCGCTCGGTATCCGCGCGGGTACCATCCGCGGACCCGCCCCTGGCAGCCTAGTCCCGATTGCTGCGGCCCGTGCTGGCCGGTCGCTCAGCAGCGTTGTGAGCTGTCTCTCAAGCCGCAGCGGCTAGAGCTTCTCCAGCGGAGCGTAGCGGAGCACCAGGTGCTTCACCCCGTACTCGGTGCCGAAATCGATCTTCGCCTCGGCCCGGTCGCCCACTCCGTCCACGGACACCACCGTGCCCAGCCCGAACTTGTCGTGGGTGACCATGTCCCCCGGGGACAGGGCGGGCACGTCCCGGTTGCCCGGCGAGGCCACCCCCGGCCGCTGGGCCGCGCGCTCCATGGCCGGCGGAGTGGCGGTGCGCTCGTCCCGGCGCCACTCCAGCAGAGTCTCCGGGATCTCCCCCAGGAACCGGGACTGGCGGTGGAAGGACGGCTTGCCCCACCACATCCGGGCGATGGCCCGGGTCAGGTAGAGCCGCCGCATGGCCCGGGTGATCCCGACGTAGGCCAGCCGCCGCTCCTCCTCCAGCTCCTTCTCGTCGGTCGCGGACCGCTGGTGCGGGAAGACGTCCTCTTCCATGCCGGTGAGAAACACCACCGGGAACTCCAGGCCCTTGGCCGTGTGCAGGGTCATCAGCGTGACCAGCCCGCCGCGCTGCTCGCCTTCGGGGATCTGGTCCGCGTCGGCGACCAGCGAGACCTGCTCCAGGAAGTCGGTCAGCGTCCCGTCCGGGCGCTGGCCGTCGAACTCCCGGGCCACCGAGACCATCTCGGCCAGGTTCTCGATCCGGCTCGCGTCCTGCAGGTCGGTGGACTCCTCCAGCGCGGCCTGGTAGCCGCTGCGGTCCAGCACGGCCTCGGCCACCTCGGCCACCGGATGGTCCGCGGCCAGCTCACGCAGGCCCTCGATGAGGGTGTTGAAGCGGCCGATGGCCTGGGCCGACCGGGCGGCCATGCCGGGTACGTCCTCCGGGTGGCGCAGCGCCTCGGCGAAGGTGATCCGCTGCCGGGCCGCGTGGGCGGCCACGTAGTCCTCGGCCCGGTCCCCGATGCCCCGCTTGGGCACGTTGAGGATGCGGCGCAGCGACACCTCGTCGGCCGGGTTGGCGATCAGCCGCAGGTAGGCCAGCAGGTCCCGGACCTCGCGGCGCTCGTAGAAGCGGACGCCGCCGATCACCTTGTAGGGCAGGCCGACCCGGATGAACACTTCCTCGAACACCCGGGACTGAGCGTTGGTGCGGTAGAAGACGGCCACGTCGCCGGGGGTGGCCTCCCCGGTGTCGGTGAGCCGGTCCACTTCCTCGGCCACGAACGCGGCCTCGTCGTGCTCGCTGTCGGCCACGTACCCGGTGATCAGCGGGCCGGGGCCCTGGTCGGACCAGAGGTTCTTGGGCTTGCGGCTCGCGTTGCGCGAGACCACCGCGTTGGCCGCGGACAGGATGTTCTGGGTGGAGCGGTAGTTCTGTTCCAGCACGATGACCCGGGCGTCGGGGAAGTCCTGCTCGAACTCGACGATGTTGCGGATGGTGGCGCCGCGGAAGGCGTAGATCGACTGGTCCGCGTCACCCACCACACACAGCTCGGACTTGTCCTCGGCGTGCGCCCCGACCAGCTCACGGATCAGGATGTACTGGGCGTGGTTGGTGTCCTGGTACTCGTCCACCAGCACGTGCCGGAACCGGTGCCGGTACTCGGCCGCCACCTCGGGGAAGGCCTGGAACAGGAACACCGTGTTCATGATGAGGTCGTCGAAGTCCATCGCGCCGGCGTCGTTCAGCCGCCGCTGGTACTCCGCGTACGCCTCGGCCAGCGCCTTCTCCCGGTGCGTCTTGGCCCGGGACGCGAACGTCTCGTAGTCGACCAGCTCGTTCTTCAGGTTGGACACCTGGGTCGACAGCGCCTTGGGCGGGTGCTGCCGGGCATCGAGCTCCAGCTCGCGGCAGACCAGGGCCATCAGCCGCTGCGAGTCGGCCTGGTCGTAGATGGAGAACGAGGACGGGTAACCGAGCCGCTTGGCCTCCCGGCGCAGGATGCGCACGCAGGCGGAGTGGAACGTCATCACCCACATGGCCCGGGCCCTGGACCCCACGAGCTGGGCGACCCGGGCGGCCATCTCACCGGCGGCCTTGTTGGTAAAGGTGATGGCCATGATCTCGCCCGGCAGCACGTCCCGCTCGGCCAGCAGGTAGGCGATCCGGTGGGTCAGCACCCGGGTCTTGCCCGAACCGGCGCCGGCCACGATCAGCAGCGGGCTGCCGGCGTGGATGACGGCCGCCCGCTGTTGCGGATTGAGCCCGTCCAGGAGAGTTTCAGCAGCCGTAGCGGTCACCTGTCCAGGTTAGGGGCTCCCCCCGACATCCGCCCGCCGGAGCCGTCAGCCGAACGGCCGGCCACGGGTTGGCGGGGGCGGCGACTACTGGCCCGAGCCGGCCCGATACTCTTGGTGCCTTTTATCCGTAATGCCTTAATTATCTATGAATAGGTGTACGGGTAACGCCCCATTTAGATACTTTGAGCGGGCCTCACGGTGACGCGCGGTCCCTGCCCCTGCTGGCGGTCCCCGGAGGCCCGAACGCCCGCCTCTCGCCAAGGGTAAGGATGCCTACAACCAACGGTCAGGGCGCTGATGGACGGCGTGGCCCTTCCATACGCCGCCCCCTCTATCTTCTCGTCGCGGTCCCGCTCCTGACGGTGATCGGGCTCTACGGCTTCGTGCTGTACACCACGGTCGGGGACGCGATCAACCTGGACCGGGCGCCGGCCCTGATCAACGCGACCTCGGTGCCCGCCGCGCAGTTCAACATCAATATCCAGAACGAGCGCAAAGCGTCGATGGTCTACCTGACCGCCCCGACGGCGGCCAACCGGGCCCAGCTCCAGGCGGCGCAGACCACCACTACTGCGGCCTTCCCGGCCTTCCAGGCCAAGATGGACAGCTCCGCGACGACGAACGCCGCGACCACGGCGGAGCTGTCGGCCATCCGTCAGATGCTGAGCAGCATCCAGGGCCTGGCCAAGGTCCGCCCAGCCATCCTGGCTCACGCCATCAGCCCCACCGACGTGTTCGGGGCGTACAGCAACGTGCTGAGCCAGGAACTCCAGCTGTTCATCAAGGAGAACGCCAGCCTGACCAACGCGGGTGCCGCCACCAGTTCGCTGGCCATCATCGACAGCACCGAGTCGGGCGAGTTCATGAGCCAGGAGGACGCGCTGGTCTCGGCGTCGCTGGCCGCGCGGCTGCTGCCTCATGCCACCCGGATCCAGGTCACCCAGCTGGCGGGGGCGCGCCAGGCCATGCTCCAGGCGGCCACCTCCCGGCTCGGCCCATCCGACCTGGCCGTGTTCAACGCGCAGCTGAACAAGTACGCACCCGCGTCCGTCCAGTCCGGCCTGACCCAGCTGGAGAACGCGGTCGCCGCCGACAGCACGACGTTCCCGCCGTTCACCGCGGCCTCGTGGGATCCGGTACTGAAAGCGATGTCGGCCGGCATCTTCTCCGCCGGCACGGCCGCGGTGGAGAACCAGGTCCAGCACGACCACACCATCACCTCGGCCGCGTGGCGGCGGGTGGCGCTGTCCGGCGGCCTGGGCCTGCTCGGCCTGATCTTGTCCGTGCTGCTGTCGGTGCTGATCGCCCGCCGGATCGTGCGGCGGCTCGACCGGCTCCAGGGCTCGGTCGAGACGCTGGCCAACGAGGAGCTGCCGGACGTGGTGGCCCGGCTGCGCCGGGGCGAGGACGTGCCGGTCGAGCAGCTGGACAGCACCACGTCCGACCTGGGCCGGGACGAGATTGGCCGGGTTGGCCGGGCGTTCGACGCGGCCCGCCGGACGGCGGTGGAAGCGGCCGTGGGCGAGGCGCGCATGCGGCGCGGCATCAACGACGTGTTCCGCAACCTGGCCCGCCGCAACCAGTCCCTGCTGCACCGCGAGCTGACCGTGCTGGACGGCATGGAGCGGCGCACCACCGACCCCGAGACGCTCGAGGACCTGTTCCGCCTCGACCACCTGACCACCCGCATGCGCCGTCACTCCGAAGGCCTGATCATCTTGTCCGGAGCCGCCCCCGGGCGGGGCTGGGTGCACCCGGTCCGGATGATCGACGTGCTGCGGGCGGCGGCGGCCGAGGTGGAGGACTACTCCCGGGTCACGGTGACCACCCCGTCCCAGGCCGCGCTGGCCGGCCCAGCGGTGGCCGACGTCATCCACCTGCTGGCCGAGCTGATCGAGAACGCGACCACGCTGGCGCCGCCGTACACCCCGGTGCGGGTGTCGGGTGACATGGTGGCCAGCGGGTTCGCGGTGGAGATCGAAGACCGCGGGCTGGGCATGAGCGAGGCGCGCTACGGCGACCTGAACCACCGGCTGGCCGAGCCGCCCGAGTTCGACGTGTTCAACAGCGAGCAGCTGGGCCTGTTCGTGGTGGGCCAGCTGGCCAAGCGGCACGGCATCAGGGTCACGCTGCGCCCGTCACCGTACGGCGGCACCTCGGCCCTCGCGCTGATCCCGACCTCGCTGGTCGGCACCGATGACGGCTTCGTCGAAGCGCTGCCCGCCGGGGCGGGAGCGGCCGCGTAGGCCGGGCCCCCCCACGAGCGGCCCACACCCGAACTGCCCCCCCCCGGGGCGCCGGCCCAGCGCCCCGGCCCCCCCGC
>CAXUJF010000291.1:0-7747 GCA_964250865.1 uncultured Streptosporangiaceae bacterium
GTCCTCTTCCTGGTCGCTTCATCGGTCGCTTCTCGAGCGGCGGCATGGGTCGCGGCTTGGGTCGCTTCCCGGGTCGGCGGAGTGGTGGTGATTTCCGGGTCGGTCGCGGTGGACGGGACGGTTGCGGTGGACGGGACGGCACGGCTGCCGCGGAACAGGGACGCCAGGCCGGCCAGCACCGACAGGACCACGGCGAACAGGAAGACCACGGTCAGGCCCTGGTGGAACGGCTCGGACAGCAGCCGGGGGAAGAACTCGCGGCCGGTGAGGATCGCGCGATGGGCAGCGGACAGGGACGACAGGGCGTGGGCGTCGGACAACAGGTGTTCCACCGGGTTGACGCCCAGCATCGCCGCGAACAGGGACGACACGGGCGGCAGCGACCCGATCTGCTGGGCGACGCTGTGCGCGACGCCCTGGGCCTGCAACCCGTTGGTCAGCGCCTTCGGCAGCGTGCTGGACAGGCCCGCGACCATCAGCGAGAAGACCACGCCGATGGACAGGGCCGTGCCGGAGTTCTGGAACGTGGCCCGCATGCCGGACGCCGCGCCACGTTGCCGGGCCGGGACGCTGCCCATGATGGACGAGGAGTTGGGCGAGGCGAACATGCCGCTGCCGATGCCGTTGGCCGCGATGAGCAGGGCGAAGGCCCAGTACGGGAAGTTCACCGGTAGCAGCAGCAGCCCGATGAAGCTGCCCGCGAAGACGGCCATCCCGCTGGTGGCGATGCCGCGGGACCCGAACCGGTCGGACAGGTAGCCCGACACCGGCCCGGAGACGAGGAAGCCGGCCGTGAGCGGCAGCAGGAAGATGCCGGCCCACAGGGGGGTCTCGCTGTAGTTGTAGCCGTGCAGCGGGAGCCAGATGCCCTGCAGCCAGATGATGAGGATGAACTGGAAACCGCCGCGGGCGATCGACACGAGCAGCCCGGCCAGGTTACCGGCCGTGAACGCACGGATCCGGAACAGGCTGAGCTGGAACATCGGCTCGGCGATCCGGCTCTCGATGATGCCGAACACCACCAGCAGCGCCACCCCGCCGATCAGGCCGGCCAGTACCCACGGGTTGGTCCAGCCCGTGGTGTGGCCCGCGTAGGGCTGGATGCCGTAGGTCACGGCGACCAGCAGCGCGCTCAGACCCACGGCGAAGGTGATGTTGCCCCACCAGTCGATACGGGCCGGGTGCCGTTCCCCGTTGTCCCGCAGCCGCAGGTAGGCCCAGATCGTGCCGTAGATCCCGACCGGGACGTTGACCCAGAACACCGCCCGCCAGTCGATCGCGGCCAGCAGTCCGCCCGCGACCAGGCCGATGAACATGCCGGCCAGCCCGGCGATCTGGTTGGTGCCGAGGGCGAAACCGCGCTGCTCGGCCGGGAAGGCGTCGGTCAGGATGGCGGCCGAGTTGGCCATCAGCATGGACCCGCCGACCGCCTGCAGGATGCGCCAGCCGATCAGCCACAGCGCGCCGTGGCCGCCGCTGAACGGGTCGAACGACAGCAGGATCGAGGCGAAGGTGAAGACCACGAAGCCGGCGTTGTAGATCTTGACCCGGCCGAACATGTCACCCAACCGGCCCACGGCCACCACCAGTACGGCTTGCACCAGCCGGTAGCCCATGATCATCCACAGCAGGTAGCTGATGTTGCCCGGCGACAGCGGGTCCAGGTTGATTCCGCGGAAGATCGCGGGCAGTGCGATGATCACGATCGACCCGTCGAGGGCGGACATGAACATGGCGGCGGTCGTATTGGCCAGGGCGACCCATTTGTAGCGGCCGTCCGGCGGTCGGCCACCGGCGTCGGTGGCGGTCAGCTTGCTGGTCACTGAGTTTGACCCCCTGATTCGGGCCGTCGGCAGGCGGCTGGGCCGCCGGGCGCCCGGGGCTAGATGGTCTGGGCTAGATGGTCTGGGCTAGATGGTCTGGGCTAGGCGCTCGAGCAGCGGCGCGGCCACCGCCAGCTGGCGGATCTCGTCCGCCGTGAACCGGGCTGACAGGGCCTGGGCCAGCTGCTCGGTCCGGGCGTTCCGCTTGTCCTGCAGGATCCGCTGGCCCGCCTGGGTGACGGAGAGCACCACGCGGCGGCCGTCCGCCGGGTCGGGATGCCGGGCCACCCGCCCGCGGGCCTCCAGTCCGGCCAGCGTGGCCCCCATCGACTGCGGGCTGATCTGCTCGAGCTTGGCCAGCGCGCTCGACGTGGTCGGGCCGCCCCGGTGCAGCCGCGTCATCGCGGCGTTCTCCGGCAGCGTGAGCGCGCCGTCCGGCTGCTGCTGGCGCATCCGCCGCAACAGCAGCCCGATGCTGTCCCGCAACGCGACGGCCACGTCGCTCACGTCCGGCTCTCTCGTCATATGCTAAGCTTAGCCTTATAAGTTTGTACTTAGCAACTTGCTGGGCTCGGCTGGGCGGCTGGGGCAGACTGCGGGGATGGGTGAGCTGACGGTACGACGGGTGGACATCGGGTACTTCGTGCGGCCGGGCGAGGAGACCGGGACCGGGCAGGCGCGGGTCGAGCCGTGTCTGGGTTATCTGGTCGGGCATCCGGACGGGCTGCTGCTGCTGGACACCGGGATGGGTTCGGACCCCGGCGTGGACGCGCACTACCGGCCGCGGCGGCAGGCCCTCGCGCCGGCGCTGGGCCGGGCGGGGGCGGCGGTGGACGAGGTGCGGTACGTGGTCAACTGCCACCTGCACTTTGACCACTGCGGGGGTAACCCGGCGCTGGCCGGGCGGCCGGTGTTCACGCAGCGGACCGAGCTGGCCACCGCGACCTCGCGGGATGACTACACGCTGCCGTGGCTGGTCGACGCACCGGGGGTCGAGTACGAGCTACTGGATGGGGAGGCCGAGATCCTGCCCGGGGTGTTCGTCGTCCCGACCCCCGGGCATACCAACGGGCACCAGTCCCTGGTCGTGCGCCGGGCGGACGGGACCGTGGTCGTGGCCGGCCAGGCGCACGACACGGCCACCGAGTACAGCGCCGACGCGCTGACCTGGCGGGCCCGGCAGGAGGGTCACGCCGACGGGGTGCCGCTCCCGCCGGCCTGGATGGATCGCATCATGGCCTTCGACCCGGCCCGGGTGGTGTTCGCGCACGATCACGCCGTCTGGGCGCCCTGAGCGGCCGCTTCCGGTAGGGGCGGGAACAGGACCTGCGGGAGGTGGTCGAGGGTAATGCAGGGTCCCTGTTGGTCCTTGTTATATACGGTTAACCGGTGGACGAAACAGAGTGGGAAGACCGGGTGGCAGCAGCCTGGGAGTCGTTCGACGAACTTGACCAGACCGAATTTCTGGCTCTGATCGAGAAGCTGGCCGCGGAACGCCCGGCCGGCGACGGCGCCGGGTTCTTCGAGCGGGCGTCGTCGCTGGACGCGACCGATCACCCGGACGTGGCCATTCCGCTGTATGAGCAGGCGCTGACCGCAGGCCTGCCGGGCGGCCGGCGCCGCCAGGCGGTCATCCAGCTGGCCAGTTCGCTGCGGCTGGCCGGGCGGGCGCAGGAGAGCATCGACCTGCTCACGGCCGAGCTCGACGCGACATCGGACCAGCTGAACGACGCGGTAATAGCGTTCCTGGCGCTGGCCCTGGCCGATGTGGGGCGCGAGCGGGAGGCGGTCTCGGTGGCCCTGGCCGCGCTGGTGCCGCACCTGAACCGTTACCAGGTCTCGGTGTCGAACTACGCCCGGCAGCTGGTGGAGCCGGGCGAGTCCCCGGGAGCGGCGGACATCACGGTCTCAAGGTCATAATGCGGGTGTGACCGCGCCCGGCAGTCCCCCGGTGACGATGCGGCCGCTGACCGGAGCGGACCTGGTCCAGCTGTCCCGGTGGCTGGCTGCGCCGCACGTGACCCAGTGGTGGCAGGACCCATCCGACCTGCAGTCCGTCCAGGCCGAGTACCAGCCCAGCATCGACGGCGACGACCCGACCGAGGTGTTCATCATCGAGGTGGCGGGCCGCGCGGCCGGCCTGATTCAGCGCTACCTGATCGACGACGAGCCCAGCTGGGCCCGGGCCATTCAGCTGACCGGGGCCGTGAGCGGCTGCGCGGCCGGGATCGACTACCTGATCGGCGACCCGGCGCTGACCGGCCGGGGCTACGGCACGGCGGCGATCGCGGCGTTCACCTCGCTCACGTTCGGCCGGTACCCACAGGCCGATGCGGTGGTGGCCGTACCGCAGCAGGCCAACGTGGCGTCCTGGCGAGCACTGGAACGAGCCGGGTATACACGCTGGTGGAGCGGCCAGCTCGATTCGGACGACCCGGGCGACGCCGGCCCGGCCCACCTGTACGGGATCCGCCGGACCCGGTGACGCCCGTCGCGTCATTTGCCCGTTTTCCGAGGCTTGTTTGGTAACATCCCATGCCAGCAGGGGTACTGACGGCGACGGCCGGAGGTCTGATGAGCACTGGCGACACGCCCGATGATGCTTCAGACCTCGGCTTGTCCGCCCGGGAGGCCGAGATCATGTCCCTGATCGCCGGCGGCCACACCAACGGTGAGATCGCCACCCGGCTGTTCCTGGCCGAGAAGACGGTGAAGAACCACGTCAACCGGATCTACTCCAAGCTCGGCGTGGGCTCACGGGGCGCCGCGATCTCCCAGTGGCTGGGCCACGAGGAGACGGTCGGCGGTTGACGCGCGAGGGCTCCGGGTAGATCTCCGCAAAGGCCCACCGGCTCCAGCAATACGGCTCTGTCCAGCGTCTATGCTGAATTGCACAGCTACGACCCAGAAGGCGTTCAGGTTTCCTTCAGCCTGGCGGGCGACACTACGGAGCATGGAAATGCTGACCACTGAGGACGAGCGGCAGGGGACGGAGACCAGGTTGCTCGTGGTCGAAGACGAGCCGAACATCCTCGAGCTGCTGTCCGCCAGCTTGCGGTACGCCGGCTTCGACGTGGTCACCGCAGCCGCCGGGGGCGAAGCCGTGCAGGCGGCCCAGCGGCACCGTCCCGACCTGATCGTTCTCGACGTCATGCTGCCGGACATGGACGGCTTCGACGTCGTCCGGCGGCTCCGCAGCGGAGGGGCCCGGGTGCCCGTGGTCTTCCTGACCGCGCGCGACGCCACCGAGGACAAGATCCGCGGGCTGACCCTCGGCGGCGACGACTACGTGACCAAGCCGTTCAGCCTGGAAGAGGTCATCGCGCGGATCCGCGCCGTACTGCGGCGCACCAGCGGTGAGGGCGGCGAGCCGACGCCGCGGCTCACGTTCGCCGACCTGGAACTGGACGAGGAGAGCCACGAGGTGTGGCGGTCCGGCCAGCAGGTCCAGCTCTCCCCCACCGAGTTCAAGCTGCTCCGGTACTTCATGAGCAACGCCAACCGGGTGCTGTCCAAGATGCAGATCCTGGACCACGTGTGGGACTACGACTTCCGCGGCGACACCGGCATCGTGGAGTCCTACGTGTCCGTGCTGCGCCGGAAGATCGACACGGTTGAGCCGCGGCTCATCCACACCCTGCGCGGGGTCGGCTACGTGCTCAGGCTGCCCTCCTCGTAAGGCTCGTCCATCATGGCTCTGAACGCAATGACGCGGCTGTCCCAGCGGACGCCGCTGCGCGTCAAGCTGATCACGGCCCTGCTGGCCCTGGTCGCGCTGGCGCTGGCGGTCATCAGCTTCACCAGCGTCGCCTTCTTCCGCGGTTACCTGGTCAACCAGTCCGACAGTCAGCTGCGGAAACTGATCGCCGCAGCCACCAGCCAGGGTCCCAGCAACCTGCATGGGGGCGACGCGAACGTAACCCTGGCGATCCAGGGATTCTTCCTGGAAGTTCTCGACCAGCAGGGTCACCAGGTCCAGGGTTTCGGGAACAGCTCACAGGTCCAGGACCTGGGCGAGAGCCTGCCGGTGCTCCCCACCACCTCGAATTGGCTGCGAGGCAACGCACAGCATCCGGTCACCGTACCGAGCGCCTCCGGCAATGGGGACTGGCGGTTGATCAAGCAGGCCGTCAGCTACCCCGTCGACAATGATGGTGATGTGGCCCCGGGCACGCTCGTAGTCGCCGCGAACATGGGCAGCGTCGACCGCACGGTCGGCTTCCTGACCACGCTGAACGTGGTGGTCAGCGTGATAATCATGCTGGGCCTGGCCGTGGTCAGCGTGGCCGTGGTGCGAACCAACCTGCGGCCGCTGGACGATATCGAGGAGACGGCCCACGACATCGCGGCCGGGCATCTGGACCGCCGGGTCCCGGACCGGGACCCGCGCACCGAGGTGGGGCGGCTCGGGCAGTCGATCAACACGATGCTGGCCCAGATCGAGACGGCGTTCCGGGCCCAGCAGGAGTCCGAAGCAGCGGCGGTGCAGTCTGAGGACCGGATGCGGCGGTTCATCGCCGACGCCAGCCACGAGCTGCGCACGCCGCTGACCGCGATCCGCGGTTTCGCCGAGTACTACCGGCAGCGGGGCGGAGCTGAGGGCAGCGGTGGCAGCCTGCCCGCCGAGGACCTGAACCGGATCATGCAGCGGGTCGAGGCCGAGGCGTCCCGGATGGGCGTGCTGGTGGAGGACCTGCTGCTGCTGGCCCGGCTGGACCAGCAGCGCCCGATCGAGCACCGGCCGGTGGACCTGCTGGTGCTGGCGGCGGACGCGGTCCAGGACACCAGGATGATCGCCCCGGACCGGCCGGTGCAGCTGGACGTGGAGCCGGGTCAGGCGTTCCTCATCGATGGCGACGAGGCCCGGCTGCGCCAGGTCATCGGCAACCTGATGTCCAACGCGCTGGCCCACACGCCGGACGGCACCGCGATCGATGTGCGGCTCAGGTCCGGGTTCCTGCCCGGTCCCCCGCCCTATCCCGGCGCACCGGCGGTGTCGGTCCCGGCCGCGGTGGTGGACGTCGTGGACCACGGGGAGGGCCTCACGCCCGAGCAGGCCCGGCACGTGTTCGAGCGGTTCTACCGGGCCGAACAGTCCCGCAACCGCAAGAGCGGCGGCGGCAACGGCCTGGGCCTGGCCATCGTCAGCGCGCTGGTCGCGGCGCACGGCGGCACGGCCACGGTGGAATCGGCCCCGGGCCAGGGTGCGACGTTCCGCATCACGCTGCCGCTGGCCGAGGCTACGCCGGCGGAGGATGAGGACGAGGAGCTGGAGGACCGGGGCGACCCGGCGGATCCGGCCGGCTCGGCGGCCTCGGACACGGTTTCGTTCCTCAAATAACGCGGCCAGCGCGGCGCGGGCGGCGGCCAGAGCCTGCTCGCGATACCCGGCGCCGAACAGGCAGACGTGGACCAGCAGCGGGTGCAGCTGATGGAGCGGCACCCGGGCGGGCCAGCCCGCCGCCAGCGGGACGGCGGCCTGGTAACCACGCATGATGTGCTCGTGGTGCGGCGCGCCGAACAGGGCCAGCATGGCCAGGTCGGTCTCCCGGTGACCACCGTGCGCGGCCGGGTCGATGAGCCAGCCGCAGCCCCCGGACCACAGCACGTTGCCGGACCAGCAGTCGCCGTGGATGCGGCTGGGCGGCTCGTCCGGCCCGGCCAGCGCGCCGATCCGCGTCATGACCCGCTCGACCAGGGCGACGTCACCGGGGCCCAGCGTGCCGTCGTCGGCGGCGCGGCGCAGATAGGGCAGGATGCGCCGCTCGGCGTACCAGCGCGGCCAGCCGTCGGCCGCGGGCCAGGGGGTGTTGTCCAGCGGCAGGCTGGCGACGAACCCCGGCCAGGGAGCGCCGAACGCCGCTGCCCCCGCGGCGTGCAGGCGGGCCAGGTCACGGCCGAAGGCGGCGGCCGCGGCCGGGGTG
>CAXUJF010000292.1:0-3822 GCA_964250865.1 uncultured Streptosporangiaceae bacterium
GAACGCTTCAGCGACCAGCCCCGCTGCACCCACCCGGCGCTGGCCGAGCTGGCCGGCTTGGCCGCGCGCTGGGCCGACGGGGCTGGCAAGCTGCTGACGGTCGGCTTGGCCCCGGCCGAGGTCGTGTTCGTGGCGCCGTGATGTGAGAGCAGGTGGGACAGCATGGGCGTACGGAGCGCGGTCACCCCGCCCGCCACTACCAGCACGGCCAGGGCCGCCGCACCCGCCATGACCTTGCGCGACGGCCGCTGGCCCGGCGTGCCCTGGCCCAGCGGCCGTCCCTCGCCGTCGAGGCCGGCGTCCAGCATGCTGGCCACCTGCGGGCGCTCCGGCGGCGCGACGCCCGGCGTGGAGCCAGCCGGAAAGTCGGGCGGGAAGTCAGCCGGAGAGGCCACCAGGTCCGCCACCGTGTCGCGGACCGGGGCGTTGGCCGGGGCGGGGAACCGCGCCGCCCCCATCGCCACCGCGATCTTCGGGTCGGCGTCGATGGCCGGTGCCCGGCCGAACTCGGCCGCCACCAGCTGAGAGACCAGCGGGATCCGGGATGATCCCCCGATGAGCAGGATCGCGTCCAGGTCGGCCGGCTCGACCCGGGCGGAACCGAGGGCCCGGTGCATGGCGTCGATGGTGCGGTCCAGGTCGGGCCGGATCATCTCCTCCAGCTCGGCCCGGGTCAGCCGGACCCGCTGCCGGACGTCGCCCAGCGCGACCGGGATGGTGGCGTCGGTGTCGGCCGACAGGGCTTCCTTGGCCTCGGTGCACTCCCGCCGCAGCCGCGCGACCTCGGCCACCAGATCCGGGTCGGACGGGTCCAGCTCGTCGAGCTGGACCCCGGCCGCGGCGCAGACGTGTTCGAAGATCACGTCGTCGAAGCTGAGGCCGCCGAGGGTGGGAATGCCCTCGGGCTGGCCGAGCACCGTGAACTGGGTCGGCGAGTCCTTGCGGATCACGGCGGCGTCGAAGGTCCCGCCACCGAGGTCGTAGACCGCCAGCGTGGCCCCGGCCTCGACCCGCTCGCGGCTGGCGTAGCTGATCGCCGCCGCCTGCGGCTCGCCCAGGATGGTCACGTTGGGAACGCCCGCGTCCTGGCACGCCCGCTCGAACAGCGCCGTCTTGTACGGCCCCCAGCTGGCCGGGCAGGTCAGCGCGACCGCGGCCGGCCGCTCACCTTCCCGCTCCTCGGCGTACCGGCACAGCCAGCTGACGAACTCGGCCGCCAGGTCGTGCGCGTAGTAGGCCGAGCCGCCCACCAGCAGCGGGATTTCGTCCCCGATCCGGGACTTGAACTCGCGGACCACCCGGCCGGGATCGGTCAGTGACCGGCGCTGCGCGCCCTCCCCGACCACCAGCGAGCCGTCGCCGGGCAGAAAGAGCACGGACGGAATGGCGTGGGAGTGGTTGCTCAGCGGCACCACCTGAACCTCGAGACCGTTCGCGGCCTGCCAGCAGATGGCCGCGGCCGTGTAGGTGGTACCGAGATCGATCCCCAGCCAGTACGACGGCATCGTCATCCTCCGTGTTCCCCCCCGTTGGGGATGCTGCGGGCCAACCGATCCCAAGTGCCCCTTAGGAAAGACGCTGACCTCGGCCGTCTCGTTGGCACCGGTCTGCCCCATCTTGCTCCGGGGGGATATTAGGGGATGACGGTCATCGGGGGAAAATCCCCTAATCTCCCGATGCGGGCGGCCCCGCAGCCCCTATCGCCCGGCCGCAGATACCGGGTTGTCCCCCGATGGCCGCCGCCCCGCCGGACCCTAGATTGGCCCCAGCGCCCGGACATCCGGGTCCGGTGGCGCATCTGGCGAATTTTGAGGACATAGTTACGATGAACTCCGTGACCTCGCTGCTGGACTTCATCCTGAACCTGCTGAAGGATCCGCAGACTCAGGCCGAGTTCAAGGCGAACCCCCAGCAGGTGCTGGCGGACAACGGCCTCACCGGCGTGTGCGCCGCTGACATCCACGAGACGCTGCCCCTGGTGACGGACGACCGTTCCGTCGAGCTCAGCAGCGGCGGCCACGCCTCCCCGCCGCCGGCCGCGCCGGCCGCGGGCGAGGGCGACCTGCACGCGGCGGTCCGGTACCTGAGCTACATCACGAACACGTACACCTACGACGACCACAGCACCAGCATCGACGACTCGGTGCACCAGAACATCTGGGCTGCCGGTGACGTGAACCAGACGTTCGACGACAGCAACGTGGTCGCGGCGGGCCAGGGTTCGGTGGCGGCGGGCGGCAGCATCGCCGGCACGGTCACCACCGGCAACGGGGACGCGGTGGGTTCGGGCGCGGCGGCCGGTACCGGCAACGTCACCGGCAGCGGCAACGCGCTGGGTGACGGGAGCGCGGCCGGCACCGGCAACGCGGTGGCCAACGGCGACGGCAGCACGATCGGCAACGGCAACTCCGTGGCCAACGGCGACCACGCCGTGCAGGGTGACGGCAACGTCACCGGCACCGTGAGCGGTAACTCCCAGGTGGGCACCACCGGCGGCACGGCGGCCAGCGACTCGTCCAACCACGCGGTCACCGACAGCGGCAACACCGACCTGCACAGCTACGGCGCTGGGGCAACCAACACCATCGGTGACGGCAACACCAGCGGCGCCACCAGTAACTCGGGTAACACCAGCGACTCGCACAATGCGTCCGACACCGGCAACACGACGGACACCAGCACCGCGACCAGCACGTCGACCACGGCCGACTCGGGCGACAACAACGGTACGCACGTCACCGACAGCAGCCTGGGTAACAGCTACAACCACGAGAGCGTGCACGACACGTACGACAGCCACGACACCGGTCTCGAACTGCACCTGCACTAGGCCCTGCTTCTGCACTTGCACTGAGCGGACACCCGTGGCGGCCCAGCGGGCCCAAGGACCTGGTGGGCCCGGGCCGTCACGGCGTGATCATCAGCTGGCCGCTGGCCGGCCATCCACTTCGAACCAAAGGACGGTACAACCATGTCTCGGTACTGGAACTCCGACAACGACAACAACAACGACAGCCACAACTCCTTCACCTGGGAAGACGTCAACAAGACCTGGGACTACACCCAGGTCACTGAGACCAGCAGCGTGACCGCCGCCGGCCAGGGCTCGGTGGCTGCGGGCGCGGGCATCACCGGCACCGTGACCACCGGCTACGGCGACGCGGTGGGCAACGGCGCGGCGGCGGGCGACCACAACGTCACCGGCAACGGCAACGCCCTGGGCTACGGCAGCGCGGCCGGCAACGGCAACGCGATCGCCAACGGCGAGGGCGCCGCTATCGGCAACGGCAACACCGTGGCAAACGGCGACCACGCGGTGCTGGGCGACGTAAACGTCACCGGTTACGTTTCCGGCCACGCCCAGGTCGCCACGACCGACGGCACCGCCTACAGCGACTCCTCCGACAACTCGGTGCACGACAGCGGCAACACCGACCTGCACAGCTTCGGCGCCGGCGACACCAACACCATCGGCGACGGCAACACCAGCAGTGCCGTCACTGACTCCGGTAACACCAGCAACTCAGGAAACGCCTGGGATTCCGGCTACACCAGCGAGCACTACAGCTGGACGTCCACGGACACCACGAGCGACTCCTACGACGACAACGGCCCGCACATCAGCGACAGCGCGCTGGGCAACAGCTGGAGCAGCACGCACGAGAACGTGCACGTGGACGTGCACGAAGACCCGTTCGGCGGCGTGCACATCTAAGCCGCTAACCACGCATTACGCTGTACGTTGGCCCCCCCCGGCGTGCCCGGGGGGGCCCCCGCGGGGGGCGTGATAGATTGCGGCCCGCCCCCCCCGGACCGGTTGAC
>CAXUJF010000292.1:3832-7712 GCA_964250865.1 uncultured Streptosporangiaceae bacterium
TTGGGGCGCCCCGGGGGGGGGGGGGGGTGCCCCAAACGGCGTGAGGAGTCATAGATGCCGGACGGCACCGACGGCACGGTTTCCCAGGAAAGCAATGGGGCCACGGTCCAGGCCGTCGAGCTGGCGGTGAAGGCGGCGACCGCCTATCAACGGCCCGACCTCGCGGCCCGGGCCGGGCAGGCGCTGCAGCGGCTGCACCACCCCCTGGTTCGTGTGCTGGTGGTGGGCGAGTTCAAGCAGGGCAAGAGCATGCTGGTGAACGCGCTGGTCAACGCCCCGATCTGCCCGATCGACGACGATGTGTCGACGTCGGTGCCGACGGTCGTCCGCTACGCCGAAACCCCGTCGGTGACGCTGGTCCGCAGCGCCGGCGCCGGCGAGGCCGCCCATCCCGGTCAGGCGGACGAGCGGGAAACCCGGGCCGAGGTTCCGGTCGACCAGCTGGCCGATCATGTCTCCGAGGCGGGCAACCCGGGCAACCGCGCGGGCCTGAAGTACGCCGAGGTCGGGATCCCCCGGCAGATCCTGGCCAACGGCTTGGAGCTGGTGGACACCCCCGGGGTCGGCGGGCTCGGCTCGGTGCACGGCTCGGCCACCGTGGCCATGCTGCCCAGCGCGGACGCGATCCTGCTGGTGTCGGACGCCGCGGCCGAGTACAGCCGCCCGGAGCTGGAGTTCCTGCGCCAGGCCGGACGGGTCTGCCCGAACGTCGCCTGCGTGCTGACCAAGATCGACCTTTACCCGCAGTGGCAGCGGATCGCCGAACTTGACCGCGGCCACCTGACCGACGCCCGCATCGACGCCGAGCTGCTGCCGGCCTCGTCCGTGCTGCGCCTGCACGCCGTCAGCACCGAGGACCGCCAGCTCAACACCGAATCCGGCTTCCCGGCGCTGGTCACCTTCCTGCGCGACCGGGTGGTCGGCCGGGCCGGGCAGCTGGCCAACCGGGCCGCGGCCAACGACGTCGTGACGATCACCGCTCAGCTGGCGGCCGGCCTGCGGGCCGAGCTGGCCGCCTGCGCCGACCCGGATCAGGTCCGCCAGCTGGTGACCGAGCTGGAGCAGGCCAAACAGCGGGCGGCCGACCTGCGGGACCGCAGCGCGCGCTGGCACCAGGTGCTGAACGACGGGATCGCCGACCTGAACGCGGACGTCGACTACGACCTCAAGGACCGCATGCGGGCCATCGTCCGCGAGGGTGAAGTGCTGCTGGACGACACCGACCCGGCCAAGGCCTGGGACCAGCTGGCCCAGCAGGTGGAGGACCAGGCCGCGGCGGCCGCGGCGGCGAACTTCGTGTGGGCCAGCGAGCGGGCGCGCTGGCTGGCCGGGCAGGTGGCGGAGCTGTTCGCGGAGGACGGTGCCCGCTCACTGCCGCGGCTGCAGACCAGCACCGGACCCAGCCTGCCGGATCTCATCGGTGAGATGGAGACGCCCGGCGGCGAGAAGTTCGGCGCGGGCCAGCGGATGTTCATCGGGCTGCGCGGTGGCTACATGGGCACCCTGATGGCGGGCATGTATTCGACGTTCATGGGGCTCACCCTGCTGAACCCGTTCTCGGCCGCGGCCGGTCTGCTCATGGGCGGTAAAATGATGCGCGACGAAAGCCGGCGCCTGCTCGACCGGCGCCGGATGGAGGCCAAGAACACGGTGCGCCGGTACGTGGACGACGTTTCGTTCCAGGTGGGCAAGCAGTCCCGGGACATGCTCCGGCAGGTGCACCGCGAGTTGAGGGACCACTTCATGGCGCGCAGCGAGGAGCTGGTCCGGTCGGCGCAGGAGTCACTGATCGCCGCGGAGCGGGCTTCCCAGACCGGGGTGGCGGAGCGCCAGCAGCGGGCGGCGGACCTGCGGGCCGAGCTGGAGCGGATCGCGGCGCTGGAGCGGCAGGGGCAGGCCCTGGCGCCTGCGATCGGATAGGCCGGACTCCTGGCTGAGGTAACGAACGCGCCGAACCTGTCCGCCACCGCCCGGCGGCTGCTGCACCGGGCCATCGAGGCGTACCAGGGTTCCCCGCAGGCCCAGCGGTGGCTGCGCGGGGAGCTGGACCGGATCGACGCCCCGCTCCAGGTCGCCATCGCGGGCAAGGTCAAGGCGGGCAAGTCGACGCTGCTCAACGCCATGGTGGGCGAGATGGTCGCGGCCACGGACGCGGCCGAGTGCACCAAGCTGGTGACCTTCTACCAGTACGCCGCCACGCCGCGGCTCACGCTGTACCCGAAACGAGGCGCCCCGCAGCCGTTGCCGGCCAGCCGGCGCGACGGACGGCTGATCGTCGACCTGGGCCGGACCCCGGCCGAGGACGTCGACCGGCTGGTGGTGGACTGGCCGTCGCGGCGGCTGCAGGCGACCACGCTGATCGACACCCCCGGGATCGGCTCGATGACGACCGAGAACTCGGCCCGGTCGGCGGCCTTCCTGCTGCCGGAGGACGAGCCGGGCGCGGCCGACGCCGTCGTGTACCTGATGCGGCACCTGCACGCCAACGACTTCGAGTTCCTGGAGGCGTTCAGCGAGTACGGGGCGACCCGGGCCGGTGGCCTGAACGCGATCGCGGTGCTGTCCCGGGCCGACGAGATCGGCGGCGGGCGGCTGGACGCGCTGCAGTCGGCCCGCCGGGTCGCCACCCGGTACCGGTCCGATCCCCGCATGCTCGGCCTCTGCCAGGACGTGGTGTCCGTGGCCGGGCTGCTGGCCCAGGCCGGGCGGTCGCTGCGGCAGGACGAATTCCAGGCCTTCGTGACGCTGGCCGGCGCGCCCCGTGACGACGCGGACGCCCTGCTGCTGTCGGTGGACCGGTTCGGGGTGTCCGGGCCGCGCGAGGACGCCCTGCTGGCGGTGGCCACCCGGCAGGCGCTGCTGGAACGGTTCGGCCTGTTCGGCGTGCGGCTGGCCACCACGCTGGTGCGCCAGGGCAGTGACAGCCCGGACCTGCTCGCGGCCGAGCTGGTCCGGCGCAGTGGCCTGGACGACCTGCGCAGCGCGCTGGCCAGCCGGTTCACCCAGCGCCGGGACCTGCTCAAGGCCCGGTCGGCGCTGCAGGCCGTGGACTACGTGCTGCGGCGCGAGCCGTTGCCGCAGAGCCGGCCGCTGCGGGCCGAGATCGAGCGGATCCTGGCCGGCAACCACGAGTTCGTGGAGCTGCGGCTGCTGACCGCGATCCGCTCGTCGGCGGTGGCGATCCCCGATGCCTACCGCGCCGAGGCGGAGCGGCTGCTGGGCGCGAACGGGGTGACCCCGGCGCAGCGGCTGGGGCTGGTCGACGACACCGACCGCCCGACGCTACGGGCGGTGGCGCTGGAGACGCTGGACCGGTGGCGGCGGCTGAGCGAGCACCCGGTGTTCCCCCGGGCCTTCACCGACGCGGCCCGGACCGTGGTGCGGAGCTGCGAGGGCATCGTGTTCGATCTTCATGATTAATGAGCGAGCCACCCACTGGGTCAGCTGCTCGCCTCCCGGCCGGCCCGGGGCGGGTCACCCGCGGGCCTACTCCGCGTTCAGCATGTCCTGCAGCTGGCCGAACAGCTCCCGGCGGCTGGTCGCGCCCAGCCGGCGGCGGATCCGGGCCATGTGGTGCTCCACGGTCTTGGCCGAGATGAACAGCTGCGCGCCGATCTCCTTATAGGTCAGCCCGGTGAGGACCTGGCGGGCGATCTCCTGTTCCCGGGCGCTGAGCGTGGCCTCGGGTACGTTCACGGGCCGGTCGTGACCGGCGGGCGCCAGACCAGCGGGCGACCGCCCGGTGGCCGGCCCGGCCGGAGCTGACCGCGCCGAAGCAGGCCGCGGCGGGGCGGGTGCTTCCTGGCCCGGGGGAGCCGACGCCGCACCGTCGCGCGCCGCCCCGGGTCCGGGCCCGGGCGGCCCTGGCGGCTCCTCCGGC
>CAXUJF010000293.1:0-7708 GCA_964250865.1 uncultured Streptosporangiaceae bacterium
GAACGGATCACCGCCGGCCGGGTCATCGTGTGCGCGGGCGCCTACGGCTCGCCCGCGCTGCTGCTGCGGTCCGGCGTCGGCCCCGAGGACGCCCTGGCCCGGCTGGGAGCCGATCCGGTCTCGGTGCTGCCGGGCGTGGGCGCGAACCTGGCCGACCACCCCTGGTGCCTGCTGGACGTGGACGTGGCCGACCCGGCGCTGATCGAGGCCCGGCCGGTCAGCGGCGCGCTGCTGCGCTACGAACTGCCCAGTGTTTCCAGAGAGAGTGTTTCCAGCGAGAGTGTGTCCGGGGACAGTGAGCCGGGCGAGCACCGCGAGGCCGAGATCTTCCCCTGGCAGACGCGGCCCTACGACCTGGTCTCGCCGCCCACCCGGGTGTCGTTCACGGCCGCGCTGATGGCGCCGCGCAGCCGGGGCCAGTTCGAGCTGGGTCCGGACGGCCCGCGCCTGGCGGTCGGCCACCTGACCGAGGACGCGGACGCCGCGGACATGGCCGAGATCGTGGCCACCACCGCTGAGCTGCTGGCGGCCCTGGCCAAGGAGGGAGTGCTCACGATCCCGGACGGCGCCTGGTGGCGGGCGGATGACCTGGTGGCCGCGGTCCGGGCCGAGGTGAGCAGCTACCACCACCACAGCGGCACCTGCCGGATGGGAGATCCCGGCGCGGACGGCACCGTGGTCGGGCCCGACCTGGCCGTGCTGGGCCTGCGTGACCTGGCCGTGGCCGACTCGTCGATCATGCCGTCACTGCCGCGGGCCAACACCAACCTGGCCTCGATGATGATCGGGTACCGATCGGCCGACGTGTTTCGATGAGATCTCGGCTCGGCCCGGGCCGGGAGCGCCGGGGCCGCTGCTCCTGGCCGGCTCGCGGAGAGCGGCGAGCCCCGCTTTTCGCCCCGCTCACCAGGCAAATCATTACCAATGCGGGACAGCTGGTAACTATCCGTCATTCCGGAAACAGAAAAGTAACACCCAAAGCATTGACCCTGGCCAGCTTCCGTTTTTAGTCTCAGATCTTAGATCTCAGACACGCGGTCCCGGCTCCGGCTCCGCCCCAGACACGTCCCCCGATCGACGGAGGCACCGAATGGCCGACAAACTAGACGCCGGGTCGAACGCGCTGGTGGCGACGACCTTCGGTGGCCGGATGCCCTCCAGCTCCGGCGACCTGGCCATCGAGACGCACGGCATCGCCCCGATCCCCGAGGACAACCGCTACGGCAGCGTCCGCCGGCTGTTCACGGTGTGGTTCGCCCCGCAGATGAACGTGACCGGGGTGTTCACCGGCTCCCTGGCCATCGTGTTCGGCCTGGGCTTCTGGCTCGGCCTGCTGGCCATGGTCATCGGGACGATCCTGGGTTCGCTGCCGGTGGCCTACCTGTCGACCTGGGGCCCGCGCACCGGCACCGGCCAGCTGCCCGCCTCCCGGATGGCGTTCGGCGCCACCGTGATCCTCCCGGCCGTCGTGCAGTGGCTGTCCTCGATCGCCTGGGACGGCCTGGTCGGCCTGTTCGGCGGCGAGGCCCTGTCGGTACTGCTGCACACGCCGTTCTGGGTCGGCGTGGTGATCGTGCTGGCCCTGCAGGGCATCGTGGGTGTCTTCGGCTACGAGCTCATCCACCGGGTCGAGGCGGTGATGACCGTGGTCCTGGTCATCACGTTCGCCGTGCTGACCGGCAAGCTGCTCAGCGGGAACGCCCCGATCATCACCCCGCCCACCGTGCACCACGGCAACCTGGTCGGCGCGTTCGTGCTCGAGGTCACGGTGGCCCTGAGCCTGGCCATCTCCTGGGCCAGCTACGCCTCCGACTACAGCCGCTACCTGCCCTCGTCCACCAGCCGCAAGCCGGTGTTCTGGTACAGCTTCACCGGCATCGTGCTGGGCTACGTCGCCATCCAGGCCATCGGGATCGCCGGGGCCAAGGCGCTGGGCGCCGAGACCGCCGCCGGGGTCCGCAACGTGATGGGTGGCGGGTTCATCGGCGGCCTGGCCCTGGTCGTCATCGCCCTGGCCGCGATCGGCTCGAACGCCATGAACGACTACAGCGGCTCGCTCGCGCTGCAGACGGTCGGGGTCCGGGTCCGCCGCCCGCTGTCCGCCCTGGTCGTCACGGTCATCGCGTTCTTCCTGATCCTGTGGATCCACGGCGGGGACTCCTCGTCCCGGTTCGAGAACGTGCTGCTGTTCGTGGGTTACTGGATCCCGGCCTTCTTCGCCATCGTCACCATCGACTGGTACTACCGGGCCCGCGGCCGGTGGACGGTCAACCCGGCCCGGGAGAGCACCCTGCAGTCGGACGCGATCGTGGCCCTGGCCGCCTTCGTGGTCGCGTTCGGGGCGGCCGTCCCGTTCATGAACACCAGCATCATCGTCGGACCGGTGGCCAAGGCCTGGGACGGCGCGGACGTGGCCTACTTCGTCAACTTCCTGGTCGCGGCGATCATCTACGGCGGCTACCGGATGTGGCGGCAGCGGACCGCGACCGTCCCGGCCGCCGCGGCCGAGACGCCGGTCCAGGGCGTGGGCGCGTGACGGTCACGGACCGGATCGAGCCGATCCCGGCCGACACGATCGTCACCGGCGAATGGATCATCACCCTCAACGCCGGCCGCGAGATCTACCGTGACGGCGCGATCGCCATCACCGGCGGGGTCATCGTGGCCGTCGGCAAGCGCGCGGACATCCTGGCGCGGTACCGGCCCGGCGCGCTGATCGACGAGCCGGAAGCCATCATCATCCCGGGCATGACCAACGGCCACCGGCACCTGCTGTGCTGCGCCAAGGGAGCCATGCCCGAGGGTGGCCAGACCCTGGCCGCGCTGCGCCAGTTCATCTACCCGTCGTTCGCGGCCCTGACCGAGGACGACATGCACACCTATGCCCGGCACGCCGCGGCCGAGATGATCCGGTTCGGCACCACGCTGTTCGAGGAGCCGGGCTGCAACCACCTCGACGCGGTGCTCGAGGCGCTGGCCGACACCGGCATCCGGGCCCGCACCGGGCCGTGGACCTGGGACCAGGCGGGCCCGGCCGGCACCGACGGGCTGCCCGACTGGCTGACCATGGATGCCGACGCCGCGCTGGACCGGCTGGCCGAGGGGGTGCGGACGGTCCGCAAGTTCAACCACCCCCGGATCCTGGACGCGGTCACGATCGAGGGCGTCGGTACCTGCTCGGACGCGCTGAACCGCGGCGCGGCTGACCTGGCCCGGGAACTCGACAGCCTGTTCGTGCTGCACAAGTCGACCAGCGAACGCGAGGTCGAGCTGGAGCTGAAGGCGTTCGGCGAGCGCCCGGTGGCGCACATGGACACCATCGGCGCGCTGCACGACCGGGTGCTGCTCAACCACATGACCAGCCTGGACACCCATGACGTGGAGCTGGTGGTGACGTCCGGGGCCCGGATCTCGCAGAACCCGACCTCGGCCCTGAAGCTGGCCAAGGGCACCACCCAGACCGGCAAGTGGCGGGAACTGGCTGCCGCCGGGGTGCCCATGGCGCTGGGCACCGACGCCGAGAACGTCTCCAACCACACCGACATCTGCCGGGCCATGCAGCTGGCCGCCCTGCTGCCGCGGGACTCCACCCGGGACCCGAACGCGGTGACCGCCGAACAGGCCCTGGAGATGGCCACGCTCGGCGGCGCCACCGCCCTGCGGATGCAGGACCAGGTCGGTTCCCTGGAGCCGGGCAAGCAGGCCGACATCGTGGTGTTCGGCACCGACAACTTCGACCTGCGCCCGCTGCACAACCCGGTGGCCAACATCGTCTACGGCTCGACCGGCCACTCGGTCGACACCGTCCTCATCGGCGGTGACGTCGTCCTGCGCCGCGGCCAGCTGACGTCCCTGGACGAGGCCGCCCTGCGCCGGGACGTCGAGCAGATCAACCGCCGGGTGCTGGGCGAGATCGGGATCGCCCCGCTGCCCCAGTGGCCGATCGTCTGACCGGGCGGCCCTCGGCTCAGGTCGTGGGGGCCCCGTCCGGCCAGACGTAGGGCAGGTCCGTCGGCACATCCCCGAACTGCGGCCCGTAGAACTCCGGGTCCTTCCGGACCAGGGCCGACTGGTGGCTGCGGTGCAGGCTCTCGTCGCCCAGCCAGGGTGGAAGTTTCCCGGCGGCCCGCAGTTCCGGCTCGGTCCGTACGGGGACCGCCACCCCGGCGGTGGCCAGATCATCCATGATCTTGACCTCGCAGGTGTCGGCGAAGCCGCGACGCCCCCATTCGCGGCAGATCACGGCGCCATAGGCCCCCAGTGCCTCCTCGTACCCACGCCACATCCGGACCGCCGGGTGGTGACGCCACCCGTTGCCCGGCCGGGTCAGGGCCCGCACGATCTGCAGCGTCTCGACCCGCTGCTTGCCCAGCCGCCGGGTGTCGAGCGCACGAGCCGACTGCTCGAAGGAGGGGTAGGGCAGGAAGGTTTGCACGAGACCGCAGGCTACCCCGGTACCCGCTACCAGGAGCTGGCCGCGCCAGCCGCGCTGGCGGTGGCGGCCCTGCTGGCGGTGACGGCCGCGCTGGCGGTGGCGGCGGGCACGGTGAGCAGGACGGTGATGGCCGCAACAACTGCGGCGGAGAGGCGGCCGACCATGCGAATCCCCCGGATTGACCGATACCCGAAATCCGAGTTTGCCCGGGAATTCGCTCCCGTAACCTAGAGTGACAGCTTCCGTTCAGCGTGTAATTAAACGGCTCCGTCAGGCGGTTAGGGCCTCAGTGAACAGGGTCGTCACCCGGGTCCAGTGCCGCTCGGCGGCGGCTTCGTTGTAGGACGGGTTGTCGGGCACGGTGAACCCGTGCTTGGCCCCCGGGTACAGCTCGAGCTGGTAGCCGACGCCGGCCTGGCTGAGCGCGGTGACCAGCTGGGCCTGGCTCTCGGGGGAGCAGGAGGGGTCGGCGTCGGCCACGCCGAAGTACAACCGGGCCCGGATGCGGCCGGCCTGGCGGTCCGGGCTGGCCGGGTCGTCGGTGGCCAGGTTGCCGCCGTGGAAGGACGCCGCCGCGGCGATCCGGTCCGGGTGCGCCCCGGCGGTGCGGAAGGCCCAGTTGCCGCCCATGCAGTAGCCCACGCACCCCGTCTGCTCGCCCCGGCGCCCGGGGTGGCCGGCCAGCGCGTCCAGCAGCGCGCCGGTGTCACGGTCCAGCCCGTGCTGGCCGGCCAGGGCGATGATGGCGCCCATCCGCTCCCGCTCGCCCGGGACGGTGAACAGCGTCGCGATGTCGAACGGCTCGTACGCACCGGCCCGGTAGTACAGGTTGGGCACCGCCACCAGGTAGCCGGCCGTAGCCAGCCGTGCCGCCATCTCCTGCATGACCGGCCGCACCCACCCGCGTCCGAGAAGAAGATCACCACCGGGGCCGGGCCACCCTCCGGCTCGTGCAGGGTCACGTCCATCACCCCGTCGGGCGTGGTCACGTCGAGTGTGGTTACCGGCACCGGTGCCTCCTACTGGGCTGGGGTCAGCTGGAACACGGCGATCTCGCTCAGGTGCTGGCCGATCTGCCCGGGCGGCGCGTCGCGCGGGAACGGCCACTGGCTGCTCGGGCTGCGGCGCTGCAGGCTGCCCAGGTAGGAGGCCACGGCCTCGGCCGCCGCCGGGGTCTCGGCCAGCGTGGCCTCATACCGGTCGGGCTGCTCGCCTTCCATCGTGCACCAGCCCGCCGCCAGCAGATTACGCACCCAGTCCCGGCGCCGGTTCGGGGCGCACACGTAGCACCGCTCCTGCCACTGGATCACGGCGATCGGCCACGTCTGCGGCTCGCCGGTGCGACGCCCGGGGACGGACAGGACCCGCAGCACGTGACCGCCCTCGCGATGCGGCTGGAGCGGCCCGCTCCGGATCCTGGCCAGCATGGCCTGGTTGCGTTCACGGGGGGTCATCTCGGCTGGAGAGCTCATCGGGCTCATTCTTGCAGCCCTCGGGTTGGCTAGTTCATCGTGTAGTCGAGTTGCCGCTCCGGCACGGTCTCGGCCACGGACACGGCGGTCTCGGCGGCCGGCTGCGGGCGCAGCAGGGCCAGGGTCACCCCGGCGGCCGCGACGACCAGGCCGCAAGCGATCCAGAAGGCCAGGTGGTAACCGCCGGTCAGCGCGACCGCGGCGGGCTGGTGCCGGGCGGCCAGGGCGCTGGTCCGGGCCGCGGACACGGTGGCCAGCACGGCCAGGCCCACCGCACCGCCGATCTGCCCGGTCGTGTTGACCAGCCCGGAGGCCAGGCCCGCGTCCTGCGCGGTGGCGCCGGACATGGCCAGCGTCATCAGCGCCGGGAAGCACAGGCCCGAGCCCGCGCCGACCAGCACCGCGACCGGGAAGATGTGCGGCAGGTAGGCTCCGCCGCTGGCCGGGGCGAGCGCGAACAGGGCCAGCCCGGCGGCGATCAGGGCCAGGCCGGCCAGCATGGTCGGCCGGGCGCCGAAGCGCAGCGCCAGCCGGTCGGTGTAGCGGACCGACAGGGTGCCCATGATCACCGCGACCGGCAGGAAGGCCAGTCCGATCTGCAACGGGTCGTAGTGCATGATCTGGCGCAGGTAGAGCGAGCCGAGGAAGAACATCCCGAACATGCCTGCCGTGCCGAACACCTGGACCAGGTTGGCCCCGGTCACGGCGCGGGAAGCGAACACCCGCAGCGGCATCAGCGGGTGCCGGGCGGTGCGCTGGCGGAGCACGAACCCGGCCAGCAGCGCCAGCGTGGCCGCGCCCAGGCCGAGCGTTTCTCCGGCCAGCCAGCCCTGCTGGGCGGCCGGGCCGACGATCGTGTACACGCCGAGCATCATGGCCCCGGTGACCAGCCCGGCGCCGGGCACGTCGGCGCCGGCCCGCAGGCCCGCGCCCCGGTCCGGCTCGATCATCCGCCGGGCCGCGACGGCGGTGAAGACGCCGATGGGCAGGTTGATGAAGAAGATCCAGTGCCAGCTCAGCAGCTGGGTGATGACGCCGCCGGCCAGCAGCCCCACGGCCGCGCCCGCCGAGGCCACGAAGGCGAACACCCCGATGGCCCGGGCCCGCTCGCGCGGGTCGGTGAACATCGTGACGATCATGCCCAGGATGACCGCCGAGGTGAGCGCGCCGCCCGCTCCCTGGGCGAACCGGGCCGCGATCAGCATGACCTGGCCGGTGGACAGCCCGCACAGCAGCGAGGCCGCGGTGAAGACCCCCAGGCCGGCCAGGAAGACGTTCCGCCGTCCGGCCAGGTCACCCAGCCGCCCGGCCAGCAGCAGCAGCCCGGCGAACGCGATCAGGTAGGCGTTCACCACCCAGGCCAGGCCCGACTGGCTGAAGCCCAGGTCCCCCTGGATCGACGGCAGGGCCACGTTCACGACCGTCATGTCCAGGACGATCATCAGCATGCCGGTGCACAGCACCACCAGCGCGATCCAGCGCGAGCGCTCGTTCGTGATTCCTCCCGTGTCCCATCCGGTCGTTCACAGGTAAGGACGGAACCCGGGGCGGAAACTAATCGCGCGGGTGGGTGCGGCCGCGCCCGGCGATCATTGTCCGAGGCGGCGGTAGCGGCGGGTGCGGGCGGCCAGCCGGCGCCCGGGGTTCTGCCGGGCCAGCTCGGCCAGAGCCCGGTGCACGGCGTGGCCCAGACCCCGGGCCAGATCCTGGGTCCCTAGATCCTGGGTCCCTAGATCCTGGGTCCCCAGATCCTGGGTCCCCAGATCCTGGGTCCCCAGATCCTGGGTCCCCAGATCCTGGG
>CAXUJF010000294.1:0-7699 GCA_964250865.1 uncultured Streptosporangiaceae bacterium
CCGGCTGGAGCGGCCCCGGGCCGCATCCTGGCGGGCGGCGCCGCGGCGGGGCCGGCGCCGGCGCGGGCCGGCCCGGCCGCAGCACGCCCACCCGGTGCTGCCGACGACCCTGCTGGTGCAGACCCGGCTCCCGCTGGCGGAAAGGCAGCCCTGATGAAGATCCTGCAGGCCCACAACCGGTACCGCTCGGCCGCGCCCAGCGGCGAGAACCGGGTCGTGGACACCGAAGGCGAGGCGCTGGCCGCGCTCGGGCACGAGGTGATCCGGTTCGAACGGCGCAGCGACGACATCGAAGGCTGGTCCAAGGCCCACAAGGCGTCGCTGCCCGCCCGGGCCGTCTGGAATCCCGAAACCCGCCGCGACCTGCGGTCGGTGCTACGCGCGGCCCGGCCGGACGTGGTCCACCTGCACAACACGTTCCCGCTGCTCAGCCCGGCCGTGCTGTACGCCTGCCGGGAGGAGCGGGTGCCGGTGGTGGCCACCCTGCACAACTACAAGCTGGCCTGCGCCAACGGCGAGTTCTACCGGCAGGGCGCGGTCTGCCACGACTGCGCCGACGGCCGGCCCGGCCAGGCGATCCAGCACGGCTGCTACCGCGGCTCGCGGGTGGCCTCGGTGCCGGTCGTGCTGGCCGGCCGGGTGCACCGCCCGGCCTGGCGCTCGCTGGTCTCGGCCTACATCTTCATCTCCGCCTCCCAGCGCGACCTGCTGTCCGGGGTCGGGCTGTCCCCGGACCGGGTGTTCGTCCGGCACAACCTGATCCCGTCCCGCGGCGTCATCGACCCCACCGACCACCAAAACATCGACAGCCACGTAAACCCCATCAACCTCGACAGGCCCGCCAATCCCGCCAGCCCCACCGGCCCGCAGACTCCGACCGTGGTCTACGCCGGGCGGCTCGATCCGGCCAAGGGGGCCCGGCTGCTGATGGCGGCCTGGGACCGCTACCAGGACCGAATGGCCGGCCCGCCGGGACTGCGGCTGGTCATCGCGGGCGGCGGCCCGCTGGCCGGGGAGGTGGCCGCCTGGGCCGCGTCCCGGCCCTCGGTCGAGCTGACCGGGCAGGTCAGCCGGGACCGCTGCGCCGAGTTGGTGGCCCAGGCCCGCGCGGTGCTGCTCCCGTCCACCTGGGAGGAGACGTTCGGCCTGGTGGCGGTGGAGGCCATGGCCGCCGGGACCGCGCCCATCGCGGCCGGGCACGGCTCGTTCCCGGAGCTGATCACCCCCGACGTCGACGGCGTATTGTTTACGCCTGGTGACCCAGAGTCACTAGCGCTGGCCATCAGTGACGCCGACACGCACCCGGAACGGTACGCAACCCTTGGGGAACAGGCCCGCAAGACCTACGAAGCCCGGTTCGACCCGGCCGCCAACCTCGAGCAGCTGCTCGGGATCTACCGTTTCGCCATCGACCATCCCCGCTAACCTCCGCCGGCGGCTCGGTCCCTGGCGCATAGTTGCGGTCGTGCTGGCCTGCCTGCTGGCCGCGGCGGGTTGCCGGTCGACGGCCGAGCCGTCCGCCACCAGCACCCCGGCCGGGGACGCCGTCAGCGTTCCTGTGCCCATCCGGGTCTGCGGCCAGCAGTCCGTCCTGGGCGGTGGCCCGGCCGCCGCGCCGGCCGGGGCCGTGACCGTCGCGGCCGGGGACGACTCCGGCGTCAACTGGAATCAGCCCGGCCACACGTTCTGGTTCGCGCCGGGCCCGCACACCCTGGGCGGCGGCCAGTACAGCCAGATCGATCCGGCCGCGGGCACCACCTTCACCGGGGCCCCCGGCGCCGTGCTCGACGGCCGGCACACGAACCTGTACGCCTTCGGCGGCAGTGCGGCCCAGGTGCACATCAGCTACCTCACCGTGCAGAACTTCGGCCCGACCGGGGCCAACAACAACGAGGGCGTGGTCAACCACGACTCGGCCGCCGGGTGGACGATCGACCACTCCACCCTGCGCGGCAACGCCGGCGCCGGCACCATGCTGGGCAGCGACAACACGCTGTCCTACGACTGCCTGCAGGACAACCAGCAGTACGGCTTCAACGCCTACTCCCCGGCGGGCCCGGTGCACCTGGTCATCAGCCACAACGAGATCGCGGGCAACGACACCTACAACTGGGAGGCCCATCAGCCCGGCTGCGGCTGCACCGGCGGCGGGAAGTTCTGGGCCGTGAACGGGGCCACGGTCACCGGCAACTGGGTGCACGGCAACCACAGCCAGGGGCTCTGGGCCGACACCAACAACCGCGGCATCGACATCTCCGGCAACACCATCTCCGGCAACTACGGCGACGGCCTGATCTACGAGATCAGCTACAACGCCCAGATCAAGGACAACGTGTTCGCCCGCAACGGCCTCGGCGCCGGGCCCCAGGACCAGGGCTTCCCGACCAGCGCGATCTACATCTCCGAGTCCGGCTCGGACTCCCGGGTGCCCGGCCCGTACGGGAGCACGTTCGCCATCACCGGGAACACGTTCGTCAACAACTGGGGCGGGGTCATCCTGTGGGAGAACTCCAACCGCTACTGCAACTCACCGGCCAACACCAGCTCGGGCTACTGCACGCTGGTCGCCCCGGCCACGATCACCACCAGCACCTGCAACGCGAAGAACATCGCCCACGCGCCCTACTACGGCGACTGCCGCTGGAAGACCCAGAACGTCACGGTCAGCCACAACCGGTTCGCCTTTAATCCAGCCAGCGTCGGTAAGGCCTGCACACTGAAGAACATGTGCGGCTTCCAGGGCGCCTTCTCCGAGTACGGCAGCTACCCGTCTTGGAGCCCGTACCAGGGCACCGCGGTGGAGAAGCACATCGCCGAGCAGCAGAACAACCACTTCACCGCCAACACCTACACCGGCCCCTGGCGCTTCATGATCCTGGCCGAGGGCAACGACGTCTCCTGGTCCACCTGGCGTGCCGCGCCGTATAAGCAGGATGCGGGCAGCACGCTGAAGAGTTAGACCAGCCTCCGGCGGGGGCGCTTCCGGCTCCGGGATGGAAGAAGACCGTTGGCCTGGCTCCCTCCCGGGATCGCCGTCGTCCGGCCGTCAGCCGAGCAGACCGGCCGTCAGCCGAGCCGACCGTCCGGGCCGCCTCAAGCGGCGGAAGATTGCTGCCGCTTGACCCGTCCCGTCCGGCCCGCCTGACCCGGCTGCCGGGACGACGGCGACGGGATGGCCCAGGGCGCCACCCGTGTGCGCAGAATGCCCTGGGTCGCCGTGCCTCCGGTCCCATTTTCGCCGCGTGTTGGGAGGGCGTGACAACTTTCTGGCTCGCTGCGGGCGTATCAAGAGGAGACGGCCGTAGAGGAGAGTTCCGGTGGCTGACCGTTCGGATTACCCCTCGTTCGTGGCTGCTCGATGGACACGATTGCTGCGTACTGCCTATCTGCTGGTTCAGGACTGGGCGGCGGCGGAGGATCTTACCCAGGCAGCGCTGGTCAAGGCGTGGCTGGCTTGGCCGCATCTGGACGCTGACCCGGAGGCGTATGTGCGGAGGATCATTGTCACCACCCACGTGTCATGGTGGCGGCTTCGCTGGCGGCGCGGTGAGGTGGCGACGGGTCAGCCACCCGAGCGGCCGGGCGTCGCGAGCGACATCGATGCCGTCGATGACCGCGACGCGGTATGGAGGGCGCTGGGCCGCCTGCCCGCGGGCCAGCGCGCCGTCGTGGTCCTGCGCTTCTTCGAAGACCTGACCGAAGCCCAGGTCGCCGGCATTCTGGGGTGTTCCGTGGGCACCGTGAAAAGCCAGACGAGCCGGGCTCTGGCCAAGCTGCGCGTCGACGGCACGCTGACGCCCACGACGACGGAGAGGTGAACCCGATGCCGCTGAGCGCAGATCAACTACGTCAACTGCTCACCGAGCGCAGCGACCCGGCACGTGACCATGCTGTACCGCACGAACGTCTGACCACGCGCATCCGCCGCGCACGGATCCGCCGGGCGGCCGGGGCCAGCCTGATGGCCGTCGCCGTGGTGGCCGGTCTAGTGAGCGCTGTCAATTTTGCCCATGAGCAAGCGCCGAGGCTCAGCTCCGCAGGACCGCGGCTTCCTTTTTCCTTCACTGCCTCTGACGGCGCTTCCTACCGCCGGATAGCCGGCACGTCGATGGCGGAACCGAGACAGCATTCAGTCACGATCAAAGCCGGGGCGGCCTCGTACCCTCTCGACGTCATGGCCGCCTGCGATTCTCCCGGCAGCGGCTCCGTATCGGTGACGGTCAATGGCGCGGTCGCCGGCGTCGTCGGATGCACGAATCCGCCGCAACTGATCGGGCTGTCCGTACGGCCAGGCCGCCCGGCTGACATCACGTTCACCAGGTTCCCGGTTTCCGGCCTCCCGGCCGCCAGGGCCAGCTGGTGGTTCGCCGTTTACGAATGGAAACCGCCCGCAACCATCAAGGCGGCGCCCCCCGTACCGCGGCTGCCGCTCAGCTACACCGGCTACAACACCACCACCGGCCACGGGAAGGCACTGCGACGCTTGATCGCCACCCGCAGTGGGGATTGGCCCAGCGACCGTACGGCCACCTTTACGGTGCGCCCCCGCGGCCGCAACCTCGACATCGCCGTCGCCTGCTCTGGTGCCATCGCCGATCGGCTCCAGGTGACCACCCTCATCGACGGACACGGAGGCAGCACGCTGCCCTGCACGTCGTGGACGTCAGGGAAACAGCCGCCGGACAACAGCGGTGTCGGCGGCCGGGCGGGAATACCGCTGACCCTCACCTTCCGCATCCAGGCCCCCAGCCCCGCCACGGCCACCGCTTACGCCAAGCGAGCGGCCAGCTGGACCATCGCCATCTACGAAGAAGAATTCACACCGTGACGCCACCCACTCGAACCCCAAAGCGGCCAGCTCTGTTCACTTCCCGAAAATCGCTGCAGGTGTTGCGGCCCTGGCATGGGACTGGAAGGAGCGGCGAGATGGGTGCTGGCTTTACGGCGGGCGAAGAGCAGTGGCGGGCCCGGCTGGGCACACTGCGGCAGGTGGTACGCCAAGAGGTCCTGGCGCGGCAGCTCGCCGAATGCCTGGAGGATCTGCCTCCGCAGCGAGTGCTGGACATTGGCTGTGGCCAGGGCACCCAGGCTCTTCTGCTGGCCAGGCGCGGGCACGCCGTCACCGGCCTGGACGTATCAGCTCGGCTGCTCGATGACTTCCGGGCCACGCTGGCGGCCGAGCCCGCGGAGGTCGGCGAGCGAGTGCGGCTGGTGCAGGGCGAGGCCGGGGCACTGACCGGGTTGTTCGCACGCTCAAGCTTCGATGTCGTGCTGTGTCATGGCGTACTGATGTACTTCCCGGACCCCGGTCCCCTGCTCGACGCGGTGACACAGCTCCTGGTTCCGGGCGGCACGGTGTCCCTGCTGGTGCGCAACGGCGACGCCCTGGCGATGCGCCCCGGTCTGCTGGGTGATTGGGACGCGGCCGGCGCGGCGTTCGGAGGGGTCGCCTACCAGAACCGGCTTGGTGTTGACGCCCGCGCCGATCGCCGGCAGGACCTGACCGAGGCGCTGGCCCAGCGGCAGCTGGCCGTGACCCGGTGGTACGGAGTCCGGGTCTTCACCGACGCAGCCGCCACCGACGCGCCGCTGCCCAAGGCAGCAGCGCTGGAAGCTCTCCTGCGGTGCGAGGAGCGAGCCGGCCGGACCGACCCGTACCGGCATGTCGCCGCGCTGCTGCACCTGGTCGCCATACGCGGTGGCGACCAGCCTCGTACCAACAGCGAAAGGCTGTCATAGTTCAGGGACATCGATGAATACGTGCGGCGCGATTCATGACTTAGAACAAATCCCCATCTCGGAGATGTGCCCGTGCGTCAGGGCCGCGGCTCCGTTCCCGAACTGCGTCAGGAGCTCATCCGGCGCCCGAGGTACCGCGGCGGTACTCGTACTGGACTGCGAGCCACTGCCGTCCGGTTCCGTCGGCGCTGATGAAATGCTGCTGCTTGAGCTCGTGCGAGGCTGAACTATTCGTGATCAGCAGGTCGGACCGGGTCAGCTTCCCGTCCACCTCGGTGCCGAAGCCGATGAAGCCCAATGGCTCGAACACCAGGTGCAGCGTGTTGTCCTCTGCGCGGCCGAAGCTACTGGCGGGCATGATGGATACCGGCAGCCGGGTGTCCATGGACACGTATTTCCACCGGCCTTCCACCCGGTCAAAGGAAAGGTAGTCAATGCGCCGGAAGTCCGGTCCGCCGCCTGGGCCCGGCTGCATGATCTCCTGCAGGTACAGGCCGATCATGGTCCTCTCGGCGACCAGGCCGTCGGTGACTGCCGGCTCGGCGCCGGGCGCCGGCCACATCGTCGCCACCACGTTCCAGGTACCGGCCCGCTCGGCTAGCTGCTGTTCTTCCGGCCCGGGCGCCAGGAGTCGTTCGGCTGCGGTCGTCATGGACCTCACTGTGCCAGTGCCCTCGATGTCATGCGCCAGAACGCCCGGACCGCTGGGCGATCGCCACCCCTGCTGAGCCCGTCCGCCGGAGCCGGGCGGGCTCAGCCGCCGGGTTACTTGCCGTAGAGGATGCCGGCGCCAGAGCCGGAGTTGAAGGCGATGTCGGGCTTGCCGTCGCCGTTGAGGTCACCGGCAGCGGGCTGGTCCGGGCCCGCGTCGGGGGTGTCGGCCGGGTAGAGCGACTCGGACTTCAGTTTCCCGGTCTTCTGCTGTAGCAGAACCCCGACGTTGTTCCAGGACACATGCTCCACGACCAGGTCGCTGCGGCCGTCACCGTTGAGGTCGGCCACGGCCATGGGGCCGGGGAGGTCCAGGGTGGGGTAGACCACTGGGGCCTTCAGCGTGCCGCCCGGGCCACCCGCAAACACTTCGACTCCTGACCACGGGCTGTTGGCGTTGATGCTGACGATCGCGTCCGCGTAGCCGTCGCCGTTGACGTCGCCGGTCACCATGCTGGCGGTATTGAAGGTCACACCGTCGATGGGGGCGACCTGGTAGTTCTGCTGGGCGGCGAAAACTCCGGCACCGGTCTGGCGGCGGACGCTGAAACCGTTCTCGGCCAGGAAGGCGATATCGAGGCGGCCGTTGTGGTCGAAGTCGGCCGCGAACACCATGCCGAAGTCGGGACCGCTGCCGTCGGTGGCGAACGGCTCCGTGCGCCACAGTTTGAATGAGTGGGCTGCACTGCCGGTGTAGATACTGACGGTGCCCTGGTATTCGGTCAGCAGGTCAGGGTGGCCGTCTCCGTTGAAGTCCGCGACCTGCAAGTTCTGGGCCTCGATGTTGAGCTTGGCCCCGGTGAGCTTGCCACCCGAGTAAGAGACCACGTCGATGTAGTCGTTTTCCGGTAGCAGGATCTGCGGGTGGCCGGTGCCGTACAGGTCGTCGATGGTGAGCCGGCTATCCCCGGAGTCGATGTCGGTGTTCTGGTAGGTGATCGGCTTACCCAGGGTGCCGTTGGCCCGCTGCGGGAAGACGTCGATGCGGGTGAAGCCGCCCACGTTTTCCCGGTTGACGGTGTCCAGCACGAGGTCGTCCCGGCCGCTGCCGGTTATTTTTCCGATCCCGACCGCGGTCGGGGTAGCCGTCTCCACGGTGCTCGGGTCGTTGATATAGGTCGCGGCGCCGAACGTCCCGGAACTGGCGGCCGTCGTGACCACCCGGCCGGCCCCCGCGGCCGCCGCCGCTGCGGCCACCGCCCACGGGGCCGCCGCGGCAGCGCCCCCGCCCCCGCGCACCGCGGCGGCC
>CAXUJF010000295.1:0-7664 GCA_964250865.1 uncultured Streptosporangiaceae bacterium
CAAGGGATCAACTTTCCCGGAACCCCAGGGGGTCAATATTCGGAATCCGTTGACAACCGACGGTTATATGTCCTCTGCCTGCGGAAATAAGAGCGGGCGACCGGGATCGAACCGGCATGACCAGCTTGGAAGATCGGTGCCATACCTACTCGGTGATCAGCGTGGACATCACCGCAGGCACCCACGGGTAAGCGCCCGTAGATGACCGCGACTGACCGTCGTTCACCGTCGCTCGTGGCACGTATGTGGCACAGCACTGCAAACCGGACCGCCTCCCGGCAACGCCGCACCGCTCGGCCATGCGTACAGCCAGGAGCCACGGACGCGATGGCAAGCCGACCCGGCCCGCAAGGAGCGCCAGCGACCGAGGACCGGAAGCGGCGCGGCAGGATGACCTGTCGTTTAGATCGCCAGCTGCGATCCGGCGATCGGCCTCATCGCAGGCCAGCTCGGGGTCCATCTCAGCGACTGCCATGGTCAACTGAGCAGCCCAGTAGCATCTATTCAAGCCGAAGAGAACCAACGCTAGTCTCTGAGTCAGGTTTTACAGCACAGGCGCTAGCCAAAGCGAAAGCCTTTGAGATTGAGACGGTAGTTCCAGACCAATTGACCGACCGGAGCGTCGATGAGCTGGTCCATCGCCTTACACGTCTACGTTTCACCAAGCTTGACTTGGTAAACATCGAGAACGTCTATGTAACCCTGAGCGCAACTGACACTGAAGATAAAGAAGAGAACGTGCATCTCTTGCCACCTTGCCAAGAGATGCACGTCTTCACCGCTTCACGTGAATTTGTCGCCACTTTCGGCGAGATTATTAGTGTATTTATGACGGTTGCGACACAGAGCAGATCTTTGTTTGAAGACGTTCTCTTCGATGCCGCCGACGATACTAAGTTTTTCGAGCTGGAGATCGACCCGCCCGAGATCCCGGTTGGTGATCTATCCGCCATGCAAAGCATCTATTTCGAGAAGGCTGAACCTATGCCGCACCTGCGAATGATTGAACAGGTGCGTATCGAGGGAAAAGCTCGAATCGAACGATCAAATTTTCCGTTGCGCCGCGGAATCCTGCAGGAGATTCCCTACTCGTGGGGTGAAGCTGCAATAGAAGGACGGCCGGCGGTAGTAGTTATAACGGCGGACGAAGACCAGCTGAAGATCACGCCAAAACCTATTAAGCTTGGAATTCACGTGTTATTGCCGAATGTCGGTAAGGATAGTACTGATAGAGGATTCTGATACTGGACTTACTGGTTGGACTTCTGCGTTCCAGACGGTGTCCCCGTCGATGCCAGATTCGTAATACCTACCGGAGTACGTGACGTTTTGATATGGTCCGACATCGCGTGACAATTCGGTTACATTGCCGGTTCGCCACGTATCTGCCAAATTCATGTATGAAAGTGCAGAAGAGGTGTTTGGTATGTTAACCCAAGACAGGGCAATGAGTACTGCAGGATAATTGCTTGTCGAGCTACCATCCAGAGCTAAATAAGCCCTGACTACCCACTTGCATGGATGGACCTTAAAGAAACCTTGAACCTGCCCATAGGAATGAGAGAAGCAATCGTTAGCGTATGCGATTGCACCGTCAATCTTGCCCCAGTGCGAGAGTATCGTCGCCTCTGAAGTCTTGAGGTCTTTCTGCACGTCGGATGTTGTTTCTATTGAAATCGTCCGATGTGCACTGCTCCCGTCTGCGGAAGATGTTGCGCTCGTGCCTGAAGAGGCGGATGCAGCAACCTCATATGAGATCCCACCTACTGCAAGAGCTGCAGTGACGGTAATTGTTATGGTGATTCGGGCTTTACGCGCGCCTGGGCTTGAAGCTGTCCTCCCAGGATTATTCGCAAAATGAGTGGGTACCCAGTATTTATTACCTAATTTTGATGTTGCCCAGTGCCCGCGTACTATGTGCTTCACTTAGCTCCTTTTCTTTGATGTGACACTTAACGGCATTTCTAACCGCAATCCCCGTGTTCACACCTTCAGAGCATGACATGTTGTGACGCTCAGTCAAGACATTGTTCCTAAATACATTAATGTAATCAAATGTCTGTTATTTTTGCTGGCGATCATGTGCTTCGTCATACCCGTTATGGCGCAATCGCTACGGTGTGCTTCGCCGGTAAATGTCCGTGCCGGGACACTGATACTCCGAGGGTGATGGCCCACACCTCACGTGGTCCTGCCGGTTACGAATGAGCCAGGCTGATCGGTGGCTGTTGCGATGGTGGGTCCGGTGCGCCGCGCCGGGTCGGGGGGGGCGGGGCGCCCCCCCCCCCCCCGCCGCCCCGCCGCGCCCGGCGCCGCGCCGGGGCGGCGCCGCCGGGGCCGCACGCCCGGCGCGAAGCGCGGCCGGGCCCGGCGTCACTCAGCGGCGCCGCTTGATCAACTAAGGCTCTATTCGGCAACCTGACTCATGCGACGGACGTGGAGGTGCAGATGATGTGCATCGAGCCTTGGACGCGGTGGGCCAGGTGGCATCGTCGTAGGGTGGCTGCCGTGATTAGCGCAGTCGTCTTTGATGTTGGCGAGTGCTTGGTTGACGAGTCTCGCGAGTATGGGACGTGGTCGGATTGGCTGGGTGTCCCGCGGCATACGTTCTCGGCGGTGTTCGGAGCGGTGATCGCGAAGGGCCTGGATTACCGGGAGGCTTTCCAGGTGTTCCGGCCGGGCTTTGAGCTGGGTGAGGCGCGGCGAGAACGGGCTGAGGCTGGCCAACCTGAGTGGTTCGGCGAGGATGATCTGTACCCGGACGTGCGGCCGTCGCTGACCCGGCTTCGGGCTGATGGACTGTGGGTGGGTATCGCGGGGAATCAGACGGTCCGGGCGGGCGGCATCCTTCGCGACCTGGACCTCCCGGCCGACATGATCGCCACGTCGGGCGATTGGGGTGTCTCCAAGCCGGACCCGGCCTTCTGCCGGCAAATGCTGGAGGTGACCCCGGGCAGCGCGGACGAGATTCTCTATGTCGGTGACCGGCTCGACAACGACATCCGGCCCGCGGCCAGCCTCGGATTGCGGACGGCGCTGATCCGCCGTGGCCCGTGGGCGACGATTCAGTGGGATGACCCGGACGCGGAGCGTGTGCCGACGATGCGGATTCACTCACTCGGCGAACTGCCTAGCAGGATCGCGAAGTTCAACGCTGCAAACTGCTGAGGGTGGCCTGCCAGCCGTAGAGCTGGTCATCGAGGGCCTGCACGCAATCCTGCTCGGCCCAGGGCTGGAGGGTCTTGCGGACGTCGAGAATGCGGTCCATGCCGGTGGCGTACCAGGTGATGGCGAGCTGCTGGAGGGCCTGCTCGGCGTAGTCGCACGCGGCTTCGGGGTTGCGCTGGGCAGCTTCGACGGCGGCCAGGTCTCCTAGGATGACGGTGCGCTGCTTGTCGTCGGCGGGCGTTGCTTCGCTGAGCGCGGCGGTCAGCGTCTCCCTGGCCTGGGGGAGATGCCCGGCCTTGAGCTGAGTGTTGCCCTTGAATGCCGCCAAGCGCAGGGGAGAAAACCATGTGAACCAATCCGGCGAGGCATGCTCGCTGCCTGTGGCCAGGATCGTTTCGGCATGCTCGATCAGGCGCAGTGCTTCGCGGGTCTGACCGATGATCGTCTTGCATTCAGCCTCGACAGCGTCTAGCCAGGCCAGGAGCTCGGCGGAGGCGGAAGCGCGACGGGCGTAGGTACGGGCGGCGCGCATCCGGTCAGCGAACTCGTCGGAACGGTTGGAGCAGCCGGGCACGAAGGCCGCGTGCGCCAGGATCGCCGAACCGAGCAATGCGTCGTCGGCTTCTCCGGCGGCCTGGAGTGCCCGGACGAAGGTGGCGTCGGCGTCGTCGGGCTGGCGAAGGTCGAAGAACTCGATGCGCCCGGCTAGTAGCAGGGCCTCGGCCAGGGCGGTAGCGAGGATGGTGTGGCTCACGCCGTCGGTCTCATCGAGCAAGTGAGCCCCAAGGCGGGTGTGTTCGATGACGGCCGCGTGCAGATGGGTAGGCAACACGCTCGTGTACAGGCGCCGGTAGGAGACGGTGATCGCCGCATAGTCGCCGGTCACGGTCGATGGCTGGATCACGCCACGGCTTTTGGCCAGGGGTAGCGGCGTCCGACCGGTGTTCTTGGGCATCGGGACCTGAGCGGCGCCTGCACCAGGACCGGCCGTGGACACGTCCCACGGGGGCGTAAATCCGAGCTCCTCGATCGGGAGCTGAAGCACGTGGATCAGGAGCCGTTGGTGGTCAGCCCGCGGCCATGGGGGAGAGGCGGACTCCCAGCGCCGGATCTGACGGTCGCTGATCTCGAGATGTCCGAGCCCGAGCTGTGGCGCGGCGCGGGTGAGGGCGTCGGCCAGTGCTTGTTGGGAGGCGTAGCCGGCATGCTGACGGGCGGCCTTAAGCCGAACGTTTCCGACGGAGTGAGTCATGGGCACCTCCGAACGTTCTCCGCAACGGAGTATCTATGTGACTCCGTGAGGACTAACGTACCTTCGTCATCGTCGAGTGTCCTACTAGAGGCCTAATAACGTCCTATAGGCGGCTTATTGAGGTCCGGCCGTCTCCGGCACTTTGGAGATGACAGCTCAAGGAGGCGACCGTTCGGGTGAAGGACACTGGCGTGGAGTATCTCCAGTTTCGGCTGATGGCCGAGCCGCGTGCTGCCTGGCGCGCTCGCCGCGTGATCAGGTCCGTGCTGGAAGGGTGGCAACTCGGCGGGCTGGCTGATGACGTAGTGACCTGCGTGTCTGAACTGGTGGCCAACGTCCACGAACATGCCGCCAGCTCAGCTATCGCCGAGCTCTTTCTGTCGTGGGTGCCGGGCGCCTTTCTGAGCGCCGAGGTCCGCGACCAGGATCCACGCATGCCACGCCGCCCCCCGGCTATGAACCTCCGAGTGTCGCCATTCGCGTTAGTCGAAACCGACAACGACGAGCTGGAGATCATGCAGCTCGCCGAAGCGGGCCGGGGCCTCGCCGTGGTTGAGGCACTCTGCGATCGCCTGTGGTGGCGCCCGGACAGCAGCGGCGGCAAGGTGGTCCGCTGTCACTGGCGACTCAAGGCCGCTACCGACACCGCTCGGAATCACCCTGAGCCCACAAACCGCTTGCAGGACTGACCCGAACGACCCGAACACACCGCCTTGGCGCTGGCAGCTTGAACGGCCCTTGCCGCGAGCTGAAACCAGCGAGGCGATTTCTTGACGCGACCGGCTCCTATCTGTGCCTGCCCTGGTCCGTCTCTGCTTCTCGGCCATCACCCGCCGGGCGCCTTCATCACTACTCATTCAGTCATTGGGTGACTTCTCGCGCTGCTCCCTCATCCCTCCCATCAAGGAGACCGAGTTGGACGTATCGCGACGGACCCGCGCCGAACGGCTGGCCAGGCCGCTCGCTCGTGAGGTCGTCAAGGACCTGGCCGTCGAGCACGGCGCCTGCATCCGGCCCCTGCAGCTACGCCGCACCAACCTCGATACCGGTGCCACCGAGCAGGTGCTCGTGCCCTGCGGCCATACCCTCGCCTCGGTCTGCCCGGCCTGGGCTCAGCGGGCCAAGACGCTGCGGGCGGCCCAATGCCGGGAAGGCTGGCACCTGGAAGCCGAACCGGTCATCAACCTTGACCCGGCCACCGAGGATCAGAAGTGGTGGATCGAGAAGCGCGCCGAGGCCCAGGCCAGGCCGACGCGGACGAGCAGGACGTCACTGACCTGGACGAGCTGTCTCCCACCCAGCCCCGATCTTTCAGCAACCGGGAGGGCGGCATGAAGGCGCAGGCCAAAGGCGCGGCCCCGGACCGGCTTCTCACTCTGTCAGAGGTCGCAGCGATCCTCGGTACCAGCGAGGCAGTTCCGCGAGTACGCCGGACGATGGATGCGCGATCGCGTGCTCAAGGCGCGCACGGCCGAGCTCTATGATGGCCTGCTCACCAATCATCTGCGCCCGGCCTTCGGTGACCTCGGCCTGTCTGACATCGGCGAGGTGACCGTCCGGCGCTGGCGCAAGGAACGCCTGGAACCGGCCCCAAAGCGGAGCGCCCGTCGGGCCGGTGACGGTGGCCAAGGCTTACCGCTTGCTGCACGCCATTTTTGAGACGGCGGTCGAGGACCGTATCGTCGCGCGCAACCCCTGCCGCATCGCGGGAGCAGGTCAGGAGGAGTCGGACGAGCGCGCCGTCGTCCCGCTCCCCGTCGTCTTCAAGCTCGCGGATACCATCCCGGTGCGGTATCGCATGCTGATCCTGCTGGCCACCTTCGCGGACATGCGCTGGGGCGAGCTGGTGAGGCTCCGGCGCGAGAACATCGACCTGGACACCTGCGAGATCCGCATCACCGAAACCCTCACCCAACTCGACAAGGGCGGCCTCCGGCCCGACACGCCCAAATCGCGGGCTGGCCGTCGCATCGTGGCGTTCCCGGCCGAGATCGCCCCGGAGATCCGCTGGCACCTGGAGCGGTTCGCCGAGCCGGGGCCGCGGGGGTTCGTCTTCGTCGGACCGAAGGGCGGCCAGCTCCGCCGCTCGAACTTCCACCGCACCTGGGGCAAGGCCCGGACGGCAGTTGGCCTACCGGATTTGCACTTTCACGACCTGCGGCACACCGGCGGCACCCTCACCGCTACGACCGGTGCCACGCTCAAGGAGCTGATGGCCCGGCTCGGGATATCCAGCGTCCGCGCGGCCCTGATCTATCAGCACGCCACCCGCGACCGGGACCAAGCCATCGCCAAGGCGCTCGGTGCGTACGTGCGCGAAGTCCGCGGCCCTGCGAAGGAGCCAGGCGACAACGAAGGACGCAGTGAACAAGGCGCCTGAAGCGGCATCGCTGTGGCACGTATGTGGCACGCGGCGCCCGCGATCGCTTCGCCAAAAGGAGCCAGAAGTAACGACACCGGCCCTGACCAGGGCGAAAGCAAAAGAGCGGGCGACGGTAATCGAAACCGCATGACCAGCTTGGAAGGCTGGGGCTCTACCATTGAGCTACGCCCGCGGAGCCGGGATCACTCCCAGCCACCCCGGCAGCTTACCTTTTCCTCTCCGCCGTTCGCACCGGCCATTCCCGCCTGCGGCCCGGGCTCTTCACCCCGCTGGCCTTTGTCACCTGCTGACAACGCGCCCACCCCCTCAGGCCGGCCCTATCTCCGTGGCCAAGAGACCGCCGAAATCGCGTGACACCAGGGGTTACCAGGACGTAGCGTCAGCACAAGTACGCAGGCGTACTTAAGGGTTCTTCATCAAGGGGTGAGCGGTGCTGAAGCTAGCCGAGCCCATCGAGCACCCCTTCGCCACCCAAGCCAGCGAACCTCCCGTCGTCCTGGCCCCGGTCGGCGCGATCCTGCGGGCCGAGTCGGCCGCTTCGATCGCCGAGATCGTGGCGGCGATCCAGAACGAGGTCGCCGAGTACACCCGGCCTCTCGACCCGGCCTACGTGCGCACGCTCAGCCGACGTGCTGATCGACTGGTCGCGGCGGGAGCCGTGCCTGCTGATCCCGGACCCGGACTCCGGCCCGAACCGGGGCCGGATCGCCGCCGTGACCCGCGCGCTGACCGGCTGGGCCGCGGCCATGGGGCCGGTGGAGCCGCTGGACCGGGGGGCGGGCGCGCGGCCCAGGGCGAGCCCGGCGCGGGGGCGGGGCGCACGGGGGGGCCTGGCCGGGCGCCGCGCCCGGGGGCGCGGGG
>CAXUJF010000296.1:0-7645 GCA_964250865.1 uncultured Streptosporangiaceae bacterium
GGGGGTCAACTTTCGGAATACCCCTGGGGGTCAGCTTTCAGGATCCGACGACAAAAGCCGGCGGCGCGTGCCGGGTCTGCGCCGGGAGGAACTCGCCCAGCTCGCCGGGGTGAGCCACGATTACTACGCTCGTCTGGAGCAGGGGCGGCAGTCAACGGCTTCGGCTTCCGTGCTCGACGCCGTCGCGCGGGCGCTGCGGCTGGCCGCCGAAGAGCGATCACATCTTTACGCCCTCGCCGGCGTGGTTGACGAGGGTTTTATCGGAGCGCCACCGGGCGTTAGCGATGACGATCTGCAACGTCTGCTGGCTATCTTGGGTCCCACGCCCGCGGTCGTCTGCAGTCCGTACGCGGACATCTTCGCGGCCAATGCGGCCGCGTGCTTCCTGTGCGCCGATTTCCCGAGCATGCCGGCACACGAACGGAACACACTCCGGTGGATGCTGCTTTCCCCGGAGGCACGTGAGCTTTACGGAACAGGCTGGGAGGCGAACGCGACTGACATGATCGGCAGGCTCAGGCTAGCCGCGGGCCGCCACCCGCATCCCCGGCGACTAGACGAGATCGTGCACGCCCTGAAAAAGGAAAGCCCGCTCTTCCGCCGCGTCTGGGACCAGCACGGGATATCTACCTGCGTGCAGGGCATAAGAACTCTGTATCACCGTTCCCTCGGTACCATGATATTCCGGAGCGACTCGGTAATATTTGACAGTTCCCCGGGCCAGGTGGTCCATATCATGGTACCGATCGAGGCTAATCTGTTCGAATCAGCATTCCGGGCTTACGAAGAGCGTAACCGAGCCGCCTGATAAGACGCCAATTGATGTCCGCCGGGACGCTGCGCGTGCCGGTGACTTGAATTGTTGCTGGACAGGCCTCGCCGCCCTCATGCCCGGCGGTGGCGGCGGAGGATTCGGCGGCTGTCCCGCGTCAGACCCGCGTTGAGCGGAGGTGTCATACCGGGCAAAAGCGCCCGCCATCGTGAGTGAACGCACCGTCTCCGGGTGGTCCAGTGCCATGTACTGCCCGATGGCAGCGCCCGTTGACGCGCCCACAACATGTGCCGGCCCCAGATCGAGGTGGGCGACGAGTGCGGCCATGTCAGCAGCGAGCTGCTGTGTCGTGTAACCATCTTCCGCGTGGGTGGTGCGCCCAGTCCCCCCAGGTCTGGCAGGACGACATAGTACTTTCCGGAAAGCCGTTCTAGCTGGTTCGACCATTAAGCTCCGACGCCGCCCAAGCCACCCACCAGGAGAACCAGCGGATCAGAACGATCGCCGTGAAGTTCGTAATACTGCGAGATCTGTTGCGTGTCCAGCATTGGCATAGTTGCGCTCCGAATAATTTCCGGTTTATGAGTCGCTGTCGCGTGGATGAGCGTAAGGCAGGGCGGCGTTGATGCGACCGGGCTGCCGTCACGGAAGGTGAGAGCGGCTATTATGCGATGCGAACGGGACCGGCGAGATAAGTCGGGCCAGATGGTATTACGCGCGGCACTCGATGCGGATCCGCGGGCCGGAGTCGGTCAGCCCGCGGATCCTTGGTCGCCGATTGTCAGGGGAGAACTGGGAAGGTGTCCCCGGTGAATGGGGACATGTCGAGCCAGAGGTACCGGTAGGTGCGGCTGGTGAACACCCAGCCACTGTCCGAGCGCCGCAGGCGGTCAGACCAGACGCCGTGGGTCCGGTAGTACCTTTCAGGCCCGCGCGCGGCCTCATGGCAGACGACTTGGGCGGTGGCCTCGTCGCCGTTGATCTCGATTACGCCTGGTACGGCAAAGTGAACGAAGTAGTCGTTGCCCTCCCAGAGGTTGCGGAACAACGACACGATGTCGCCGACTCCCTTGGCGTGCCTCTCGAAGGGCTGGCCTTCGGTGCCTCCGATCACCCATTCGGCGTCGTCGGCCCACAACGCCCCAAAAGCGTCGTAGTCGGCGCGCATGAGGATATCGGCGAAGCGGGCGGTCGAGTTGCGGACAGCCGCCTCGTCCAGCAGGCGGGCGATCGAAGCTTCAGTATCTGACATGTTCCTGTCCTCTATTTTGATTCATCATGTTTTGCCCGGCCAGACGTTCAGCTTTGCCAGGGCGGCCCGATCGGGCAAGCGTCCCCGGGTCGTTCAGCGATCCGGCGCAGGAGCAAGACGTTCCCGCCGCGGAAACGCGAGAAGCACGCCCTGGCCTGCTCGCTGGGTCCGGTGGTAAGCGCGATCGTCATAGGCCCATCGTGTGCCCGCCCGGCCCAGCACGCCAGGGACGCCGCGACGGTAGGAAAACGGGTACCACCCCCGCCGCTTGGCCGCGTGCGACAATTAGTCATGACTCCTCACGACACCGAGCTCGGTGCTACCCTGCGCGCTTGGCGCGACCGCCTCTCCCCGGCAGCGGCAGGGCTGCCGCGCGGGCGCTTGCGCCAGGCACCGGGCTTGCGCCGGGAGGATCTGGCTGAACTCGCCGGGATCTCGGTCGACTACGTCGTGCGCCTGGAGCAGGGACGCTCCACCACCCCCTCGGCGCAGGTGGCCGCCGCGCTCGCTCGCGCCCTGCAGCTGACGAGCGCTGACCTAGAGCTTCTGCCCCGCCGGCCCGGCCGCGCCCCCCCCGCCGACGGGCAGATCTCTGACCACATCCCGCCCGGCGTCCACCGGGTACTGAACCGGCTCGGCGACGCCGCCGTCGCGGTTTTCGCCGCGGACTGGCAGCTGATCTGGTGGAACCGCGGCTGGGCGGCGCTGCTGGGCGATCCGTCGCCGGTACCGCCGGCGCTCCGCAACTTCGCCCGCGACACCTTCTCAACCGGCAGCAACAGGCCGCGGCTGTCGCAATGGCCCGTGATCTCCCTCGCTGCCGGCACGGTCGAAGCCGCCATCGTGTCCGACCTGCGCCGTGCCACCGGACGCTTTCCCGGCAACCGCCGCTTGACCAGCCTGATCCAGGAACTCACCTCGGGAAACCCGCGCTTCGCCGGACTTTGGGCGTCCGGCGCGGTCGGTGCGCACCGGGAAGACCACAAGATCATCGAACACCCTGCGGTAGGGCCGATCGCGGTGGATTGCGACGTCATGACCGACGGCGACGCAGAGCTCAAGATCGTGATCCTCACCGCAGCCCCCGCTACCGAGGACGAGACCAGACTGCGGCTGGCTGTCCTGTCCGGTGTCCCCGATCCCGCTCGTGTCTTAAGGCGAACGACTGACGGTAGTCCCCTGGGCTCATCGCAGGCCCGACCAGTAACAACCCGCGTAACTAGTCGGCCTTGCCGCTAGCGGGGTGCCGGTGCCTTGCCGTGTAGCCCGACGTGCCCCTTACCGTTGGCAGCGGCAGCAAGCGACCAGCCAGGCGGCAAGCAGCGGGCAGCCCCGACCGGACAAGTGGATCGGATGGCCAGCTTCCAGGCATACGCCAAGGTGCTGGAACTCAATGCTCGCGATCGCGGAGCTGACCGAGGTGCCCGTCTCCCTCGAGCACCTGCGCGACCTCAACCCGCAGACGCGCATCGTTATCAGGTCTGAGCCGCATCGCGAGGCAGACGAGGGCGCACGGGTGATCCGGGCCACGGATCGCCGGCCGGCCCCGGCGACGGTCATGCCCGGCGGTACGGTCATTGCCGGGGATGCGTTTCCCAGACCTCCCGGGCCGGCATCGTAACGAGCCGGCGCGCAGATCAGTGCCCGGTCGGCGGCAACCGTGCTGATGAGCTGCCAGCCGCAGGTTGGGGGGCGGGCGGCGGCCTGCGTATTCCGGGAACGGATGTGACGCAGGCTGTGTTCCAGGGCGCTGACCTCGCCGAGCCACTGCCGTTCTCGTGACTCAGCGAGCCGGCTGACGGAGCTGGCCTCGATCTGGTCCAGGCGCGGCAGCTGGGCGGGGTCGATCCGCAGGAACCGGCACTTGATGCAGGCTTAACCGAAATGATCTTGAGTTGGAGGCGAGCATCCCGAACGCCTGGGCGTGACTCACGGTTACGGAAGGGTCAGTGCAACTCGTGACAGCTGGGCGTGTCGCCGAGCTGAAGAGGCCGCTCACGCGGTCAGCGGTGTGAGCGAAGGTCGGTGGAGTCTCCGGCGCGAAATGTGCGTGGCTGATGAGTTCAGCTTGGGGTAGCTTCGGCGTTCATGACACCTCCTCGGCAGCGTCCGCCGTTCGTGGCTGATGAGCGGACCCAGCTTGTCGGCTGGCTCGACCTGCAGCGAGCGATCGTGCATATGAAATGTGAAGGGCTGCCCGAAGCAGATGCTCACCGGTCCGTCCTTCCGGCTTCGCCCCTGATGACGATGGCGGGTGTCGTATCCCACTTGCGGTGGGCTGAGCACTTGTGGTTCGACGTGCTCTTCCTGGGCCACCCGGCGGTCGGCCCGATGTTCGGCGACGGCCCTGAGGACGCCGACATGGTGGTCTCTGGTGTGCCACTCGGTCAGATCCTCGAGGAGTACGAGCGCCAGTGCGCCGTGTCGAACGAGATCATCGCCGCGCATCCGCTGGATGAGGCGGGCCAGCACCCTGGCTGGCCGGCCGGCGGTGCAACCCTGCGATGGATGCTGATTCACATGGTGGAGGAGACTGCGCGGCACGCCGGTCACCTGGACGCCATCCGGGAGTTGCTCGACGGGACTAAGGGCTACTACTGATCCTGCCCCGACCCTGGCCAGCTCTCCTGTAACCCGCGTGCCAGTGACCTGCGTGACAGCCTGGGAACGACGAGTCTGGACTGCTTCGCCCGGTGGACGGGCGGACGTCCGGCATGCCGATGTGAATGCTCGTGCTCGCCGACCTGGTGGTGAGTTCGTGCATGGCTTGCAGTTTCTGTGCGGCGGCGGCCAGGGTGGTCTCGATCGCGGCGACCTCGCCGAGCCAGCCCTGTTCCCTGGCCTCCTGGAGCCGGTCGCTCAGGTTGGCGTGGATCTCTTCCAGCCGCGGCTTCTGGGCCGGGTCGACCCGGAGGAGGGGGCATCTGACCCAGGCATTTTCAGGCGCGCACGGGGTCCCGAAGTCGCGGCCGCAGGTCCCCAGCGCTACCTTCCTCAGCTCGAAGTGGGCGAGGAACTCGTCCCATTCGGTGGCGGTGAGCTCACGGTATTCTTCGCTGGGCCGCTCGGTGCGGCGGCGGGCGATGAACGCCCGGTGATGGGCGATGACGTCTTCGGGGTAGATCGCGGCGTAGCCCATGGTGGTGTCCAGCAGGGCGTGCCCGCAGATTTTCGCGGCGATGTGCGGGGGCAGCCCGGACCGCAGGGCGTCGGTGACGAAGATCCTCCGGAAGTCATGGGGCCGCCATTCGAGCGTTTCGCCGGCGGCTGTGATCTGCGCGGCCTGCGACGTCGCGACCATGCACTCGCGGATGTAGCTACGGCCGATCGGCCGGTCCTCGTTGCCGTATCGCCGCGCCGTCACTGCATTCCTGAGGGTGCGCGGCTGAACGCGAGGTAACCGTTACCAGCTGGTAACAGCTTCGGCAGTCAAACATAAAGGCGAACATAATTATTGACTATAAACATAATTAGCGTCATAGTGAACATTGAAGATGAGCGGTCGAGTCGTCGTCGGGCCGCCCCCTCTGCTGTCCCTGGAGGACTCATGGCTGTTGCAGACCCGACCCCGGCCGCGTCGTCTGGCACGACCGCTGGGGTGAAGGTCGTCCATACCGATCTGCGCAAGGGATCGGTCGGGCTGGTTGGTGTCCTCATGCAGTCGATCGCCCAGATCTCCCCCACGCTGGGTATCTTCTACACGATCGCCTTCAACACCGGGCAGGCGGGAAAGTCAGCTCCGCTGACGTATCTGGTTGCATTCGTCGTATGCCTGCTCATCGCCGTCCCCATCAGGGGTTTGGCTCGCCACCTGCCGTCGGCCGGCGGCTTTTACACCTACGTCTCCCACGGAATCGGGCCGCGCTGGGGCTTCATTACCGGCTGGCTCTACGCGATCATGGTGACGATCGTGCCTGCCGCGCTGGCCGCGTTCACTGGTGGCGTTCTGCACGACGAGCTGGCCTCGAAGTTCGGCTTCGGTGTGCCGTGGTGGGTGTATTCGCTGATCATTTTGCTGATCTGCTTCGCCTGTGCCTACCGGGGCATCGTGATCTCGATCCGCTTCCTCGTGGTGATGTCCATGTTCGAGATCGGGGTCGGACTCGCGCTTGCCATGACCGGAGTCGCCCATCCTGGTCGTGGCGGCGTCACGGGATCAGGATTCAACCCCGCCCACATCGGATCGTCGTCGGGATTCTTCCTGGCGATCGTACTGTCGATCTTTGCCTTCACCGGCTTCGAGTCCGCGGCCGCGGTTGGCGAGGAGTCGCGGGACCCGAAGCGCATCATCCCGCGCGCGATCACTGGTTCGCTGCTGCTTATCGGCGCCTTCTACGTCATCTGCGCCTGGGGACTGCAGGTCGGGTGGGGTGTGACCAACCTCAGTGCGCTCGCGAACTCGCCGACCGCGCCCGCCTTCGTGCTCGCCGACCGGTTGTGGGGCAGCGGCGGCTCAATCATCGTCCTGATCGCGCTGGTCAATTCCGGTCTGGGCGTTTGCATCGCCTGCACGACGAGTTCCACCCGCACCTTGTTCGGGATGGCCCGAACCGGGGCGCTTCCGGCGCCCCTCGCGCGTGTCAGCCGGTCGTTCGGCACGCCGATCACCGCGGTCTACCTGCAAAGCGCCGTCGCCATCGCGATCCTGCTGGTCGTCGGGTTGCCGCTGGGGGACTACAACCTGTTCAACCTGCTCGGCACGACCGGGACCTTCGTGTACATCCCGATCTTCATCCTCAGCAATGTCGCGGCGTTCCTGTACTTCCGGCGACAGCACCCGGAGGAATTCAAGGTCGTGAACTATGTGGTGTGCCCGGTGATCTCTACATTCGCGTTGATCACGATTGGCTACAAGAGCATGGTGCCCCTGCCGGCATCGCCGGTTGACTACGCACCGGTAATCGCAGCCGCCTATCTCCTGTTTGGCGTACTGGTGCTGTTCGGCCGTAATCTCCGGCCAGGTCGCCGTGGCTGGATGGCGAGCGCCGGCGAGCTCCCCGACGTGACCTGATGGCGGGGCGAAGGCCGCGGTACGGGCCGATGAGCGGAAAGGAAGGGCAAGAGATGCGCGCCGAGGAGCGTCAGCAGTTGATCCTGCAGTTGCTGGATGCCCGAGGCCAGGTCACCATCGCGGACCTCAGCGCCCGGTTTGCCGTCTCCGACATGACGCTGCGCCGGGACCTGGCTCAAATGGAGGGCGACGGCCTGCTACGACGCGTGCACGGTGGTGCGACCCGCACCGAAAGCGGCAGCTTCGAGCCGCCGTTCGCCATGCGGGCGAGGCTGCACCAGGACGCCAAACGCGCCATCGCGGCGAGCGTCGCCCTTCAACTGCAGGACGGCCAGACTCTCGTGCTGGACGGCGGGAGCACCGGCGCCGCAATCGCCGAAGCGCTCGTGGGCCGCAACCTGACCGTCTGCGCGCTCAACATGCGGGTCGCAGAAATCCTGGCGTCCTCCGCCGCGACGCGGGTCATGGTCCCTGGGGGCACCGTACGGTTCGGCGAACTGTCGTTCGTCGGGCCCGCCGCTGTACAGACCATAGGCGACCACCTCTTCGACACCTATGTCATTACCGTCTCCGCTGTGGACGTCACGGCCGGCTTCACCGAATGGAACGT
>CAXUJF010000297.1:0-7627 GCA_964250865.1 uncultured Streptosporangiaceae bacterium
AACCCCGCCCGGCCCCCAAAGACAGGGGGCCCCCAAACGCCCGGCTGGCCAAATTTGTTTCTACCGTTATCGCCCCCGGGGCGCGCTGCGGCACGCCACGGGGACCCCTAAAAGGAGCGATTACCAGGAGACGAACAGCATGCCCTGGGGCTGCAACGCCGCCCCGTGCACGGTCACGGCGGAGACATGGCCGGTCCATGGGTTGACGGTTCCCAGGTAATTGACCGGATAGGCGGGCGGCGCCGGGCAGGTGGTCGGGGCGGTGCTGGCGTCGCACGGGGTGACCGCGACGAACTCGGTGCCCGGGTGGAAGAGTCCGGTCACCATGACGATCGTGTCGGTGGCGTTGCTGGCGGCAAAGATCGCACCCCACCGGCTCGCCGGCCACGCCGTGTCGTCGACCGGCTGGGACAGGTTGAGCACGGACAGCTCCGGATGACCGCTCAGCGCGTGACGGACGTAGATCTGCTGCTGGTCGGCCTGGCCAGTGACCATGAACTCGCCGCCAAACCGGGCCGCGGACGCCGGGACGACCTCGTTCGAGTCCGGGTCGGTCAGCGCCAGGTGCACGGTCTTCCCGGCCTGAGACCCCGCATTGGCCACGGTGGCCGCGGCCTCGTCGTAGAACACGGGGTGCACGGTGGCGACATGATCGCACCCGCACAGCAAGACCTGGTAGACGGCCGGGTAGGCGGCGTTCGGGGCGGCCGCGCCGGTCGTGCCCGGCGCCGATGCGCTGATGAAGATCCTCCCGTGGTAGACCGAGATGGCGTCGGTACCGCCGTGGTGCGGCAGCGCCTCGCTGTAGGCGTAGTGCTGCACCTGGCCGGCCGGCCGCGCTCCGGGCGCGATCGTGAACAGGCTGGAGTTCAGGTCCTCGTTCACGGTCGCGATGACCACCCCGGCCCGCGGGTCGGCGGTGAGCCCGTCGCACTTGCCGTGCAGCTCCCACTGGCGCACCACGCGGCCGCCCGCGGTGAACTCGACCACCGTGCTGTCGGTGTTGCCGCTCGGGCTGGCCTGGCCCTGCGGCCCGACGCCGTTCTGGAACGCGACGAACAGCTTGCCGTCCAGGGTGGTGATGTCGTCCGGTGACGACAGGTGCTCGTGGTGCGGGCTGCCCTTGGCGGCGAAGGTGTGGCTCAGGTTGTGCCCGGACAAGATCGTGCGGGCCGAGAACGCCGGCGCCGGGTGGCCGGCTGGGCCACCGGGGGCGGCGAGTGCGGTGCCGGCGCCCAGTGCTCCCAGGGCGCCGATCGGGATCAAGGCGGCCACGATCGCGGCCAAGCCCCGCGAAGTAAAGCGCATCCGTCCTACCTCTACAACGGTGTCGAAATAACGTGGAAGATCCCTTCTATCCACGGCAGGTGTCCGGTCCCGGCGGCCTGCCCGGCGGCCCGGTGAACAACAGATGTCCAGCGGGCGCGGTGCCAGACTGGCGAGGCTGATGCCACTTAACCGTGACGTATAGGGGTAGCGGGGGCTACGTGAATGATCCTGTCGCCGCGCCGCTCGGGTTCTGGCTCCGCCGGGTGGATCAGCTGTTTGAGTCCTCCATGGACCGCGTGCTCGCCGACGAGAATGTCAGCAGGCGCCTCTGGCAGGTGCTCAGCACTGTTTCGCGGCACCAGCCGGTAACCCTCAGCCGGTGTAACGAAGCTATGGTGCTTTTTCTCACCGATGACCGCCCGGACTGCCGTCCATTGCTGGATGAGCTGACCGCCCGTTCCTGGGCTGAAGTGCAGAACGCCCAGTACCAGCTGACCGCTACGGGCCAATCGGCGCTCAAGGCGTTGCAGGAGAAGGTGACTGCGCACCGGGCAGTGATGTTCGACGGCATCACCGACGACGACTACCGGATCACCGTGCAGACGCTGGCCAGGATCACTGAGAATCTCGACCCGGATCAGGCCGGTCCAGCAGGTATCTGAATCGCCCTGCCAACTTGGTCACGCTCAGCCCCGCGAACGCGACGGTCCTCGCTTGCCGTCCGCGAGGATCGTGCGGTCCTCGCGCCGCACTTCTGCGGACGCGGCCTAGTGCAGGGAACCGCCGCCGGCGAAATGCCACACCGACCCCAGCGGTCTGCGTAACGGGGACGGCCCCACGACGTTTATGTATGGCGAGTGCTTGACCTGCAAGAAAAACGGTAGTGGATGGCTTCTGGCGGCGACCTGCCGGAAGCAGCCGCTGAGCGCTAACAATCCCGTGGGGGGATCATGAGCAATGAGGGACTGTACGGAAGCAGGACCACGCAGAACCTGCCACGGCTTGCCGTGGCCGAGTTCATCGGTACTTTCTTCCTGGTCTTCACCGGTACGGCTGAGGCCGTCGCCGCCGTGCTGAAGCGGCCGATCGCGGGCCTGCCGGCCGACTCACTGGCGATCGGGCTGACGTTCGGCCTCGTGCTGGTCGCCCTGATCTACACCTTCGGTCACATCAGCGGCTGCCACCTCAACCCGGCCGTCACCCTGGGGCTGGCGGTGAGCGGTAAGTTCCCCTGGAAGTTCACGCCGTACTACTTGGTCAGCCAGCTGCTGGGCGCGATCGTGGCCAGCCTGGCGGTGTGGGGGATCTTCGGCAACGCGGCCCGTACCCAGGCCATCCTGGGCGCCACTCAGCCGTCGGGGGGTACCTCCAGCCTCACGGTGTTCGCGGTGGAGGCGCTGATGACGTTCTTCCTGGTGCTGGTCATTTGCTCGGTCGCGACGGACAAACGCGCGCACCCAGCGATCGCCGGCATCGCGGCCGGGTTCACCTTGGCGGTCTGCGTGCTGGTCGCCGGGCCCATCAGCGGCGGCGCGATCAACCCGGTCCGGGCGCTGGGCCCGATGATCGTGGCGGACCGGTTCGGGGCCGTGTGGGCCTATCTTCTGGGCCCGACGGTCGGCGGCGTGCTCGGCGCCCTGCTGTACAACAAGTTCCTGGCCACAGCGCAGGAACCGGGCGAGGCGGAGGCCACCCAGGAGCCCAGCCGCGCGACGGTCGGCTGACCAGCCCTGGCGGCCCGCGATGATCGCCAGAAAAATTTCCGCCGCAACTGCGTAACGCCAGCGGCTTTCAGCAGTTTCAGCCATGGAGGGGGAGTCAGGACGGCCCGGCGTACGCTGCCGGGCCGCCCTGTCTGCTTGCCGTTAACAACCGCATTGCCAACCAACGCGGCCGATCCGGAGGCATCCCTGTGGCTGGAAAACTGAGTGTCTCGGCCGCTGCCGGGCTGCGCAACGTGGTCCTGGCGGTGGCCGGGGAAATGGATGCTGTGACGGTGCCGCAGTTCCGGGATGCGCTGCTGCAGCAGGCTTCGGCGGCCGGCCGGCGGGTGGTGGTGGATCTGTCGGGGCTGCGGCTGATGGATACGGCGGCCATTCATGTGCTGGTAAGCGTCAATAACCGGGTGATGGCCGGAGGCGGCCTGCTGGTGCTGGCCGGTGCGCAGCCGACCGTGGCGCGGGTGCTGTCGCTGGCGGGAGCCGATGAGGTCATGCCCGTTGTCGGCAGTGTGGCGGAGGCGCTGGCGCTGGCCTGAGCGCGGCCAGCCGGCGCCATACTGGCGTATGGGCTTTTACGGGGACCACATCCTGCCCCGGCTCATCGACATGCTCATGCGCGCCCGTGATACCCACGACCTGCGCGCCCGGGTGGCGTCAAACCTCAGCGGCGACGTGCTCGAGATCGGCTTCGGCTCCGGCCTCAACGTGCCGTTCTACCCACCCGATCTGACCCGGGTCTACGCCCTCGACCCGGCCACGGCCGGGCGCAAACTCGCGGCCGGAAGGGTCGCGGCCAGCCCGGTGCCGATCGAGTACATCGGCCTGGACGCGCAGCGGATCCCGCTGGCCGACGGCAGCGCGGATTCCGTGCTCACCACCTGGACCCTGTGCACGATTCCCGACCCGGCCCAGGCTCTAACCGAAGTCCGCCGGATCCTCCGCCCGGGCGGCACCCTGCATTTCGTCGAGCACGGCCGGGCGCCCGATCTCAAGGTGGCGCGCAGGCAGGACCGGCTGGAGCCGTTCCAGCAGCGGATCTTCGGCGGTTGCCAGCTCACCCGCCCCATTGACCAGCTCATCAGCGCCAGCGGGCTGGAGCTGACCGACGTGAATCGCTACTATCGTCCCGGCCCGCCGACCACCAGCTACACCTACGAAGGCCGGGCTAGACGTACTTAGTGACGTTGGCCACGGTGAAGCCCTGATCCTGGATGTGCCGGTACATGCGGGTCATCATCCGCACCATGGTCTCGCCGTCCAGCTGGGCCGGGCCGCGGAAGTGACACAAGATGATGTCCCCGGGGTTCAGGCGCTGCGCGGCGGTCTGGTACTGCAGGTCGGAGATCTGCATGGTCTCCTTCCAGAGCATCATGCCCTTGAGACCGGCCTGGCGGACCGCCGCCACCGTGGTCGCGTTGTAGTTGCCGCCCGGCGGCCGGAAGATGTACGGCGTCACCCCGTACTCGGCGTGCAGCTTCTGCTGCTGGCCGGAGACCTCGTCCAGCTGCTGCGCAGCCGACAGGGCGGGCATGTCCAGCGGGTGGGTCACCGTGTGGTTCTGGATGGAGACGTAGCCGGTCTCGTACAGCTTCTCGAAGTAGGCGTAGTCGTCTTTGATCAGCACGTCGGCCAGGCTGATGGTGAGCGGGATCTGGAAGTCCTTCACCATCTGGATGAACGCGGGTTCTTTCTCGATGCCGTCGTCGATCGTGACGAACACGACCTTCTCGGTCATCGGCACGTCCGAGAACACGGTCGGGTCGGACGCGCTCAGGGTGACCGGCTTGACCGCCGGGGGCGCCGGCGCGGGCGCGAACGGCCGCAGGCCATAGCGCCGGGCCAGCAGCTCTTCGTCGACCCCGGAAGGAGACGTGCTGGGGCCGGGGCCGGCCGCCTGGGTCCACGTGGTCCGCTGGCTCGCCGCGGGCGTACGCGGTGGGGAAGCGGCGGCCGACGGCCCGGAGCTGGTGCCGCACGCGGTCGCGAACGATCCGAGCGCGGCCAGACCCGCCATGCCGCCCATGAAACGGCGCCGTGACCACCGCTGCGTGGCCGTATCCGTAACGATTTTTGGCGTATCGATGGCCAGGAATGTATCAGATTCGCTGAGGGTCTCCCGAGCACTGGCACAAGAACCGATCTGCGTGTCGTATGACGCGCACCACCGGTCCCAGTCGTGCGCTCCAGGCACGTTCTGGTCCCAGTCGATTCCCTCGAAACCCTCAGAAATCTGGGTGTATCAGGCCGCCGCCTGCCCCCTCCGTACAGCTGAGACCGATGACGGCCCAGCGCCACGGGAGGGAGACGCTGGGACGTCGACGCGGGGGGGGGGGCCGGGGGGGGGGGGGGGGGCCCCCCCCCCCCCCCGGGGGTCGCCCCGGGGCGCCCGCGCGCGGGGGGGGGGGCCCGGGTTACGGGGGTGCCGGCCCGCCACCGCACCGGTCGTCGTTGTCCTGTACTGCTTGAGGGATATGCCGCGAGGACGGAGCGCCCTCCCTTGAGTAAGCCCGAACGCGGCTGAGCCTACGCCGCCATCGGCGTTCTCTTCGTCTCGGTGATGATGGCGACGACCGAACCGATGCCCCTGCACGCCTTATGGGAGCGCAGCTACGGGTTCGGGGCGATCGTCACCTCGCTCGTGTTCGCCACCTACGCCGTCGGGGTGATCTCACCGCCCTGACCCACCTGTGCCGCCACCCCGGCTGACGGATCCGCGGCCCGAGCCGCTGAGCTTGGATAATTGCGCCGCGGTGCGGTAGATACCCGGCTATGGATCAAACTGCACCAGTGGCGGGGGAGGGGCGGTCGAGGGGTAGTCGGCTGCTATGGGGAGTGGACCGCTGGGCGGGTAGCCCGCTGATCGCCCTCGGCGTGCTGGCCGCCGTGGCGGCGTGGCTCCTGATCAGCGTGGTGTTCGGCTTTCCCGGGCGCTGGGAGCAGGTCTTCCAGGCGCTGGTCGCGGCGATCACCCTGATCATGGTGTTCGTCATCCAGCACACCCAGGCCCGCCATCAGGCCGCCACCCAGCGCAAGCTGGATGAGATCCTCCGGGTCCTGCCCGACGCCGACAACTCCCTGATGACCCTGGAGCACGCCTCGGACTCCGAGCTGCGAGCCACCCGCCGCCTGCACCACCAGATCCGGCAGTCGGCCCTGAACGAGCCGTCTGGCGGCGGACCCGAGCTCTAAGCGCGCTGCTGCTCCCGCGCGTAGGCGTCCAGCCGCTGCAACTCGTCCTCGTAGAGAGCCTTCATGGCCCGGGGCGCGAAGGTCCGCTCGAAGAAGCCGCCGACCCCGCCCGCGCCCTGCCAGGTGGTGGAGATCCGGACCTGGGAGACCGCGTGCTGGTCCCCTTCGCGCGGCGTGACGTAGAACTTGGTGATCAGGCTGGAGTTGCTGTCTGACTCGCGCAGCACCCGGCCCGGCTCGGGCTCGTCCACGGTCATGCGGTACTCGCGGGTGCGCCCGCCCGCGGTGACCTTGAAGCTGGCCACCGTGCCCGGCCCGACGCCGCCGGACTCGACCTGGAAGTCGGAGAACGCGGGCGGCAGGAACTTCGGGTGCACGTTCATGTCTCTGATGTAGCCGAACACCGCGTCCGCGGGGGCGTTCACCGTGCGCTCGGCGGTGACCTCGATAACTCCCATGCCCGCATGCTTATCATGTCCCGGCTTCGCTGGCCGGCGCGCGGGTCAGGAACAGCCAGGCGTTGAGCACCCGGCCGCCCAGGGCCAGCAGGATCGCCGCCGCCAGCCAGTACAAGCCGTTGTCCCCGGCCAGCAGCAGGCAGCCGGCGATCGTCACGCACAGGACCGAGAACAGGTTGGGGCTGGTCATATCGACCAGCCGGTACCTGCGCCAGGCGCTCATGACATCACCCAGCCGCCGTTGACCTCGATGGTCTGGCCGGTCACGAATGAGGAGTCTGAACCGGCCAGGAACGACACCACCGCGGCCAGTTCCTCCGGGGTGCCGCGCCGCTTGAGCGCCTGGTGGTCCAGCACGAACTCGTGGTAGGCCGCCGGGTCGTCGCGGATCTCGTCGTCCGCGGTGATGAACGCGCCGGGGGAGACCGTGTTGACCCGGATATTGTGCGGGCCCAGCTCGCGGGCCAGGGCCCGGGTCAGCGACACCGCCGCGCCCTTGGACGCCGCGTACGAGGCCAGCCCGGACCAGCCGCCGTGGGTCACGATCGAGGCGATGTTGACGATCGAGCCCCCGCCGGTCTGGATCATCTGCCGGGCCGCGGCCTGCGCGCACAGCCAGTAGCCACGCTGGTTGACCGCGTTCACGTCGTCGTACTCGGCCGGCGTGACGTCAAGGAACGGCGTGCTCGGGTAGATCGCGGCGTTGTTGACCAGGACCCCGGTGCCGCCGGACTGCAGCCCCACCATGTCGAACATCTCGGTCACCGCGTCCGCGTCGCGCAGGTCCAGGACCCAGGACCGGACCGCGCCACCGTGCGCCGCGACGTCCTTGCGGGTCAGTTCGACCGCGTCGGCGTCGATGTCCACCACCGCCACCGCGTGCCCGTCCACGGCCAGCCGCCGGGCGATCCCCCGCCCCAGCAGGCCACCCGCCCCGGTCCCCACCCCCATGGTCACCCGGACCTCCGCGCCAAGGCCCCCGCCGTACCC
>CAXUJF010000298.1:0-590 GCA_964250865.1 uncultured Streptosporangiaceae bacterium
GGCTTCGCCGCCGATGAGCACGCTGGCGGGCGTGCCGTCACGCACCGCGCCCAGGGCCGACCGCAGCGCGGCCAGCTCGTCCGCCCGGCCCACCAGCGGGGCGCTGATCGTCGGCGCGCTCATGTCGTCCAGGATGCCACCCGGCCCGGACATTTCCGAAAGGTTAAACCGGCTGGCGGGTACGGCCGCCCCCCCCGCCCCCCCCCCCCCCCCCCGCCCGCACCCGGGGGGGCCGGGGGGGGTCTGGCGCCCGGGGTCAAACTCCCGCGGGGGCCGGTGCGGTGGCGATCGACGTCGACGGCGCAGCGATCGGAGAAACGGCAGCCAGGACAACGGAGCGATCCTGTTCGATGGGAGCAGGCAGGACGGTGTTCAGCTCGCAGTAAAGGGCCGAAGCGCAGGCACCGGGGTAACGCAGCGGCGACAGGTCGCGGGGCTGGTTCGGGTCGAGACTTTCACCGATCATGCAGCGCAACATAAGCCAGGACGCGGCGAAATTCAACGGGTCCGCTCTCGCTTGGTCTGACGACCAGGCGGAGCTACTTCCGGGGTCGAGCAGCGCGGCGTTTCTGGTGGTGGGCCTCTGCAAT
>CAXUJF010000298.1:600-7615 GCA_964250865.1 uncultured Streptosporangiaceae bacterium
TTGGGGGTGTGCTAACCCGAGGCGGCGCCGCCGCCCGGGTCGGGGGCGGGGGGGGGGGCGCCGGATCGTGGTTCGGTCAACGGACCGTTTCCGTGGGCTGGTCCGCGGCGGGCTTGGTCTCGCCGTGGAACGTGCCGTCGATGTAGTCGGGTACCCGCACGCCCTCGAGCGGGTCGACGGTCTGGCGCCGCCGCAGGGCCCGGCGCGCCTGGCGGGCCTGCCGGGCGGTCGAGTGGGCTCGCGCGGTGATCTGCCAGTCCCGCGACTGCTGCTGGGCCAGCGCGCGAATAATTTCCGGATGCATGGTGTCTCCTCACCGCGAGGGCGACCTTCTGATCGCCCGTACATTCAGGTTCGCGGTAAGGCCCCAGGCCGCACATCGGGCGAATGCCTTATCTATGGGGCCGATCATGGTCTTAGGCCGTTGGCCTGAGCGCCAGCCGCCCTAAGGCGGGCCTGAGGTGCCCTGAGGCGGGCCTGAGGTGCCCTGAGGCGGGTCTGAGGTGCCCTGAGGCGGTGTCCGGGGCGGCCGGAATTCCGCAGGCCGCAGCGGTGTTCTACAAGCTGTCGCCCCCTGGTTCACCGGGGCCGCATAAACTGGCTGGGCCGCACATCCTGCGGCTCTTCTCCGCACCGAAATTGAGCGAGACTTCCGCATGCCCATCAGCCCCACCCAGGCCCCTCAGGCCAGCCACGCTGACTTTGCCGGCTCAGCGACCCGTGACGAGATCAGGAACGTAGCGATCGTCGCGCACGTCGACCACGGCAAAACCACGCTGGTCGACGCCATGCTGTGGCAGTCCGGCGCGTTCCGCGCGGGCTCGCATGTGGCCGAGCGGGTGATGGACTCCGGTGACCTGGAGCGTGAGAAGGGCATCACGATCCTGGCCAAGAACACCGCGGTCCAGCACGACGGGCTGACCATCAACATTGTGGACACCCCCGGCCACGCCGACTTCGGCGGCGAGGTCGAGCGCGGGCTGTCGATGGTCGACGGAGTGGTGCTGCTGGTCGACGCGAGCGAGGGCCCGCTGCCGCAGACCCGGTTCGTGCTGCGCAAGACGCTGGAGGCCAAGCTCCCAGTCGTCCTGGTCATCAACAAGGTCGACCGGCCGGACGCGCGCATCGCCGAGGTGCTGGACGCCTGCTACGAGCTGTTCATCGACCTGGACGCCAGCGAGGAGCAGATCGAGTTCCCGATCGTCTACGCCTCGGCCAAGGCGGGCCGGGCTTCGCTGAACCGCCCGGGCAACGGCGAGCTGCCGGACTCGGAGAACCTGGAGCCGCTGTTCCGGGTGCTGCGGGACACCGTGCCGGCCCCGTCCTACGACCCGGATGCGTCGCTGCAGGCCCACGTCACGAACCTGGACGCCTCGTCCTACCTGGGCCGTATCGGGCTGTGCCGGATCTACAACGGGACGCTGAAGCGGGGTCAGCAGGCCGCGCTCATTCGCCGGAACGGTTCGGTGGAGCGGGTCAAGATCTCCGAGCTGTTCCTGACCGAGGCGCTGGAGCGGGTGTCGGCCGACTCGGCCGGCCCCGGTGACATCGTGGCCATCGCCGGGATCCCCGACATCATGATCGGCGAGACGATCGCCGACCCGGAGGACCCGCGCCCGCTGCCGCTGATCACCGTGGACGAGCCCGCGATCTCGATGACGATCGGCGTGAACAACTCGCCGCTGGCCGGCCGGGACAAGGGCACCAAGCTCACCGCCCGCCTGGTCAAGGACCGGCTCGACCGCGAACTGGTCGGCAACGTGTCCCTGAAGGTGCTGCCGACCGAGCGCCCGGACACCTGGGAGGTCCAGGGCCGTGGCGAGCTGGCCCTGGCCATCCTGGTCGAGACCATGCGCCGGGAAGGCTACGAGCTGACCGTCGGCCGCCCCCAGGTCGTCACGCGCGAGGTGGACGGCAAGGTCCACGAGCCGGTCGAGCGGCTGGCCGTGGACGTCCCCGAGGAGTACCTCGGTGCCGTCACCCAGCTGCTGGCCGTGCGCAAGGGCCGGATGGAATCCATGACCAACCACGGCACCGGCTGGGTCCGCCTCGACTTCGTGGTGCCGTCGCGCGGGCTCATCGGTTTCCGTACCCAGTTCCTGTCCGACACCCGCGGCACCGGCATCGCCCACCACGTGTTCGAGGGCTACGAGCCCTGGTCCGGTGACCTGCGCACCCGCCCGTCCGGCTCCCTGGTCGCCGACCGCACCGGCAACGCCGCCGCCTACGCCATGTTCAGCCTGCAGGACCGCGGCTCGCTGTTCGTCTCGCCCGGGACCGAGGTCTACGAGGGCATGATCGTCGGCGAGAACTCCCGCTCGGACGAGATGGACGTCAACATCTGCCGCGAGCGCAAGGTGACCAACGTCCGCCAGTCCACCGCCGACGAGCTGGAGCGCCTGGTCCCGCCGCGGCTGCTCAGCCTGGAGCAGGCCCTGGAGTTCTGTTCCGACGACGAGTGCGTCGAGGTCTCCCCGTCCGCGGTGCGCCTGCGCAAGGTCACCCTGGACGGCAAGGAGCGCGGCCGCACCCGGGCCCGCAAGGCCCGCGGTTCCCAGGAGCAGTAACTCAGCGCAGTAACTCAGCGCAGTAACTCAGCGCAGTAAGCCCGTCCCTCACGTCGCGACCCCGGCCCCTGACCCCATCCCGGTCAAGGCGCCGGGGTCGTACGCGTACAGCCAGGCCGTGGCCTTCTCGTAGAACCGGCCCCAGAACAGCGGCAGGTCATCGACACCGTGACCGGCCTGCTGCTCGGCGGCCTGCGCGGCTAGCCCTCCAGGGCGGCCAGTGCCTCGCGGGCTTCATCGAGCAGCGGCGGCGGGACGTGCTGCGTGAGCAGGTGCCGCAGCGCCTTGCCGTAGGCCACGTCGAACGCCTGCTCGGCCGGGACGGCGACGTCCGGGGTCACTCCGGTGCCTTCCCAGTTGGTCCCGGTCACCGGGTTGACCGACCGGGCGTGCGGCAGCGCGAGGGCCAGCGTGGCCGAGATCGGTACGCGCTGAGTGGGGTGGGCGCCCCCGCCGGTGGTCTCGCCGATCAGCTCGGCCCGGCCCTGGGCCTGCAGGGAGTAGGCGAAGTCCTCGCCCCCGGAGAACGTCCGCGCGCTGGTCAGCAGGTACACCGGCCGGTCCAGGTAGCGCCGGCCGGGCACGCTGGCCAGCGTCCAGAACTGCCGGGTCTGGCCGGTCGGGCCGTCGAAGATGTCGTTCAGGTGGGTCTGGTCGTCCGGGAACAGGTAACTCAGCCAGAACACCACCCCGGGCGGTGCGCCGCCGCCGTTGCGGCGCAGGTCGATGATGAGCGCGCCGGTGCCCGCGACCAGTTCCATGGCCGCCGCGATGGCCGGGCCGGCCTCATCCGGGTGGGGCACCCCGTGCAGGTCCAGGTAGCCGACGTTGCCGTCCAGCCGCTCGACCCTGGTGATGCCGTAGTTGTGCGGACTGCCCCGCTCCAGCCAGTCCGGCCACGGCGGCCGGGCGGCCCGGCCCGGCCGGCCTTCCCGGTGGCGGGCAGGCCCGTCGAACGGCGGCCGGACCTGGACCCGCAGGTGCTTGTCCCGGCACACCTCGTACAGCTGGCCGGTCAGCTTGGCCGCCAGCGTCTCGTCGTCCAGGCCCTCGTACTCGCCCCCGGCCCGGCTGGCCTCGAGCGCCAGGGCGGCCTGTTCCGCCCGCTCCGGGAACACGTAGCTGGACCGGACCAGCCCGGTGATGATGTCGATGAGCTCGGTGGCCGGCAGCGGTTCTGCCGTCAGCGCCGGGTCGTCCGGCACGGTGATCCGCGGCACGGGTGTCGCGTCATCGGCCGGGGTCTCGACGGTGAACTCCAGCAGCCGGGCCGGTGGCAGCCGCAGTGACAGCTCGCGTCGCAGCCGCCGCATGCCCACCTCGTGCGTCCGGGCCCAGTCGTCCAGGGCCTGCTGCGGGTCCGCGCCGGGCTGGCCCGGGGCATCGCTGGACTGGCCCGGGGCGGCCACGAACACCCGGACCAGCAACTCGTCCGGCTCCAGCGCCGGGTCATCGGCGTCGAGGACCAGCGTCGCCCGCCGCACGCTGCCCGCCGGGAAACGCGCGGTGATCTCGCGGTTGATCCGCTCCTCCAGCCGCGCCGCTTCGGCCTGATCCATGTCGGCCTCCCCGTTGTCGCCGCCAGGCTAATCCGCGGGGCCTCGTCGCGGAAAACCAATTACGTGAAACCCTGGGGGCCATGGAGGACGTCGGCCAGGCCGAGCTGCTGGACGCGGGGCGGCAGGGGCAGCTCCTGGACGGCTCGCATCAGGGCCGGCGGCGCCCGGTCGACGCGGCCCTGCTGCGCCGTTGCTGCCTGGAGTTCCGGGACCAGATCGACCCTCGCGGGCTCCGGCTGCACCACGTCGCGGTGCGCGGCCCGGTCGATCTGGCCGGCCTGACCATCGGATTTCCCCTTCATTTCGACGACTGCGACTTCGACGCGCCCGTCCACGTCGAAGGGGCCAGACTCCGGGAGCTGACGCTGACCGGGTCCCCCCGGCTGCCCGGGTTGCTGGGCAACGGGCTGCGGCTGCGCGGCGACCTCGACCTGTCCGGGTCCACCCTCACCGGAGCCCACCGGACCAGCGCCAGCCTGGGCAAACGCGCCGCGGTCTGGTTGTGTGAGGCGCGCCTCGGCGGCCGCCTGCTGTGCCGGGACACGGTGATACGGCCCGAGGGGGAGCGGGCCATGCAGGCCGACCGGATCCGGACCGGCGGCCCGATCCGGCTGCTGCACGGGTTCGTGTCCGAGGGTGAGGTCCGGCTGACCGGGGCGCACATCGGCGGCTCGCTGGACATCGTCGGCGGCCGCATCGAGGCTCCGGGCGCGATCGCGCTGGACCTGGGCGACGCGGTCATCGGCGGGAACCTGTTCATCGTGGACGGCGGGGGACACCGCCCGGTGATCCGAGGCCGGATGGACATGGGCAGTGCTCACATCGACGGCCAGTTCCTGTTCCGCAACGCGACGCTGGAGGGATCGGACAGCATGCCCGCCGACCGGGGGCACGCGGGCACGCGGGTCTCCGGCACGGCCATGTCCGCCTTCCGGCTGACCGTCGGGGCCGAGGTGGCGCTGGAAGGCAGCTGCGACGTCACCGGGGGCCTGGACCTGTCCATGAGCGACCTGAGCTCGCTATCGGTGAGCCCGGAGTGCTTGCTCAAGGCCGGTGGCCGCACCGCCTTGGACCTGAGCAACGCCGAGCTGCGGTCGACGTTGATGATGGGCGGGGTCACCGTGGCGGGCACGATCCGCCTCAGCGGCGCCCGCATCCACGGCCAGCTGACCCTCAGCGATACCCGGCTCAGCCAGCCGGAACGTTCCTCGCTGGTGGCGGCCCGCGGCGTCACCGTGGACGGTGATGTGGAGCTGCACGGCCTGCGCAGCAACGGCGGGAATCTCCGGTTCAGCAACGCGGTGCTGGGCAGCGTGGTCGCGGCCGGCGCCGAGCTGGACAACCCGGGCGGAGTGACGATCAGCCTGCACCAGGCCACGGCCCGCGGCTCGGTCGTCCTGGCCCGCGGCTTCCGGTCCTCCGGCCTGGTCCTGCTCAGCCGGGCCACCATGACCGGCCGCCTGGAGTGCGACAGCGCAACGTTTGACTGCCCGGGCCCGAACCAGCGCAACGAGCAGGGCCACGCCATCGAGGCCATCTCGCTGCACGCCCGCGGCGGCCTGGACCTGGGCTGGACCCGGGCCGAGCCCAGCGTGGACTTCACCAACGCGGACACCACGTTCCTGGCCGACAACCCGGCCCGCTGGCCGTCGAAGATCCTCATCTCCGGGTTCACCTACGACCGGTTCGAGCAGTCCCGCAGTGGCGCGGGCGGCCGGACCTGGGACCACGTGGCCCGGTCGAACTGGCTGGCCCGGCAGGCGGTCTACGACGCGGGCCCCTTCGAGCAGGCCGCCCGGGTGTTCCGGGAGCACGGCTACACCAGCGCGGCCGAGACGATCCTGATCGCCCAGCGGGCCCAGGCCCGCGAGCTGATCACCGGCCCGGCCGCCGGGATCCGCCGCGCCCTGGACGGCCTGTTCGGCGCCAGCGTGGCCTACGGCTACCGGCCCGGCCGGGTGCTGTGGCTGCTGGTCGTGCTGCTGGGCCTGGTCATCGCCTCCCTGGAGGTCCCCGCGACCCAGGCCACGCTGCGGGCAACCACCGATTCGGGCATCGTCTACACCACCCGGGGCCCGCTGCTGAGCAGCACGTTCGCGGGCAGCGCCGGCGCCGCCGCGGCCCGGTCCGGCATCGGCGACGCCTGCGGCGGTGGCCAGGTCCGCTGCTTCAGCCCGGTGCTGTACGCCATCGACACCGTGGTCCCGCTGGTCAGCCTGGATCAGCGGGGCAGCTGGTACCCGGACCCGCACGTGCCGGAAGGCACCTTCATGCAGTGGTGGCTGAACCTGGCCACCATCCTCGGCTGGCTGCTGTCGTCGATCTTCGCCCTGTCGCTGGCCCGCCTGGCCCGGTCATCATGAGAACAGGTCGCTCAGCACCACCCCGAAGCCCTAGGCCAGGTAGATGGCGCTGCCGATGCCGACCACCAGGCAGTAGATGGCGAACGGGGTCAGCGTGCGGGAGTGGTCCGACAGGTAGCGGACCAGGAAGCGCAGGGCCAGGAACGCCCCGATGCCGGACACGATGCTGCCCACCAGGACCTGGCCGCGGATGCCGGCGCCGTCCGGGCCCAGCAGGTCGGGGACCTTGAGCGCCCCGGCGGCGAAGATGACCGGGGCGGACAGCAGGAACGAGAACCGGGCCGCGTCCTGGCGGGGCAGGCCGCGGAACATGCCGCCGATCATGACGATGCCGTCCCGGCTGATGCCGGGCAGCAGGGCCAGGATCTGCAGGCTGCCCAGGGCAATGGCCCGTCCGAAACCCAGCTTGACCAGCCGCCGGTCGGCCTCGATGCCCTCGTTGGCTTCCTGCTGCTTGGCCGCCCGCTGCCCTGACGGGGGCGCTGAGTGCCGCGCGGCCGGCCGCGCCCGGGTGCTGCGCCGCTGG
>CAXUJF010000299.1:0-7595 GCA_964250865.1 uncultured Streptosporangiaceae bacterium
GCACACGGTGAAGCCGGCCTCGGCCAGGCCCACCGCCAGCGGCCCGGCGTGCGTCCGGTCCCAGGCCGCGCGCCAGAATCCGCCGTGCAGGAACATCACCACCCCGGCCGTCCCGGTTGCCCCGGTTGCCCGGGTCGCACCCGGGCGCGGCCACCACACGCTGGCCACCTGATCGGCTCCCGGCCCGTAGCGCAGCGTCTCGTCCGGCCCCGGCGCTGGCCTGCTCAGCACGTCCTGCACCAGGTCATCATGGCAGGGTCGGCCGCTAGGCCGGCCTGAGGCCGCGGGGCACGGCCGGTCTTAGCTGGCCTCGCCCTGGAGCTGGGCTTTGACCTCCGTCTTGAGGATCTTGCCGACCTTGGAACGCGGCAGGTCGGGCCAGACCTCGACCTGCTTGGGCGACTTCACGCTGCCCAGCCGTTCCTTCACGAAGTTGTAGACCTCTTTCGAGGTCACCGCCTGCCCGGCGCGCAGCTGCACCACGGCGGTGACACGCTCGCCCCACTTGTCGTCCGGCAGGCCGATCACCGCGCAGTCCTGCACGGCCGGATGGGACAGCAGGACCTGCTCCACCTCGGCTGAGTAGACGTTGAAACCGCCGGTGATGATCATGTCCTTGGCCCGGTCGACGATGTACAGGTAGTTGTCCTCGTCGAGATAGCCGATGTCCCCGGTGTGGTGCCAGCCGTACCGGGACGCCTCGGCCGTGGCCTCCGGGTTCTTGTAGTAGCCCGCCATGATCAGTGATCCGCGGGCCACGATCTCGCCCCGCTGGCTGTGGCCGAGCAGGTGGCCCTCATCGTCCATGATCGCGACCGTGGTCAGCGGGGTCGGCCGCCCGGCCGAGGACAGCCGCTCGGTCGCGAGCGAGCCGTCGGCCCGGAAATGGTCGGCCGGAGCCAGCGTGGAGATCATCATCGGAGCCTCGGACTGGCCGAACAGCTGGCCCAGCACCGGGCCCAGCCGGGCCAGCGCCTCCTCCAGGCGGCTGGCCGACATCGGGGCCGCGCCGTACCACAGGCACTGCAGGCTGGTCGTGTCGGTGGTCTCCAGGGCGGCGTGGTCCAGCAGCATGTAGATCAGCGTCGGCGGCAGGAACGTGTGGGTGATCCGGTGCCGTTCGACCAGGGCGAGGAAGTCGGTCAGGTCCGGCTTGCCCATGATCACGATCTCGCCGCCGAGCGACAGGACCGGGAAGCACAGCACGCCCGCCGCGTGGGTCAGCGGCGCCAGCGCCAGGTAGCGCGGCCGGAGCTGGAACGGGTAGCTCATCAGCGTCAGCGCCGACATCGTCTCGATGTTGTCGCCGGTCAGCATCACCCCCTTGGGCCGCCCGGTCGTTCCGCCCGTGCCGACCAGCATCATCAGGTCGTCAGCGGGTCCTGAACCAGGGTGAGCGGGGCCGGCCGGCCCGGGTTCCGAAGGTCCGGCCGGCCCCAGTTCAGCAGCCTCGGCACCGATCCACTCCCGGAACGGCGTGGCGTCCGAGAAGTCGCCGTCGAGGCAAACCAGGGTGGTGAGCTTGGGCAGCTCGGGGGAGATCTTGGCCACCAGCGGCCCGAAGGCGGCCTGGAAGATCAGGCACCGGCAGTCGAAGAGGTCGAGCAGGTCGCGGTTCTCGGCTGCCTCGTTGCGCGGGTTGACCGGGCACCACACCGCCCCGGCCCGGGAGATGCCGAACACGCAGCTGAACGCGACCGGGTCGTTGGCCGACAAGATCGCAACCTTGTCCCCGGGCGCGATGCCGGAGCGTTCCAGCGCCCCGGCGATCTGCCCGGCCAGTTGCTGGACCTCGCCGTAGGACAGGGTGTGCCCGGCCGTGGTCAGGCAGGGCGCCTCCGGCCCGAGCGAGGCACCCTTGTCCAGGTAGTCGGTCAGCCGCATGTCACCGCGCCCCTCGAAGCCATGGACTCATCCCTTTTCGCTGGTTGGGCATCGTTGCTACCGGCGCGTACCGGACCCCGGGCCTGGACCCCCCTCCGAGCCCAGGCCGGGCTCCGTGTCCAGGGCGTGCTACATGCCCATGCCGCCGTCGACCGGCAGGCCCGCCCCGGTGATGAACCGGGCTCCGTCGGAGGCCAGGAACACCACCGCGTCGGCCATGTCGGCCACCTCACCCAGCCGTCCCAGCGGGGTCAGTTCCACCACCGCGCCGACCGCGGCCTCGGTGCTCTCGAACAGGCCGATGGCGGCCACGTCGTTGGCCAGCTGGGCCCCCATCTCGGTCGGCACCAGGCCGGGGTAGACGCTGTTCACCCGGACCCCGTAGCCGAGCTTGCCCGCTTCCATCGCCGCCACCCGGGTCAGCCGGTCCACGGCCGACTTGGTGGCGGAGTAGATCGCGATGCCGGGGAAGGCGATCGTCGCCGCTACCGACGCGACGTTGACGATCGCGCCGCCCTGGCCCGCCGGGCCGCCCGGGCGCATGGCCCGGAAGCCGTGCTTGATGCCCAGCGACGTGCCCAGCACGTTCACCTCAAGCATCCGGCGGGCGTCGTCGGCGTCCAGGTCCGCCAGCAGGCTGGTGATCTCGACCCCAGCGTTGTTGACCACGATGTCCAGGCCGCCGAGGCAGCTGATGACCTCGGGGACGGCCCGCTCCCAGCTTTCGTCCGATGTGACGTCCAGCTGTACGAACTCGGCCGTGCCGCCGGCGGCCCGCAGTGAGTCGGCGCACGTCTTGCCCAGATCCTCGCGGATGTCTCCGATCACCACCGACGCCCCGGCCCGGGTCAGCGCCTGAGCCATCCCTTCGCCGAGCCCGCGGGCCCCCCCGGTCACCAGCGCCTTCCGCCCGGTCAGGTCGTACACGCTCATCAGGTACCTCTTTCCGCGGCCACGCCGCCGCAGGTCAGCTCGGGGCAACAGGGTGTGACGTGCCTCATAGCCTTCTCGCGTGTCTTGACACTTGTCAAGGCGTTGTTTGACGATGGTCAAGAGAAATCTGGCCAGTCGTCAAGACGAGCGAGCACCGGGTGCGCCCGGACCGGACTGGTACTTTTGGGGCGACGGCCCCGTAACGATCGGACCCTGACTTTGACCGAGGTGAAGGAGCGGAACCGGGACCGGGTCGCGCGCCGGCAGGTGGACAAGTTCGCCGAGCGGCGGGCCCAGCTCGCCGCGGCCGCGCTGCAGACCCTGGCCGAGCTGGGTTACGCCCGCACCAGCCTGCGGGACATCGCCCAGAACTCCGAGTTCTCCCACGGGGTCCTGCACTACTACTTCAGCGACAAGTTCGAGCTGATCACCTTCTGCGTGCGGCAGTGCAAGACCGAGTGCGTGACCCACTACGACCACGTCGTGGCCACGGCCACCTCCGCCGCCGAACTCAAGCGGGGCTTCGCGGCGGCGATGGCGACCACGCTGCGCGAGGACGCGGCCATGCACCGGCTCTGGTACGACCTGCGGAACCAAAGCCAGTTCGAGCCGGCCTTCCGGGCCGTCGCGCGCGAGATCGACCAGAGCCTCGAAGACATGATCTGGCGCGTCGTGACCAGGTACGCCGAGCTCAGCGAGACCCCGCCCGCCGTGCCGCCGGGCTTGGCCTACGCCATGTTCGACGGGTTGTTCCAGCACGCGCTGATCGGCCACCTGGCCGGTGACGTCACCGCGGCCAAGGACCTCGAAGCCAACGTCCCGCGCGTCCTGGAGTCACTGTTCGCCCATCCGCCTCAGCCGTAGGTGGGTGCTGCGCCCGCCGGTTGCGTCACGGCGGCGAGTGCCCGCCGCTCACCAGCGTGGCGGTGCCGCTGACGTCGCCGTCGTGGGTCATCGTCTCCTGTGCGCCAGCCTGACCGAGCACGTACCGGTTGAAGAATGCCAGCGTCACCCGGGCCACGAGCTGCTCCACCGGAGCGCGGCGCTCATAAGGGGTCAGGTGGCTCGCGCCGAATAGGTCCAGGTAGTACCTGGTGCCGTCATCGTCCGCGCGGTAGAGCTGGAGGCTCGTCCACGGCGGGTTGATCGTGTCGGCGTCCCCTTGCACGAACAGTGCCGGCGGTACCGGCCCGGTGAAGTACCGGCCCGGCATCGGCCACTCCGCCCCGGATAGCACGGCCACGGCTTTCAGCCGGCGATCCGTGCAGCAGGTGTTGGCCGCGAGGGCCGCGACCGTATCGCCGCCGTCGGACTGGCCGGCCGCGGCAATCTCGCGCGGGTTCAGCAGACCCGAGAACACGCCGTGAGGTTGCGCACTCTGGGCCAGCAGCTTGGTCAGAACGTAGGACATGTCCGCTGGCTGGTTCACCAGGTCCGGCTCGTACGCTTCGCCGCCCGCCTGGCAGTTGGTGCGCGGGAAATTCACGGCGGCGACCACGTATCCCGCGCTGGCCCAGGCTCGCAGCAGATCTGCGTACGCGTCGGCGCACTGCAGGAACCCCGGGGCGAACATCAGCAGCGGAAACGGTCCGGCGACGGCGCTGGCCTGCGGATACCAGATTTGGGTCACGAGGGTGCGTGAACCGAGATCCGGGCCCGCCGCCGTGCTGTGGGCGGCCTCGGTGAAGGTCAGCTGCCGCTCGGCAGCCGGATAGCTGCCGTAAACGCCCACGGCGGTCCTGGCGGGCGCGGGAGCTTGCCTAGTTGCCGAGGCCCGGGCCGTGGCCGGGGCCGGCGCGCCCGGTGTGGCTGGCTTCGCCGATGGCCGTTCGGGCTGACTTGCGCAACCCGCCAGCACGATGAGTGCCACGAGCACGATCGCCGCTCTCGTTGTTATGCCCGTGAGGGCCAGATTCATGGCTGGCTGTCCATCACTGCGGGCGGCTACCGGCCGGGAGGGCGCGCCGGCCGGATACCGCAGACAATGCCGGCTTCGGCTGCGACCGGCGCAAAGCGCACCTCCACCAGTCCCGCATCACGCAACGCCTGCTGCCAGAACTCGGGTGGCGCCGGGTGCTCGTGCCCGACGCCGAGGCCGTAGCGGGTCAGATTCTTCGCGATGCGCCACCATCCGCCGATTCCCTTATCGGCGAGTGCGGTCACCTTCTGGCGGAGAATGTCGCGGTCCCGGCGGCTCCCGCCGCGACCGAACATCATGTCGGCGACGACCAGCCGGCCGCCGGGGCGCAGCCACTCCGTCGCCCGCGCGACCAGCGCCCGCTTGTCGCCGTTGTCGAGGTGATGCAGTGCATAGCTGGTCACGATGAGATCGGCGCCGGCGGCCGGAAAGCGGAAGTCCATCAGGTCTGCCTCTTCGGCTGATATGTTCACCAGCCCCGCATCGGCCGCCCGGGCGGACAGGACCTTGATCATCGCGGGGGAGATGTCGACGGCGGTCACCGATGCCACCACCGGGGCCAAGGCTAGCGTCACGAACCCGGTACCCGCTCCGAGGTCCACGCAGACATCGGACGGCTGCGGCTCCGACCAGGCAAGAACATGGTCAAGCACCTTCTCGAACGACGCGGTCGAAGTCACGTGATCATGCCATTGCCCGGCGCGTTTGTCCCATATCCGGCTTACCGTCGTCGATGACTTCCGGCCTGGCGTCGATGGTGGCATGCGCCCAGCCTCATGCGCAGGCACCGCAGGACCGGCTTAGCTGGGGTTCAGGTTTCGCTAAGGCTGCGCGGAATTTCGGCCCGCGATCCGCCTGCTTCCTCTTCCCGCCGCTACCGGCCCCGGCGGAGGCGGTCTCGAACGACTCCCACATGGCGGCGTAGCGCCCTCCGGCCGCCAGCAGCTCCTCGTGGTTCCCGGCCTCGGCGATCTGCCCCGAGTCGAGCACCACGATGCGGTCGGCCGCCCGGGCCGTCTGCAGCCGGTGGGCGATGATGATCGTCGTCCGCCCGGCCGAGACGTGGTCCATGGCCGCGTTGACCCGGGCCTCGGTCATGAGGTCCAGGTTGGAGGTGGCCTCGTCCAGCAGGATGGCCGGGTCCACCAGCTGGGCCCGGCCCAGGGCCAGCAGCTGGCGCTGTCCGGCCGACAGGGACCGGCCCCGTTCGGTCAGCTGGTGCAGGTACCCGCCGGGCCGGTCCCGCGCCGGAACCGGCCCGCTCGGGATAGGCGAAGTGCACGCGGCCGAAGCGCACCTCGCCCGCGAGCCGGTCCAGGGGCAGCCGGGTTTCCGGGTTGGGCGTCAGCGTCTCGGTCCGCATGAGCTCACTGATGCGGCCCACCGAGATCGTGTCTGCTGCCAGGCGTCGAACACCTGCGACAGCTGCTGGATGGGCGTGAAGAACAGGTCGATGTGGAGCACGAACGCGATCAGTGCGTCCGCCGTGAGCTGACCCTGACCGATCATGGCGGCGCTGACGCCGAGCACGATGATGCTGGCCAGCCCGGACAGGAGCTGGACCCACGGGAAGTAGATCGCCACCAGGCGCTGCGCCGCCACCCGGGAGTTCAGGTAGTCGCGGCCGATGTACAAACAATATTGTTCGATTAACAGACGTTCTGACGGGTTGCGTGTCGCCCGAGCGACCCGGTGACCCCGCAGTACGAGGGCCTGGAAGCGCTGTACCGCGACGACCAGGGCCGGGGCCTGGAGATCCTGGGATTCCCCTGCCACCAGTTCAAGGAGCAGGAGCCCGGCACCGACGCGGAGATCCAGGACTTCTGTAAGGCGACCTACAACGTCACGTTCCCGGTCTTCAGCAAGGTCGACGTCAACGGGCCCGACGCCGACCCGCTGTATGCGTACCTGCGGGCGCGGCGCCCGGCGACTTCGGCCCGGACTACGGCGACTTCTACCAGGCCATCTCGAAGATCCGGCCTGGCTCGGACGGCACCGACGAGGTCAAGTGGAACTTCACCAAGTTCCTCATCGGCCGCGACGGCGCCGTGATCAAGCGCTTCGAGCCCCCGGTGCCCCCCGCCGACATAGCCAAGGACCTGGAGAACTACCTGTAACCGGCCACAGGTTTCGGCCCCGGCGTGCGGGTACGCCCTCGATGAGGGCCGTCAGCCTTCAGGGGATGTGATGGGCATGCGACGGTATCTGCTCGTGCTGGACATGGACTTACTGGCCGCCGACGAGAAACTCGACCTGGAACCGGTCAACTACCTCGTCGCCCTGCAGGAGCAGGGGCCGTGCGAGGCGGTGGTTCTGTCACTGGCCAACACCGCCCAGGCGCGGTTGCCGGCCGCGGAGCTTCTCCTCGGCGCTCAGTCGGGGAAGTTCCCGGTCGCGCCGCGGCCGAGCTACAACCTCGGGGCGGCGGCCGAGCATCGGATGAACCTCACCGTGCGGCACCTGACGGCCATCGGCTGCCAGGCCAGCGGTTTCATCGGCGACGAGGGGAGCCTGGTCAAGGCGGTGATGTCGGAAGTCGGCAGCCGGGACTACGCCGCCGTGCTCCTGGTGACCGGGCACACCCGCGGGTCATCGCTGTCGCGCTGGCTGCACCTGGACCCGGTGAGCCAGCTCCGGCGGCGCCTGGGCCAGCGGCTGATCGTGTTCCCGCTCGGCCCCGACGCGCCCCATCCCTTCCTCCCGTCCTGATTTCTGCACCGCCGCGCTAAATAAACGGCTGGCCGGCCAATCCGGTACCCGGCTGGGTCCGAAGTTCGGATGTGGGTACAGATGCGGGCAAACCCGCCCCGGCGTTCGCGCTCAGCCTGTGGTTCGGGATCATCGTGGTTCGCCCGTGGTA
>CAXUJF010000300.1:0-971 GCA_964250865.1 uncultured Streptosporangiaceae bacterium
CCCGGGACGGGACGCCGACGCCGACGCCGCGGGCGAAGCAGCGCAGGCCCCGGCACCGGACGCCGCCCAGGCGGCCGCTCCGGCCGGTGACACCCAGCCGCTGCTGCTGGAGCTGTCCAGCCGGCTGGCCGCGGTGGAGGACCTGGTGGGGGTGCTCGCCGCCCAGCCCGCGGTCAACGCCGACGACGTACTGGCCGACTGCGCCGCCCAGCTAGAGCACCGGGTGGGGCGGCTCCGGGACGCCCTGGACGCCCTCCGCGTCGGCTAGCGTCCCGGTCGGCGCGATGAGCCCAGTGCGCCCCATTGGCTGGCTGGCACTGGGTCGGCTAGCACTGGGCCAGCTGGCGCCGTCGCGCATCGGCCGCCAGCCGTCCCCGGCCACGTAGGACCGGATGATCCGGGCCGGCACCCCGGCCACCACGCAGTGGTCCGGCACCTGGCCGCGCACCACCGACCCGGCCCCGACCACGACGTGGCGGCCGATGCAGGAGCCGGGCAGCACGATCGCGCCGGCCCCGAGCCAGCTGCCCGCGCCGATCGACACCGGCGCGTTCGCGGGCCACTGGCGGCCGATCGGGACATCGGGGTCGGCGTAGCCGTGGTTCTGGTCGGTGATGTAGACGTTCGGACCGGTGAACACGTCGTCGCCGATGTCGATCCGCTGGTGGGCGACGATGTGCGAGCCGCGCCCGATCACGCAGCCGTCCCCGATCCGCAGCAGCGGCGTCGGGCCCAGCTCCTGACCGGGCACGATGCCGGCCGAGATCGACACGTGCTGGCCGACGACGGTGCCCGAGCCGATCTCGATCCACGCTTCGCCGAAGATCGCGCCGGGCGGGAACGCCAGCACCGAGCCGGGCCCGAACGCGGCGAACCTACGCCCGGCCGGGCTGTCGCCCCGGACCCCCCCCGCCCCCCCGGGCCCGCGCCCCGCCCCCGGCCCCGCCCCCCGGGGGGGGGCCCCCCCCCCG
>CAXUJF010000300.1:981-6542 GCA_964250865.1 uncultured Streptosporangiaceae bacterium
GCCGGCAGCGCGGGCCCGTCGCCAGGCCCAGTGCACGGCCCGCTGGGTCAGGCCCCGCCACGGTCTACCCGGCAACACCAGCCTCCGTCAGCTGGAGGACGCGGCGAGCTGGCCGCAGGCGCCGTCGATCTCCCGGCCCCGGGTGTCCCGGACGGTAACCGGCACCCCGTGGGCCTCGAGCCGGGCCACGAACTCGTCCTGATCGGCCGGCCGGGACGCGGTCCAGCGTGAGCCCGGGGTCGGGTTGAGCGGGATCAGGTTGACGTGGGCCAGGTGGCCGGCCAGCAGGTCGCCGAGCAGATCCGCCCGCCAGGCCTGGTCGTTGACGTCCCGGATCAGGGCGTACTCGATCGACACCCGGCGGCCGGTGATCTCGGCGTAGCCCCAGGCGGCGTCGAGCACCTCGGCCACCTTCCAGCGCCGGTTCACCGGCACCAGCTCGTCCCGGGCCTCATCGTCGGGGGCGTGCAGGGACACGGCCAGGGTGACCGGCAGCCCCTCGGCCGCCAGCCGGCCGATCGCCGGGACCAGGCCGACCGTGGACACGGTGACGCCGCGGGCGGAGATGCCCAGGCCGGCCGGAGCCGGCTCGGTCAGGCGCCGGACCGCGCCGACCACGCTGCGGTAGTTGGCCAGTGGCTCGCCCATGCCCATGAACACCACGTTGGACACGCGGCCCGGCCCGCCCGGTATCTCGTCCCGGGCCAGGGCCCGGGCCCCGGCGACGACCTGCTCCACGATCTCGGCCGTGGACAGGTTCCGGGTCAGCCCGGCCTGGCCGGTGGCACAGAACGGGCAGCCCATGCCGCAACCGGCTTGGGAGGACACGCACATCGTGACCCGGCCCGGGTAGCGCATCAGCACGGACTCGACGTAAGCCTGGTCGAACGCCCGCCACAGCGTCTTGCGGGTCGTGCCGTCGTCGCAGACCAGTTCCTTCTCGGCGGTCAGCAGCCGGGGCAGCAGGGCGCTGGTCAGCTGCTCCCGGGTGGCCTGCGGCAGGTCGGTCATCGCGGCCGGGTCGTCGGCCAGCCGGGTGAAGTACTGCCGGGACAGCTGGTCGGCCCGGAACGGCCGCTCCCCCAGGCTGGCCACGGCCTCCCGGCGCTCGTCCAGAGCCAGATCGGCCAGGTGCCGCGGCGGCTTGGGGCGGCCCGGGCGGCCTTCGCCGCTGACGGTGAGGCCCAGCGGCAGCGCTGAACTGGGCTGGCTGGGTGGCACGGAGTTCCCCGATACGTAGAAAACAGAACGACAACGGTCAAGGATAGGCGCACCTGCCGGCTACCCGGGGCCAGCGCAGGTGGGTGGTCCGCGCAAGTGGGTAAATTCAAGGTATGCCGACGTTGCGCCGGGAGTCCGCGGGATCGCTGCAGCCGGGCACGCTGCTGGAAAGCGAGAACCCGTACGAGAGCCGTCGGCTCACGGTCGAGTACGACGGCGTGACCACCGCCGCCTACCTGCACGACGCCACCACCACGGTGGCGGCGACCTGGATCGCCAACCACGTACCCGCCCCGGCCAGCACCGACGTGGCCCGGATCGAGTCCGGGCAGGCGCCGATCATGCCGTCCGGGCACACCAAGCTGCCCGAGGGACGGCCGCCCATCGAGCCGGGCACGCTCGAGCCGCTGTGGTTCGAGGAGGGCGACGGGGTGGCCGTGCTGGAGAACGGCAAACTGCTCGCGGTCATCCCGGGCTGGTCCGACGCCAGCCGCGGGATGCCCGGTTACAGCCGGGACATCGTGGGCCAGACGCCGTTCGGCTGGTCGCTGGACGACGCCATGGAGGGCCTCGGACCCCGGGTGGAGCGGGCCAGGGCGTACTGGAAGTGGCGCGGCCACGAGCGATCCTGGGGCGTGTTCCAGCAGGGCGTGCTGGGCCACCTGACCGAGCGGCTGGGCGAGGGCGCGCACTACTGGGACGCCTCGATGGGCAAGCAGCCGCTGGCCGGGATCTCCGAACGGCCGCCGACCCCGGACCGGCCCTACACCGTGCTGTCCACGGTCGGCATGAGCTGCCAGCGGATGCCGGTGGTGGAACGGCTGGTGCAGGAAAGCGGCCAGTACGCCCGGATCGAGCTGGCCATGGCCACCACGATGGCACCGGCGGTGGCCGCGCGGGTGTTCCTGTGGCTGGCGTCGTACCCGTGGCGCGCGGTGACCTGGTTCGGCCCGGGCCACAGTGTGCGCTGGTACCACGAGCCGGCCACGTTCCCGCTCGGGGAAGGCCACGAGGCCGTGCTGCTGCTCGATGAGCCTGGTGGCCTGGCCGGCCCGGAGGCGCCGGATCTGTCCGGCTACTCGTTCGGGGGCGACCCGGTGCGCTGGCTGTGGGCCATGCCCGTCACCGAGCAGGAACGGCTGGTGGCCAAGGAGCAGGGCTCATCTCACCTGATCGCCCAGCTGGGGTCGCAACGCCGAAGCTGGGTCGTAGCAGACGCCGGCGAATCCGGGGAACTCCCGGTGGCGGGAGTTAATTAAAAATATTGTGTGCCGGCCAGTGGGGGGCCGGGCCTAGGATCTTCCGCCGGGGCGCCAGTTGTGGACTTCGATGGCGGCGTAGCGGGCCGGGGTCAGGGTGGCGCGGGCCGCGTCGGGGTCAGGCGCCCGGACCAGCGCCGCCGTACCCAGCCAGCCGGTGCCGTCGTCGGACAGCAGCGGCCCGTAGGCGATCAGCTCATCCTCGCTCGGCGGGACGGCCAGGTCGACGGCCCGGCCCGCGCCGAGGCCGAGCACCAGGTACCGGCGTCCGCCCTCCGCCGCGCCGGGGAAGTCCCACATGGTGCGGCCCAGGATGTTGCGCCAGCGCCGGAGCAGCTCGTCCCGGTAGACCCCGGCCTGGTAGTTGGGCTCGTCGAAGGCGAACGCACGGGCGGCGGCGGCATCGGGCCGGTCAACGATGTGCACGCTGCCAGTGGCGGTGTCACCGTCGTCGGCCAGGGTCGGGCCGCGGGCGATCAGCTCAGCCTCGAACCGGTCCATGTAGGACCAGTGCTGTTCCGCCAGTTCGCCGCGCAAGGCGGCCGAGCCGGGCCGGTCGCGGTGGTAACAGAAGAACTCCACGTCACTTCACGAACACGGTCAGCAAGAGCCAGGCGACGGGGGCGGCGATCAGGAGGCTGTCCAGGCGGTCCATGACGCCGCCGTGGCCGGGCAGCAGCGAGCCCAGGTCCTTGACCCCCAGGTCGCGCTTGATGGCCGACTCGGCCAGGTCGCCGACGACGGCGGCGACGCCGGCCGCCGCGCCGGTGAGCAGGCCCTGCCAGACGTGGCCGTGCAGCAGCAGCGGGACCGTGACCGCCCCGGCACCTAGGCACAGCAGGACCGAGCCGGCCAGGCCCTCCCAGGTCTTGCTGGGGCTGATGGCCTGAGCCATCGGATGCCGGCCGAGCGTGCTGCCGGCGAAGTAGCCGCCAACGTCGACGCAGACGACCAGGATCACGAAGATCAGCACCCGGCGGGCGCCGTCGGGCGCGGCCAGCATGGCCACCACGAACAACGCCGGGAACGGCAGGTAGGCCAGCAGGAAGACGCTGGCGGAGACGTCGCGCAGGTAACCGTCGGGACCCCGGGTCAGCCGCCAGGCCAGAATGACCACCACGGCCAGGACCAGGGACGCCAGCACCGCGCGGTTGGTCCACCAGTATTCGCACAGCCACATGGCCGCGCCGGCCGCGGCGATGGGGACCAGCGGCACGTTGATGCCGTTGGCCCGGAAGGCCCGGGCCATCTCCCACAAGCCGATGCCGATGGCCGCGGCCATGAAGATGAGGAAGGTCGCCTTGACCGTGAACAACGTCGCGACGACCGCGCCGCCGAGCAGCACGCCGATCGCCGCCGCGACCGGGAGGTTGCGTCCGGAGGGAGCAGGCTTGGGTGCCTCGAGGTTGGGCGCCTCGCGGTTGGGTGCCTCGCCCGCAGCCGGGCCGTCCGCCGCGGCGCCATCGGTGGCGGGTGACACGCCCGGCCCCGTCGTCAGGTCCGCGTCCACCTATACCTCGAGAAGTTCCGATTCCTTGTTCTTGAGCAGGTCGTCGACCTGGTCGATGTAGGTCTTGGTGAGGTTGTCGAGCTCGTGCACGGCGCGGCGGCCGTCGTCCTCACCCTCATCCCCGCCCTTGACCAGCTTGTCGATCGCGTCCTTGCCGTGCCGGCGGATGTTGCGGATCGAGACCCGGCTCTCCTCGGCCTTGTGCCGGGCGACCCGGATGTACTCCTTGCGGCGTTCCTCGGTCAGGTCGGGGAACACGACGCGGATCACGCTGCCGTCGTTGGTCGGGTTCACGCCCAGGTCACTGTCGCGGATGGACCGCTCGATCGCGGCCAGCGAAGACTTGTCGAAGGGCTGGACCACGACCATCCGCGGCTCGGGCAGGTGGAACGAGGCCAGCTGGTTCAGCGGGGTCTGGGACCCGTAGTACTCGGCCGTGAGCTTGTTGAACATCACCGGGTGGGCCCGGCCGGTGCGGATCACGCCGAACTCTTCCTTGGCGACCGCGACCGCCTTCTCCATCTTCTCCTCGGTGTCGAGGAGGGTGTCGTCGATCATTTCGGCTCCTGTGGCGGCGGGCTTTCTCTTCCAGTAACCAAGTTAACCGGGTAAACGAGAGGTTACCGGTCTGCGGCGCAGACCAGGGTGCCGACTTCCTCGCCGCGGATGGCCCGGACCGCGTTGCCCTGACCCAGCAGGTCGAAGACCACGATCGGCAACCCGTTGTCCATGCACAGGCTCACCGCGGTCGCGTCCATCACCTTCAGGCCGCGAGCCAGCACCTCACCGTAGTCCACCCGGTCGAAGCGCTTGGCGTCCGGGTTCTTGCGCGGGTCGGAGTCGTACACCCCGTCCACTCCGGTGCCCTTGAGCACGGCCTCGGCGCCGATCTCCAGCGCCCGCTGGGCCGCGCAGGTGTCGGTGGAGAAGAACGGCGCGCCCAGGCCGGCGCCGAAGATCACGACCCGGCCCTTCTCCAGGTGCCGGATGGCCTTGCGGGGGATGTACGGCTCGGCCACCTGGCCCATGGTGATCGCGGTCTGGACCCGGGTGTCGACCCCCATCTTCTCCAGCACGTCCTGCAGGGCCAGGCAGTTGATGACCGTGCCGAGCATGCCCATGTAGTCGGCCCGGGACCGGTCGATGCCCCGCGCGGACAGCGCCTGGCCGCGGAACATGTTGCCCCCGCCGACCACGGCGGCCACCTCGACGCCCTCGTTGACCGCGGACATCACCTCGGCCGCGATGTGCGTCACCGCGTCGGGTGAGATACCCAGCGGTTCCTTGCCGGCGAACGCCTCGCCGGACAGCTTGAGCACCACCCGGTGCCACGGCGGATGGAACACTCCATACTCCGGGTTCGCAGCGAGAACGGCCTCGTGAGGGGCAGGATCACCGATCGCGGCCGATGCCGCCCGGACCGCTGCGGCGGTCGCGTCTTCTGGCTGGGACGTGCTCCCCCACGCGCCCTCCCGCTGCTGCACCGAGCGACCTCCTGTATTCGCGGTTGACCGCGGCTAGTTTTGCTGTGGCTAGCAGAAGGGGGGGGGGCGGCCCCCCCCCCCGCCGGG
>CAXUJF010000300.1:6552-7566 GCA_964250865.1 uncultured Streptosporangiaceae bacterium
CCCCGGGTTTTTTTTGGGTGGGTCTCCCCCCCGCCGGGGGGGCCCCCCCCGCGGGCCGTTGCGCTTACGCCTGCCCGACCTGGAACCGGGCGAAACCTCGCACGGTCACGCCGTTGTCGGCCAGTACCTGCTTGATCGTCTTCTTCTGCTCCTTGACGAACGACTGCTCGACCAGCACGACGTCCTTGAAGAAGGAGTTGACCCGGCCGTCGACGATCCTGGGGATCGCCTGCTCGGGCCTGCCCTCCTCGCGGGTGATCTGCTCCGCGATCCGGCGCTCCTTCTCCACCACCTCGGCCGGGACGTCGTCCCGGGTGGTGTACTGCGGGCGCATGGCCGCGACCTGCTGAGCCAGGTCCTTGGCCACGCTGTCGTTGTCCTGCTCGATCTGGACCAGCACGCCCAGCGTCGGCGGCAGCGCCGCGTCGGACCGGTGCAGGTAGCTGGTCACGTAGCCGCCCTCGAACCGGGCGAACCGGCCGAGCTCGAGCTTCTCCTTGAGCGAGGCGCCGGCCTCCTCGATGACCTGCTCGGCGGTCTGGCCCGGGCGTACCTCGGTGCTCAGCAGGGCCAGCCGGTCAGCGGCCCCGCTGGCCAGCGCGGCCTTGGCGATCTCGCCGGCCACCTGCTGGAACACGTCGGTCTTGGCCACGAAGTCGGTCTCGCAGTTCAGCTCGACCAGCACCCCGGCGCTGTGGCCGGAGAGCTCCGCGGTGACCAGGCCGTTGGCCGCGGTCCGGGTGGCGCGCTTGGTGACGTCCTTGGCGCCCTTCAGGCGCAGCACCTCGACGGCCGTCTCGATGTTGCCGTCGGCCTCTTCCAGCGCCCGCTTGCAGTCCATCATGCCGGCGCCGGTCTGGTCACGAAGCCGCTTGACGTCAGCGGCGGTGAAGTTGGCCATGTCCCTCGTCTCTCACTCTCGTTCTCTTCGCAATGTCTGTGGTGGCCGCACTGTCTGTGCTGGCCACACTGGGCGGCCTGGCGTACCGGGCCCTGACGCGCGGCGGCACCCGG
>CAXUJF010000301.1:0-7551 GCA_964250865.1 uncultured Streptosporangiaceae bacterium
GACCACCGCCGGGCCGCAGGACGGCGGGCCCCGGCGGTGGTGCGAGGTGACGGCGCGGGGCATCGACCCGCTCGCGGTCCGGCTGGCCTTCCTGGGCCGGCGCTACCGGGACAGTGTGGAGCTGACCTGGGCCGCGCTGGCCGACGCGGACCAGGCGCTGACCGCCTGGCGGATAGCCGTGGCCCAGTGGGCCAACTCCCCCAGCGCGGCGATGCCCGCTCGGTACGCCGATGCGATCACCGCGGCCTTCGAGGACGACCTGGACACGGTGACCGCGCTGGCCGGGCTGCGCGCGCTGGCCGACGACGGGGACGTCACCCCCGGGGCCAGGTTCGAGACGTTCGCCGCGGCGGACCGGCTGCTGGGCCTGGATCTGGCCCGCGACATCGGCCGGTACTGAGCCGGAACTGAGCCCGTACATAACTGTGCGGCGGGGCGGCCGCACGGTCGGCCGAAGCGGCTCTGACCACTTTCCGTAATTATATTTAACACGGCCGTCATACGGGTTTCGGTATGATGCCTTGCCGCTCATTATTTGTTAATGATTCGCCGTTTTCGGACCATAACTCGCAACGCTTTTCGCCTCTGACGCATGAGAAACGCATATCTGTTGTGCCAGGCCGGCTCCTATGCTGACCCCATGACGATGGCGATGGGGGCCGGGCCCTACGACGATGAGCTGGCCGTACGCCCAGTGGCGGAGCGCCAGGCGAGCGAGCGCAGCTATCTGATGTGCCCGCCGTTCCACTTTGCGGTGAGTTACGCGATCAACCCGTGGATGCGGCCGGACCAGCCCGCGGACGCGCGCCGCGCCGTGCGGCAGTGGGAACGGCTGCGGCAGGTCTACACCGAGCTCGGCCACGCCGTGCACCTGATCGAGCCGGTGCCCGGGCTGCCGGACATGGTGTTCGCGGCCAACGGCGCCACCGTGGTCGGCGGGGGTGTACTGGGCGCCCGGTTCCGTTACCCGGAGCGGGCGGCCGAGGCCGAGGCCTACCTGGACTGGTTCCGCGGCCACGGCTACACCGACGTGCGGGCCCCCGCGCTGGTCAACGAAGGCGAGGGCGACATCTTGGGCACGGGCCGCGCCCTGCTGGCCGGGTACGGCTTCCGGTCCGACCCCGGCGCCGCGGCCGAGCTGGAAGCGGCCTTCGGCCTGCCCGTCCACCCGGTCCGGCTGGTCGACCCGAGGTTCTACCATCTGGACACGGCCATGTGCGTGCTGGACGCGGACACCGCCGCCTACTATCCGGCGGCATTCGACGACGCGGGCCGGGCCACCCTGGCCGGGCTGTTCGGCCAGCTGATCGAGGCGACCGACGCCGACGCCGCGGTGCTCGGCCTGAACGCGGTCAGTGACGGCCGGCACGTGATACTGCCGGAACAGGCCAGCGATCTGGCCGCCCGGCTGACCGAGCGCGGGTTCGAGCCGATCGGCGTGGACCTGTCCGAGCTGCTCAAGGCGGGCGGCGGTCCCAAGTGCTGCACACTCGAGCTACGGCCCTGACCAAGAGCCTGAAGGAGGCGACCATGACCATGATGACCGACCTGAACATGACCCGCAGCGAGCAGCTGCGGGCCCAGACGGCAGCCCACAGCGCGCACAACTACCAGCCCCTGCCGGTCGTCATCGCCGAGGCCGAGGGCTGCTGGGTCACCGACGTGGAAGGCCGGCGCTACCTGGACATGCTGGCGGCCTACTCGGCGATCAACTTCGGGCACCGGCACCCCCGGCTGGTCGAGGCGGCCCGGCGTCAGCTGGACCGGGTCACGCTGGTCAGCCGGGCCTTCGACCACGAGCACTTCGGGCCGTTCTGCGCCGAGCTGGCCGAGCTGGCGGGCATGGAGATGGTGCTGCCCATGAACACCGGGGCCGAGGCGGTGGAGACCGCGATCAAGGTCGCCCGCAAGTGGGGCTACGAGGTCAAGGGCGTACCGGCGGACCAGGCCGTGATCGTGGCCTTCGGCGGGAACTTCCACGGCCGGACCACCACCATCATCAGCTTCTCCACCGACGAGGACGCGCGCGGCGGGTTCGGGCCGTACACCCCCGGGTTCCGGGTGGTGGACTACGGCGACCTGGACGCGCTGGCGGCGGTGGCGGCCGAGCTGGGCGACCGGCTGGTCGCGGTGCTGGTCGAGCCGGTGCAGGGCGAGGCGGGCGTGATCGTGCCGCCGCCGGGGTTCCTGGCCGGGGTCCGGCAGATCTGCTCGGCCAGCAACGCGCTGATGATCGCGGACGAGATCCAGTCCGGGCTGGGCCGTACCGGGTTCACGTTCGCCTGCCAGGCCGAGGGCGTGACGCCGGATGCCTACCTGCTGGGCAAGGCGCTGGGTGGCGGCATCGTGCCGGTGTCGGCCATGGTCTCCAGCCGGGACATCCTCGGCGTGCTGCGGCCGGGCCAGCACGGCTCGACGTTCGGCGGTAACCCGCTGGCCTGCGCGGTGGCCCGGGAGGTCATCGCCATGCTGCGGACCGGGGAGTACCAGCAGCGGTCGGCCGAGCTGGGGGTGCGGCTGCACACCCGGCTGGCGGCGCTGCCGCCGGCTGTGGTCCGCCGGACGCACGGGCGGGGCCTGTGGGCCGGAATCGAGTTCAGCACCCTGACCGGGCGCGAGGCCTGCGAGCGGCTGGCCGCCCGCGGCCTGCTGGCCAAGGACACCCACGGCAACGCGATCCGGCTGGCCCCGCCGCTGGTCATCACCGAGCAGGAGCTGGACTGGGCCCTGGACCAGACCGAAGAGGCCCTCACCAGCTAATAGGCCGGGGAAAATCAGCGGGACGGGCGGCGGCGGTAGAGCGCTTTGGCCCACAGGTAACCGGCCACGGCCAGAGCCACGCACCAGGCGACGGCCACCCCGGCCTGATATCCGATCCCGGTGCCCAGCAGCAGGCCCCGCAGGGTCTCGGTGACCGGGGTGAACGGCTGGTACTGGGCGAACCAGCGCAGCCCGGCCGGCATCGAGCGGGTCGGCACGAACCCGCTGCCCAGGAACGGCAGCAGGAGCAGGAACATGGGCGAGTTACTGGCCGTTTCCACGCTCTTGGCGGCCAGGCCGAGCGCGACCGTGAGCCAGGTGAAGGCCAGCGCGACCAGCACCAGCAGGCCCGCTGCGGCCAGCCACTCCAACGGGGTGGCGGTGGGCCGGAAGCCCACGGCGATCGCGACGCCGGTGATGACGGCCATACTCAGCCCGGCCTGGATCAGGCTGCCCAGCACGTGCCCGGTGAGCACGGAGGACGGGGCGATGGCCATGGTGCGGAAGCGGGCGATGATGCCCTCGGTCATGTCCGAGGCGACCGAGATCGCGGTGCCCTGGGCCACGGCGGCCGCGGTGAGCAGGATGATCGCGGGCGCCACGTAGTTGGCGTAGGCGGCGCGGCCCCCGACTGCCGTGTGGGTGGTCAGGCTGTGCAGGCCCGCGGTGGGTAGGCCGGAGCCGAGCGTGCCGCCGAACACGTACACGAACAGCAGCAGGAACACGATCGGCATGCCCAGGACGAGCACGGTCAGGGAGGGGTAGCGCCGCAGGTGGAGCACCTTGCGGCGGAGCATGGTGGCGGAGTCCGAAATGGCGTAGGCGGTCATGGCGCCGCCACCTCCTCATGACTTTCCCGGTCGCCGGTGAGGGCGAAGAACACGTCGTCGAGGTCGGGGGTATGGACCGACACGTGACTGGCGTCGGCGCCTGCCTCGTGCAGTTCGTTGAGCAGGACGCGCAGCGAGCCAGCCTCGTCATCGCTGGGAACCTGGAGGGTGAGCGCGTTTTCATCCTTGGTGCTGGCGCTGAGGAGGCGCGCTGCATCTTCCAGGCCGGCCAGGCCGGCGAAGTGCAGGAGCACGTGGCCGCCGGGGATGCGCCGCTTGAGCTCGTCGGCCCGGCCCTCGGCCACGATCCGGCCGTGGTCCAGCAGCGCGATCCGGTCCGCGAGCTCGTCGGCCTCGTCCAGGTACTGGGTGGTGAGCAGGATCGTGACCCCGCCCGCCACGAGGTCCCGGACGATCTGCCACATGGTGCGCCGGCTGCGCGGGTCCAGCCCGGTGGTCGGCTCGTCCAGGAAGATCAGCCGCGGGTCGCCCATCAGCGTCATGGCCAGGTCGAGGCGGCGCCGCATGCCGCCGGAGTAGGTGGACACCGGCTTGCGGCGGGCATCGGTCAGGCCGAACCGTTCCAGCAGGTCGGTGGCGCGTTCCCGGCCCCGGGTCCGGCCCAGGTGATTCAGGTCGGCCATCAGCCGCAGGTTCTCCGTGCCGGTGAGCAGCTGGTCGACGGCGGAGAACTGGCCGGTGACCCCGATCGCGGCCCGGATCGCGTCCGGCTCGCGGGTCAGGTCGTGCCCGGCCACCTCGATCCGCCCGGCGTCGGGCGGGATCAAGGTGGACAGGATCTGGACCGTGGTGGTCTTGCCGGCCCCGTTCGGGCCGAGGAGAGCGAAGACGGTGCCTTCGGGCACGGCCAGGTCGATGCCGTCCAGGACGAGCGTGTCGCCGAACGACTTCCGCAGCCCGGTCACGCTGAGCGCACTGGGTGGGCTTGGCGGGCTGGAGGCGGGGCTCATGGCCGGTCGTCCGGGGTGCGGCGGATCGTGATGTCGCCCATGCTGGTGCGGGCGTGCACCTCGACGGCCTGGTCGGCCGGGCCGGGCTCGCCGGTGGCGTCCATCTCGGTGCGCACCTTGCCGAACTGCGTGTGCACGTCGAGCTTGGCCGCGGTGCCGGCCTGGATGCCGATCTCGATGGCACCCAGGCTGGTCTTCAGGCTGGCCGCGCCGCGGGTCAGCCCGCCGACCCGCAGGTCACCGTGGGCCGTGGTGGCTTCGACGCCGGCCCGGGCATGATCCACGTCGATACGGCCGTTGGCCCCCTTGACCCGCAGGTCACCGTCGATCTCGCCCAGCCAGACGTCACCGTTGGAGCTCTTGATCACCGCGTTGCCGTGCACGTGGCCGAGCCGGATCTGCCCCGAGCCGGTGGAGACGTCGGCGGTGCCGGTGACCTGGTCCACGGTGACGGTGCCGGACCCGGTGCTGACGTCCAGTGCGCCGGTGCAGGCGACCATGATGTCGCCCAGGCCCGACTTGAACTGGCAGTCGCCGAGGCGCCCCTCGCCGCGGAACGCGCCCAGTCCGCCGGTGGCCTGCAGCCGTGACCCCTGGGGCAGGCTCACGGTCACGTCGATCGAGCCGGGCTTGCCGAACGGGTTACGCTGCTTCGGCCCCTTGACCAGGAGCCGGCCCGCGGAATACTCCACGCGCGTCTGCTCGGCCGCCCGGACGTCGTTGTCGCGGGACTCGTCACTGGGGCGGACCTCGACCACTGTGTCGTCGCGTTCGCTGGCGAGGATCCTGGCGTCGCCGACCTCGAACTCGATCACGGCCACGATGGGGTCAGGGGTGCTGTACGCAGGCATGCTGGTTTTCCCTCCGTGCTTGGTTGGGTTTTCGTTCTCGTGCTGCGGGTGAGGCTGGTGCTGGGCCCGGGCTGGGCGCTGGTGCGGGCTAGCGGACCCAGCCGGTGAAGCGCTGGCCGCCGCGCGCGACGCGCCAGTTGTCGTTGGGGGCGCGGTCGCCCTGGTCACCGGGGCCGGTGTGGCCGTCCAGGGCGGCGGTCGCGGCCCGGACCAGCCAGGCGTTGACCGACAGGCCGGCCCGGCCCGCCGCCTCCTCGACCCGGCCCTTGAGGTGCTCGGGCAGCCGCAGGTTGATCCGGACCATGGCCGCGTCGTCGGCCTCCGGAGCCGGCGCTTCCGGTGCTGGCAGTGCTGGCGGTGCCGTTGATGCCGATGAGTGTGGCGCTGATGGCTCGGAAGCGGCCTCGGCCGGCGGCGGCAGGGTCACCACGAACGTCGGCTCCCGGTCCCGCAGCCGCAGGTCCACCGAGCCCGGCGCCATGTCCCGGGTGATCTCCCCGGCCGCCGCCGACAGCGCGTCCAGCAGGACCAGCCGGGTGGCCGCGTCGAGCGGGGCGGTGAGCCGCTCGGCCAGGGCCTGCGCCTCATCCCCACCGGCCGCAGCCGCCACCGCCAGCTGCTGCCGCAGCGCCTCCACATACCCCGTCAAGTTCATGGCACCATAATGGCACCACTTTGGCACTAACGCAACTCGTGGTTGGCATCACCGATTACATACCAGCTCAGAGGCATTATTTGCGCTCTGGTAAATACAGCTAACGGGGCGATCAGGTTGAGGCTGAGCCACTATGGCTCCACGGGACACCAGGTTGAGCCACCGCAGCGTTGGGACCCACGCGCCGCCCATCCGGGTTTTGGCCTAACGTGATCACCATGAACCGGCCCTTCGAGGTGATCTGCGAGATTGAGCCCCCCACCGGGCCTGACCTCACCCACGCCCGTCATCAGATCGGGGTGCTCAGCCCGGTCGCTGATGCATTCCTGATCCCGGACAACCACATCGGCCGCGCGACCGTATCCAGTATCGCGGTCGCGCACGAGGTGCAGGCCATGGGCGGGAACACCATCGCCTGCCTCAACTCCAGGGACCGCAACCTGCTGGGATTCCGCCGGGACCTGCTCACCGCCGCCGCCTACGGTGTCAGCCAGTTCTTGTTCGTCTACGGCGACAAGCCCACCTCGGGCGGGCGCACCAGCGACCTGACCGTCCGCTCGATGATCGACGAAGCCCGGAACTGCTCCGCCGACCCGGTGTTCACCGGAGTACCCCCGTGGCGGATCGGGGCCGCCGCCTCCCTGCGGCCCCTGCCCCGCTGGAAACAATCCGCCGACTTCCTGTTCACCCAGGTCAGCTACTCGGTAGCGGCCCAGCTGCGCTGGCGCGAGGCCAACCCGGTGGACATCCCGGTCTACGCAGGCGTGATGGTTCTGGCCAGTACCCAGATGGCCCGCCGCCTGGCCGCCTCCATCCCCGACATCGACATCCCCCACCAGCTCATTGACCAGGTCGCCGCGGACAAGGCCGCCGGGGTAGACGCCGCGTGTGAGCAGATTCGCCAGCTACGCGACAGCGGCGCGTTCCACGGCGTCCACCTGGTCCCCGTGGGCCGGTACCGGGAAGTCTCGGCCCGCCTCGAAGACCTGCGCTGATCCGAGCGCCCTAGCGGGTGCGGAGGCGGCGGTAGCGGCCGGCGTGGGTGAGCAGGGAGCCGGGGACTTCGGCGGGCTGCTGGCTCATCGGGCTGCCCCCGACCCACTGGAGGGCAGTCTCCGGCCGGTGCGGCGGATCCACAGGACGAACGCGACGAAGATGGCCAGCAGGGCGCTGAGGGCGCCGCCGTAGAGGTAGAACTCGCCGCTGGTGATGGCGGCCACGACCACGCTGCCCTGCTTGGACGGGGAGTCCAGCACGAACGACGCGATGATCCAGCCGATGGCCGGGACGATCGCGCCAGCCACCGAGCTCATCCCCCAGGCCCCGAACACGCAGGTGACCAGCAGGATCAGGCAGCAGGCCAGCGCGGCGGCCGGGAACGAGCCGATCGACCAGGTGCCGTAGGCGAACGCGCCGATCAGGCCTTCGAGCGCGCCGAGGACCAGCAGCAGCCCGTAGGCGCCGCCGGTGACGAAGCTCGCCTC